>JAVBNC010000145.1:0-67215 GCA_031551765.1 Desulfovibrionaceae bacterium
TCCGGGGTAAGGTGAAAACCTTTCTGCCCTTGTCCACTCCGGGGCCGGTAAATTGCTTTACCGCAAACGCGGTATCACGCCCGGCCCCTGCGCTCCATAGGCCCTGGCGGGCCTGGCCTGTGCGGAAGACCGCTCCGGCCCCCTCCGGGGGTATAAGGTTTTCCCCTTCCCCCGGCCGCCGGAGGCATTCTTTTCCCCTACCCGAACAATCCCTTCACCACGTACGGCTGGGAGCGCCAGTACTGCGGGGGCGCGTCCACTTTGGCTCCCAGACGGGCGGCCGCGTGCCAAGGCCAGCGGGGGTCGTAGAGCATGGCCCGGCCCAGGGCCACCAGGTCCGCCTGCCCGGAGGCGACGATGGTTTCGGCCTGTTCCGGCTCGGTGATAAGGCCCACGCCGATGGTACGCAGACCGGTTTCCCGGCGGATTGTGTCGGCCATATCTATCTGGTAGCCGGGACCGGTGCGCAGGGTCTGCAGGGGGCTGAGGCCGCCGCCGGAAACGTGCACGTAGGCGCAGGCGCGCTTTTTCAGCTCCGCGGCAAAAAGGACGCTGTCCTCCACCTGCCAGCCGCCGGGCACCCAGTCCGTGCCGGAAATGCGCACGCCCACGGGACCGCCGAAGGCTTCGCGCACCGTTTCCACCACTTCCAGCGGGAAACGCATGCGGCCGGCCAGGGTGCCGCCGTAGCCGTCCGTGCGCACGTTGGAGAGCGGCGAGAGGAACTGGTGCAAAAGGTAGCCGTGGGCCGCGTGCACTTCCACGGCATCAAAACCGAGTTTGGCGGCCCGTTTGGCGGCGTCGCGGAACGCGGTTTTGATGCGCGCCAGACCGGCTTCGTCCAGGGCCTGGGGCGCGGGCTCGTCCGCCTCAAAGGGCATGCCGGAAGGGGCCACGGGCCGCCAGCCGCCCTTGTCCGGGCCCAGGAACCCGCCGCCTTCCCAGGGGCGGGCGTGGGAGGCCTTGCGTCCCGCGTGGCCCAGTTGCAGGCTGAGCGGCATGCGGGAGACGCCGCGCACGGAACGCACCACCCGGTCCAGGGCGTGCTCCGCCTCATCCGACCAAATGCCGAGATCAAAGGGGGAGATGCGGCCTTCCGGGGCGACGGCCGTGGCTTCCATAATCAGCAGGCCCGCCCCGGAAAAGGCCAGGTGGCCGTAGTGAATCTGATGCCAGTCCCCTGCCCGGCCCTCGGAGGCCGAATACTGGCACATGGGCGCGATGACGATGCGGTTGGCAAGGGTGAGGCCGCCTATATCCATGGGAGAAAAAAGTATGCTGCTCATAGCGCCTCCTGGTGACGAGGTTTTTCTCACTGTATCGTATTTTCCGTATAAGGGCACCGCTTTTTCCCTCTCATTCCGGCCCTGTAATTGACGCTGCCCCCCCCCTGTGGTACTGTGCCGCGTTGAACGATACGGTTTCGCCGCACGGCGCGGGAGCTTTTATGATCAATCCCAAGCCGCCCAAGAAGTCCGGCTCGCTTTTTTCCGGGCCGGCGGCGCGCGCCAGCGTCATGGGCCTGCACCTGGTTTCGGGCGTTATCGCGGGCGGGGCCATAGGCTATGCGCTGGATTCCTGGCTGGACAGCGGGTTCTGGCTGTGGATTTTTTTGCCCCTGGGCATTGCGGCCGGTTTTTTGAACGTGTACCGCGACGCCAAGCGCCTGATGCGCGAACAGGACGAACTGGATGCTCGGGAACGCTCTGGAAAAGATTGAAAAGCGCCTTTACCGCCGGGGTTTCCTGCACGGCGATGTGCGGCGCATCGTGAGCCTGCAGCTTCTGGTGACGGGCCTGGCCCTGGCGTTCGGGCTGGCTGTGCTCTGGTTTTCCGCCTGGCCCCTGTATTTCGGGGTGGGCGCGGCGCTGGCGGCCTGCAATTTGTGGTGGCTGGCCCGCTCCGTGGAATGGAGCATGCGCCACGATTACACGCGCAGCCTTGCGGTGGCGAACTTTCTGGCCTTTCTGGCCCGGTTCGCGGGTATGGGATTTGCGCTGTTCGTATGCATAGCCTGGCTGAAAGCCCCGCTGGTCCCGCTGCTGGCGGGCCTGGCCACGGTGGTGGCCGGGTTGACGGTTTGGGGCTTCAGACGCTTTTTGAAGCAGATTTGACCTATTTTTTAGAACAATTTCTCTTTGAAATTGCTCGAAAGTAAAATGCTCTAGGAGACACATATGGCCGGCGACCTTCCACATCCGGTACTGATATCCACCCTGCTCGGGCTCGACCAGATCACCATCGGCGGCAAGACCATCGAGTTCAAGCACGTGTTCTACACCTGGTGCGCCATGGGCCTGCTCTTCGGCGTGGGCGCCTGCCTGCGCGGAAAGCTGACCATCATCCCCGGCCGGGTGCAGAACGTGGCGGAAACCGTCATTGACGGACTGGAGCAGTTCACCGTCAGCACCATAGGCGAGGAAGGGCGCAGGCTCTTTCCGCTGCTCTGCGGCATTTTCCTCTTCATTCTGGTGCAGAACCTTTTCGGCCTGCTGCCCGGTTTCGACGCGCCCACGGCCAACGTCAACACCAACGCGGCCATGGCGCTGTTCGTGTTCTTCTACTACCAGTACGAAGGCATAAAACGCTGGAAGTTCGGCTACCTGCACCACTTTACCGGCCCCGTGCCCTGGCTGGCGCCGCTGATGTTCCCGCTGGAAATCATCAGCCACCTGGCCCGGCCGCTTTCGCTCACGCTCCGTCTTTTCGGCAACATCCGGGGCGAGGAAATCACGCTGGTGATTTTCTTTCTCATGGCCCCGGTCATCAGCACCTTCCCGGTCTATTTCCTGTTTCTGCTGGCCAAGGTGCTGCAGGCTTTCATTTTCTTCATGCTGACCATGATCTACCTCAAGGGCGCTCTGGAAGAGGCCCATTAATCCCGTGGGGAATGGCGCCATCCGCGCCACAACATACAAGACAAGGAGTCTTCAATGCGTAAACTGCTTACCGTGACCCTGGCCGCCATGGCCCTTGTGGCCCTGGCCGGAGTGGCCATGGCCGCCGACGCGGCCGCCGCCGCTCCCGCTGCCGCCGAAGGCGCCAAGCTGGATTCCTTCGGCCTGGGCCTGATCGGCCTTGCCACCGCCATCGGCATGGCCATTGCGGCCGCCGGCTGCGGCATAGGCCAGGGCATGGGCCTGAAAGGCGCCTGCGAAGGCGTGGCCCGCAACCCGGAAGCCAGCAACAAGCTGACCACCATGCTGCTGCTGGGTCTGGCCTTTATTGAATCTCTGGCCATTTACGCCCTGGTCATCAACCTGATTCTGCTGTTGATGAAGCCCTTCGGATAAGGCATTTTTCGCCCGTCCGCCTTTCGTGGGCGGACGGGCGGTGCTGCCACGAGCAGGAGCGCAACCTCAAGAAATCGGAGTCCCCCTATGGCCGCCCCAAAAACCAGGCATATCCCCCGTGCCACCATCCAACGCCTGGCCATTTACCTTGAAGTGCTGGAAAAGCTGCACACAGAGGGAATCACGGTCATCTCCTCCGAACCCCTGGCCAAAGCCTGCGCCGTCAACGCCTCTCAAATCCGCAAAGATCTCACCTATTTCGGCGAATTCGGCGTACGCGGCGTCGGGTACAACATCACCAACCTCATGGCTTCCATAGCTCAGGCCCTGGGGGCCAACCGCCCCTGGAACTGCGTGCTGGTGGGCGCGGGGAACCTCGGCCGCGCGCTGCTCAACCACCGCGACTTTTCCCTGCGCAGCTACCACATTATCGGCGCTTTTGACTGCGACCCGGAAAAGGTCGGTGAGGAAATCGCGGGCATTACCGTGCAGAACGTCAGCTGCCTCAGGGAGTGCACCCAGGCGCTCAACGCGCGCATAGGCCTTATCACCACCCCGCCCGCTTGGGCGCAGCAGGTGGCGCAACAGCTGGTGGAAGCGGGCATCCGGGGCATACTCAATTTCGTGCCCGCCCGTATTTTCGTGCCGGACCACGTGTTCGTGGAATACGTGGACTTTTTCCACCACCTTTATGCCCTGTCTTTCAACATCACCACGGCCAGAGACAGGTGACCGCCCCCTTTGTCCTGCTCACGGATTTCGGCACGGACGACCCCTACGCGGGCCAGATGCGCGCCGTTCTGCATTCCCTTGCGCCCCACGTCCCCATTCTTGACCTCACGCATGGGGTGCCGCCCCACGGCATAAGCAGCGGCGCGCTGTTTCTGGCCGCCAGCCGCTCCTATTTCCCGGAACGCAGTCTTTTTCTCTGCGTGGTGGACCCCGGCGTGGGTTCCAGCCGCCCCATGCACTGCGTGGTGCAGCAAGGCGGCAAGGGGCACGTGCTGCTGGGGCCGGGCAACGGACTGCTCAGCCTTGCGGGCCGGGACATGGCGGAAGAAAGCGGCGTGCAATGGTTCACGCTTTCCCCGCTTGCGGACGAACGGCCAGCCAGCGAGACCTTTCACGGCCGGGATGTTTTCCCGCGGCTTGCGGTGGCGCTCTCCCAAGGCGTTTTTCCCGAGCGGCTCGGCTCCCCCCTGCCCGAGGCCCCGCCGCTGCCGGACTGGGCGAACCCCATCCCCATGCCGGAAGGCCTGGCCTGCGCCGTGTTGCACGTGGACCGTTTCGGCAACTGCATTCTGAACCTGCGCGCGGACCGGGAGCCGCCCGCGCCTGCCTGTGTTCTGCTGCTGCCCGCAAGGCCGCCCGCCCAACTGCACCGGGTGGGCCATTACGCCGAGCTGCCCCCCGGCGAGACCGGCCTGCTGCGGGGCAGCCAGGGGTATTGGGAACTGGCCCGCTACGGGCACTCCGCCGCCGCCCGTCTGGGCCTCCAGGCGGGGCAGCGCTGCACCCTGGCCTGCCTGCACGGCCACAACAGAGTCGCTCCATGATGCAACGCGTTTTCCTGCCGCTGCTCACGGGCCTGGTGACGGGCTTGGTGACGGCTCTGGCCTTTCTGACCCGCCTCGCGCCCGGCCGCGAACGCACGGAAGAGGAACTGGCCGCGTCCGTGCCCCTGTATCCGGCCGTGGGGGGCATTCTGGGCCTGCTGCTCACAGCGCCTTTCTTTTTCGGGCTGGCCGCCGGACACGCCTGGGTGCAGGCCTGGCTTTTTCTGGCCGCTTCTCTCTACCTTACGCGCGGCTTACATTGGGACGGCTTGGCCGATCTCATCGACGCCTGGGGCGGCGCCGCCGACAGCGAACGTTTTTGGGAAATCCTCAAAGACAGCCGCATGGGCGCGTTCGGCGGCATAGGGCTGTTCCTGGGCCTGGCCGGGCAGCTTATCCTGCTGCAAACCGCCTTCAGCCGTTCCGACTGGGGCCTGCTCATCTGGGCTCCCCTTCTGGGCCGGGCCATGATTCTGCCCCTGGCCGCCTTTTCCGACGTCCACCCCCGCTCCTCCCTGGGCCGCCTTATCCGGCCAGGCGCTTCCGGCAAGGCCGCCCTGCTTTCTCTCCTTCTGGCCGTGCTGGCCGGGCTCTTGCTCGCCGGACCAGCCACCGCGTTGCGCGGTCTGGGCATGGCCACTCTCGTTGTTCTGGTCCTGAACCGCCTTGCCGCCCGCCACGGCGGCCTGAACGGCGACTTTTTAGGCAGCGCCGTCGTTTGCGCGGAGTTGGCGGCGCTGTTGAGCGGGGTGCTGTAATCACGCCCCGAAAAAAGGGAAAACCTTATACCCCCAGAGGGGGCCGAAGCGCAGTGAAGGCCAGGCGCGCCAGCGCCCCTGGAACGCAGGGGCCGGGTTTGCGGCGTTCACCGCCGCAAACATCTTTCCGGCCCCGGAGTGGAACAAGACGGAAAGGTTTCCCCCTTCCTCCGGACCTCCTTCCCCTTTCCAAAGAACTTTATCAGGAGGGGAAAATGAGCTACGGTAAAAACCGCTGTCAGACGGTACTTTTTTCAGTTCCCCAACTTTTTCCAGGAGTGGTCCTATGAAACGTCTGTTTGCCGCCGTTGGCATGGTCTTGTTCCTGTTCAACTCCCTGCCCGCCCTGGCGGCCAGCCAGGACAGGTATTCCCTGCCCGAGCCCTACCTGGGCCTGGAAAAGGCGTATCTGAAGGCCTACCCCGGACTCCAGCCGCTTATGGACGCTATGATCAAAAACAGCCAGGACAAACTGAAAAACCCGGACCAGGATATTCTGCACAACCGGGTCTGCACGGCCCTGGCCTACCAGATGGCCGTGCGCGACAAAAAGCCGGAACGCCTGCGCATGTTGGCCCCGGCCGGGGATTTGCTGCACAATATCGCCAAGGATGACAAAAGCTTTGTGCTTACTGACCCGGCCAAGCTCCAACTGGTCAGCGATACGGTGGCCCGGCTGAAAAAAGCGGGCTATTTCAAAAAGTCGCCGGGGTTCTATAAAGATACCACCCTGCTCTCCCAAAAGGCCGTGGGCGCCAACCTGGGCCTTATCCACCACCTTTCCGGCGCGGTGGTGGCCGGTGATATCCTAAAAAGGGCCGGTGGGTTTAGCCAGAAAGACATCGACGACATGCAGGCCGCCATCATCACCCACTCCACCGGGTACTGGTATTTCCGCGATTCCGTGGACGAGGCCGCCAAACGCAAGGGCGCCTGGAAAGACGTGTACCCGGAGCCGGAAACCGACCTGGACAAGTACGTGCACGACGCGGACCTGATTTCCCAGTTCGAACGCGAGTCCGTCAGTCCGGACGGCAGCAAGTGGCGGCAACTGGCGGCCAAGCGCTGGGGCGCGAAAACCCCCAAGGAAGAAGGCCACGTGGTCTACTATGTGTTCAGCCGCCTCTTTGACGAAGCCAAAACCAAGCAGGGCGCGGCCCTGGCCAAGGAACAGTGGGACGCCATCAAGCCTGACCTGCTTAAGCTCATGGGCCTTGCCCCCGGCCAAGATCCCCTCAAGGTTCTCGGCGTGCCCGCCTTCTGGAAAGAACAGGCCGCCAAGTAAGTGAGAACGGATCGGGGGAAGGGAGAACCCTTTTTGCAAAAAAAAGGTTCTTCCTCCCCCGGCCCCTCCCTCCTCCAAAGAGCTTTACAAGAGAGGGTCCGGGGCTTACCCATATGCCACTCGTAACCTAAAGCAATGCTCCCCACCCCGGCAAAATTTTTTGAAAGAGGGATGGGGGCCGGGGGACGGGAGAAGCCTTTTTTGCAAAAAAGTTTTCTCCCGTCCCCCGGCATTCTAGGACCAACCACCATGTCCACACCCATCTGGCGTTTGACTGTGCGTTCCGAATTTGCGGCGGCCCACGCGCTGCGCCATTACCAGGGCAAGTGCGAAGCCTGCCACGGCCACAATTTCAGCGTGGAGGCCGTGGTGCAGGGCAGCGTTCTGACCCCGGACACGGAGCTTTTGGCGGATTTTTCCGATTTGAAACGCGACCTGGCTTCCGTGCTGGAAGCGTTGGACCACAAGGACTTGTCCCGTACCCCGCCCTTTGACCGCCTCAACCCTTCTTCGGAAAACCTGTCCCGCTATATTTACCAGAAGCTGAAACCCCTGGCCGAAGCCAGGGGCGTTGCGGTGCATGCCGTCACCGTGTCCGAGCGCGCCGCGCAGTCGGCCACGTATATGGAACTGGATTAAGCGGCTATTCCTTCTTGTCCGCCTCGTCCGCTTTTTGCTCCGTCCCGGACTGTTGTTCCGGCCCGGCGGAGGGTTCGCATTCCTTTTCCGGGAACAAGTAGGAACCCACAATGCCCATAACCAGCAGCCCCAGCACTATGCTCAGGCTGACCAGGGGCGAGATGTGGATGATGTTCACCACGTCCAGCAGCATTTTCACGCCGATGAACACCAGCACGGCAATGACGGACTTTTCCAGGTGGCAGAGAAAGCGATTGGCCGCGGCCAGCAGGAAGTACAGCGAGCGCAGCCCGAGAATGGCGAAAATATTTGAAGTGTAGACCAGGAAGGGCTCCCGCGTCACCGCGATGACGGCGGGCACGCTGTCAAAGGCGAACATCACGTCCGCTATTTCCACGGCCACCAGGCAGAGGAACAGCGGGGTGCAGTGCAAGACGCCGTTGATGCGCACGAAAAAGTCGTGGCTCTCCACCTTGGGGTGCACCGGGAAAAGACGGCGGGCAAAGCGCACGCTCCAGTGGTTGCTGTAGTCCTCTATTTCACAGCCGCATTTGTCGCGGCTCTGCTCCCACATTTTCCAGGCCGACCAGAGCACAAAAATGCCGAAGCCCGCCAGCGCCCATTTCCCGAAAAGCAGCAGCACGGAACTGCCCAGTCCCACAAAAATGATGCGCATGACCAGCGCGCCGATGATGCCGTAATAGAGCACCCGGTGCTGGTAGGCATCGCGGATGGCGAACGAGCTGAAAATGGCGATAAATACGAAAAGGTTGTCCACGGACAGGGCTTTTTCCAAAAAATAGCCCGCCAGGAACAGGGCGCTGTGGTCCACGCCGTGGGTTTCTCCCACGTACCAGGCAAAGCCCAGGGACAGCATAATCCAGAATATGGACCACAGCCCGGCATCGCGCATGGATATGGGTTTGTCGCTCCTGTGCGCGTAGAGGTCCAAAATCAGGGCCGCCACCACCAGAATCGAAAAAATCGCTATGTTCCAACCGGAATATTCACCAAGCATTGTACGTCCTTTAGCGGCACCGGCTTCAGAGCGGTATCGCGCGAAAAACATTATATGACGGCAGGATACAGGCACGAACCGTCGCTACAAAGTATTACTCTACCCTATTGGGGATACTTGGAAAAGAAAAAAGGGGCAAAAGAAAAGGAAAAGATTCTCCCGGAACGCTTTCCTCCCCCTGATTACGGTTAACGGAAAATAAGCATGGCCGTGCCGACGAAGGCAATAACGGTCCCGGCCACGCCGCGCACGCCGGGCAGCCTGTGTTCCACCACAAAATTAATGGGTATGATGGCTATGGGCTGCAGGTTGATGAGCATGGCCGCGATGCCGGAAGCCGTGTGCTTCATAGCCACCACGTTCAGGCAGTTACCGAAATTGCTCACGGAACAGGCCAGCAAAAGCAGCAGCACGACCTTCCTGTCGTTCCAGGCGTCGCGCAGAGTGCTGAACAGCGTACCGCGCACCAGCGCGAACGACCACATGCACAGGCCGCCGAAGCCCACCCGCAGACAGGCTCCCCAGAGAGGGTCCACATTCTGGCGCATGGCCACCTTGAGAAAGAAAAAGCTGACCGCCGTGCAAAACGCGGAAGCAAAGGCCAGGGCCACGCCGCGCCACAGGCGGTCTCTGGGTATGGACGCGAGACTCGTATCCCCAGGCCGCGAATCCAGTACCACAAAGCCCACGCCAAAGGTGGCGACCAGAATGCCCGCCGCCCCCAGCGGGCCGATATTCTCCCCCAGCAGAAAATAGCCCAGCATGGCCGTGATGCACGAGGAAAGCGACTTGACCAGCAACCCCAGACGAGGGCCTATGGCCACGCAAGCCGTATAAAAGATGGTGTCGGACAGAGCCACCCCGCTGGCCGCGGAAAGGAACAGAAAGAAACAGGCGCTGAGCGGAGTGGTCAGGTCCGCGCCCATGGCCAGCGCCACCAGCGCCACGCCGGCCACGGCAAAAGGCGCCCGGGCCACGGTCACGCGCGGGCCGCCCAGACGCCGTCCCACCAGGGTGAAAAACTGGGCGGACCCGGCCCAGCTCACGGCGGTGGCCAAAGCGGCCGCTTCACCTATTCCCAGCATAGTTTCAGCTCCAGGGCTGCCAGAACAGTTGTCGAAGCCATCCAAGAATAAAAGCAGGGTCCGCCTGCACCCGCCAAGGGCCAGCGCCCCTGGACCCCAGTCAGGGTGGCTATCTTTACCTCATACCCCCGGAGGGGGCCGGAGCGGTCTTCCGCGCAGGCCAAGCCCGCCAGGGCCATAGAGCGCAGGGGCCGGGCCGGATCCGGCTTTGCCGGTCCGGCATCTTACCGGCCCCGGAGCGGAAGACAGACGGGTCAAGGGGGCTCAGCCCCCTTGCGGGTGCAGGGCGGATCCCTGCTCTCGTTCTTGGATGGCTTCGACAGCTAATTGGTTCGCTACCGGAGAAACAGGACCATCATGCCCGTGACGGCGATACAGGTGCCCACCATGGCCCGCAGCGTCGGGTATTTGCGCTCGACCAGGGCCACTATTGGAATGATGGCAACGGGTTGCAGACCTATCAGGGCGGCGACCACGCCGGATTCCGCGTGGTGCATGGCGAACAGGGACAGGCAGTTGCCCACCGTGCTCACGCCGCAGCCGTACAGCAGCAGCCTGGGAATGCCCTTGGTCTCCCGGGCCAGGCGAAAAATGGCCCGCAGCCTTCCGCGTAGCGCGGCGCCGGTCCAAAGCAGGGCGCCGCCGATGGTTATGCGGATCATGGCGGCCCACAGCGGGTCAATGCCCTGCCGCATGCCCTGCTTCATGCACAAATAGCTGGCGGCCAGGGCCAGGGCGGCGGCAAAAGCCAAACAGATTCCCCTCAGCCATTGCTCCCGCGAAGGGCTCCCCAGGCCGGCACTGGCGGAGGGTACGCCCCCTTCCAGCAGCACGAAAACCACCCCAACGCTGGTGATACAGATGCCTGCGAAGCCTGTGAGGCTGATATGCTCGCCCAGCAGCACATAGCCCAGCAGCGCGGTAAGCATGGAGGTCAGCCCCCCCTGGACCAGCAAGGTAAGGCGCGGGCCAATGGTTACGCAGGCCATGTAAAAGACCGGGTCGGCAATGGCCAGGCCCGCCAGCGCGGAACAGGCCAGAAAAAATACGGCGGTCGGCGGGGTTGTGGTGTCCGCGCCAAGAGTCAGAACCACCAGGGCCACGGCGGCAATGAACAGCGGCGCCCGCAGGACGGTGACCTCGGTCGCCCCGATCAGGCGGCCGGCCATGGTGTGTATCTGGCAGGAAACGGCCCAACTCACGGCCGTGGCAATCCCGGCCATTTCCCCTAAGCCGAACAACATGATCCCACCCTTCGCGCCGACGGGAGAAAAGGAAGGAAAACCAAGCTACCGGTTGCGGTGCTTGTTTTCCAGTTCCTCGTGGTATTCTTCGCCGTAGATATTCAGCATGGCCACGGCAAAAGTCAGGATCAGGGGGCCGTACAAAAGGCCGAACACCCCGAACGCCTGCAACCCCCCAAGAATGGCCAGGAAAAGAAAGAGCAGCGGAATGCCGGAAGCGTCCCGCATCAAAAGAGGACGGAGAAAACTGTCGATGGACGTGACCAGCACCCCGCACCACAGCGTAAGAAAGAGCGCGCTCTTCCACTCCCCGCCAAGGCAGAGGATAATCACCGCGGGCACCCAGACCAGGCCCGTGCCCAGCACCGGCACCAGTGAGGCAAAAGCCATCAGCGTGCCCCAGAACAGGGCGGGTATGCCCACAAAGGCCAGTCCCAGCCCGCCCACAAAACCCTGCAACGCCGCCACGAAAAAACCGCCCACCAGCACCGCGCGGGAAACCTTGCGCAGGTTCTGGATGATGCGCTCTTCCTGCTCCTCGCGCAGGGGGGAGAGGAACTTGATGCGTTCCAGCACGGCGGCCCCGTCTTTGAGGAAGAAAAAAATGGCCAGCAGGAACAGCAGAAAATGCAGGGAAAAATTGAGTGCCCGGCCCACCAGGCCCGTGGAGAACGCGAACAGGTTCTGGCCCAGAGAGCGGGAAAAGTTCACCAGATAGCCTTTAATCCCTTCCGGCGTCACGTTCAGAAAGGGCGCGTGCTCCTGCAGCCAGGAGAACACGGGGGTGAGGTGGGCGTTGAACAGATCATCCAGGTGCGCGCCGCTTATCCATTGTGTCACGGCATTGATGCTCTGCCGCGCTTGGGGGATAAGGCCGGTGACGAAAATAATCAGGGGCAGAATGACCAGCAGGGCCACCAGGATAAGCATGAGCGAAGCGGCTATGCTTCTCTTCCCGCGCACGCCCAGGACCTGGCACAGGCGGCTGTATAGGGGATAGCAGATGGCCGCGAACACCACGGATAAAATAAGCGTGTTCAGAAAAGGCGCCAGCAGGCGGTAGGCGAGATAAAGCCCGAAAAGCAACAGCCCGATGAGAAACCAGGTGAACAGGCCGCCGCTGGTGAACTGCAGGCGGCGCCTGGCCGCGGGGGTAAGAGCCTGTTCAGAAGGCAGGGGCGAAGATTCCGGGGTCTGTCCGGCGCTTTCCTGGTTCACATCCGGCTGCTCTTCTGACACGCTGCCCTCGAAATTTCGTCACGTTACGGGTTGTTCCGCGCTTTTCGCCTCTTCCCATAAGCGGTTTTTCTCCTCCATGTCCAGAGAAGAAAACTCCACGCCCATTTCCCTGGCCCTGGCCTCCATAAAGGCGAAGCGGTCCAGGAAACGGTTCACACTTTTGTGCAGGGCGGCGTTGGCCTTCACGCCCTTGCGCCGGCCCAGCTCCACCAGGGTGAACAGCAGATCGCCCAGCTCGTGCTCCATACGCGGCACTTCGCCGGAAAGACAGGCGTCCAGCCATTCCAGCCATTCCACTTCGCTCTGCTGCTCCACGTCGCTGTCGTCGTCCCAGGTGAACCCGGCCCTGGCCGCTTTGGCGTGCACACGGTAGGCTTTGAGCAGGGGCGGCAGGCCGTCGGGAAGAGAAGCGAACACGCCGCTTTTCTTGGCCGATTTTTCGGCCTTTTCCCCGGCTTTCACCTTTTCCCACATCTGCAGCAGCTGTTCCCTGTTCTCGCAGGTCGCTTCCGCGAACACGTGGGGATGGCGGCGTATCATTTTGGCGGCGGCTTCCTCCAGCACCTTGTCCAGGGAACATTCTCCCCCGAAACGGCGGCTGATGAAGAGCAGCAGGAAAAGCACGTCGCCCATTTCTTCGCGCACATGGGCGGCGTCACCCTTGCGCACGGCGTCGATAAGTTCAAAGGTCTCTTCCGCCAGGTACTCGCCCAGCGCGTCCGCGCTCTGTTCCTTGTCCCAGGGACAGCCCCCCGGCCCCAGGAGCGTGGTCAATACATCTTCAAGCGCGGCAAGAGCCGCAGCGCTTTTCTCGTTACTCATGGACGCGTCCTATCCCAGGGTTGCGGGCAGAAAGTTGCGGAGATACTCGATCATGGAAGTAAAAAAAGGCGTCAGGCGCGACTGGCGCAACACCTGCATGTCCGGCAGAAAGCGCTGCAGCAGATAGAAAATGCCGGTGGACAGGAGCAGCCCCTTGCCAAAGCCCGCGAAGCCGCCCAGAACATGGTCCACCAAAGGCGAAACCGTGACGGCCATGAATTTGCGCACGCCCACCGCCAGCACGGAAACGCCCACCAGAACGCCCACGAACACCAGCACGTAGGTCAAAAGACCCGTCCATTCCGAGTTGCCGAATAAAAGGGCCACATGGGGCTGCACCTTTTCCTGGCAGGTGCGGGCCAAATAAAAGCCCAGAATGACCCCAGCCAGGCCGGCCACTTCGCTGACCAGGCCGCGGACCAGCCCATAAACAGTAAACGCGGCCATCACCAGGGCGACCGCGATATCCAGTGTATTTACCTGTAACATTCAGTCCTCGCCGCACATCAAAAGCGGTGGCTTTCGCCGCCGCGCGCAAACAGCTGGAACCCTTTTCGTGCCTCACTGTTCGCGGTCGTTTTCCCCGGTCAGCGCATAGGGCGCGCCCTCCGCGTCCATTTCCAGCGATTCCACCTTGTCTTCCAGCCATTCCAGCACGTCGCGCGCGGTATGATAGTTGAGGATGATTTTGGCATGGATGTGACGGGTCACTTCGCGCAGGTTTTCCTCAAAAGGCACCATCTCGTGCCCGAAGCTCCCATCCGCGGCCACCAGGCGCTCGGAAAAAGGCGGGAGTTTGTCCGTCTCCGTATAAAAATTGATTTCCACTTCGCCCTGGGCGTTAATGCCGCCCCACACGCCGTGGGCGTACTGCGGCCGCAAGCCCTGGTCCGGCTCATAGGCGTAGCGTATACGGATGGGGAATTTCTCCTGACTCATGCAATCTCCTCAAATTCGAGCAATTTCACTTTGAGATTGTCGCTTAACGGCGGGCAAAGCCCCGCAGGGGTCGCCCCCCCCCCGCCTACGCCAATCTCGCGGGCGTCGCTCCGCTTCGCACCGCCAGAGTATTTCATCTGAATAGATATTTTCAATGACGAAATGCTCCAGACTCAAATACTGACCGCCACCAGCGACCCGCCCACCAGCTCCGGCACCACCAGGGGAGACCCCCTGGTGCCGAAAAGCCGGTCCGGGGCCTGCTGGCCGGCGTGCGCCCTGGTCGGGAACGACATGGCCCAGCGCTTGTTGGAACACGCGACCATTTCCTCGCCGTAGGCCACGACGTCGGTCAGAAGCGGCGTGTACGGCGCCTGCATGGAGGGCGGTTCCGAAAGCGGCTCACGGCGCAGGCGAACATCCGGCTCGAATAAATCCCCAGCCGGGTAGCGCTTGGTAACCAGTTCGTCCAGGCGAAGGCCCATGGTCCGCTCCTGTCCTGCAACACGTAAACGACGGTGCCGGAATGGGTCCCGCGCCGCCGGCCTTTGTTCTGCTGCGTTATAAATAGAGCACTTAACCGTTTAAGTAAAGCGACTCGTATTTTCAAAGCGCCACTACAATTTTACTTTTATGACTCCGGACGGCGTTTTTCTTGCCGGGGCTTGACCGCGCGGGCCTTTTGCCGCACCCTGCCCGGATACCATTAAGGAGCGTCCCATGCCGCAGCCGGATTTCACCCCCTTCACCCCTTACTGCAACCTGGAACTTTTTCTGCAAAACTGCGGGGAAACCCGACTGCCCGGCCAGGAAATGGAAACCCTGCTGCGGCTGTGGGAAGAGTGGTCCCGCGAACTGCGCGTTCGCCGGGTTGGCGAGGACCGCCAGACCTTTCTGGCAGTGTGGCTGGGCGAAGCCGTGGAACGGGCCGTGGACCAGGCCTGGGCCGCCTCTCCTTCCGAAGGGTTCCGGCGCCACGCCCTGGCCTTGACCCTATGCATGTGCGCGGTGCAGGAACTGGTGCCGGAAACGGAAGACATGGGCTGCGCCCCCCTGCCCCGCCCCACCCCGGAACTGCTCGCCGCCCTCGAGGCGGAAGGCCTGCCCTGCAAGGCGGAAGACGGCCTGATCCTGGGCCGCCGCTACGCCGTGGTCACGGCCAGCCCCTTTCGCGGCGGCTGTGAGAGCTGTTCCCTGCACAAGAACTGTCCCCGCGCGGCCGGGGGGCCGCATACAGTGGTTTTACCCGGCCATGAGCGCGCCTGAGGCCGCTTTGCGGCGCTTTGGAAGTATTGGACGAGCCCGCTGAAACAGGCTATAGGGGAGACGTGAGCGAACCCGACTCCTCCCTGTCCCTGCCTGACGGCCTTGTGCTGCCTTCGCAGCCTCTGGTCGCGCCGGAACAGTACAGTACCAGCATGGCCTTTGACGACCCCCGTCTGGCCAATGTTCTCTTTGGCGCGCAGAACGCCAACCTGCGCCTGCTGGCGGAGCGTTCCGGCGTGCATATCGGCTCTTCCGGCTCTTCCGTCACCATAGAGGGCGACCGTGAGGCCGCCAAGCTCACCGCCAACCTGCTCCACCAGGTTTACGGGCTGTTGAAAGACGGCCACACCCTGCACCCCCGCGATATCGCCCACGCCTACGACATGCTGCTGCGCAGCCCCGGCGAAAAGCTGCGCAGCGTGTTCCGCGAGGCGGTGTTCGTGGTTTCCCCACGCCGCACGATCACGCCCAAGACCCTGAACCAGCGGGAATACGTGGCCGCCCTGCGCGAAAAGGACATGGTGTTCGCCGTGGGCCCGGCGGGCACGGGCAAGACGTACCTGGCCGTGGCCGTGGCTCTTTCGCTGCTGCTTGCCAAACGGGTCAAACGCATTATTCTTACCCGGCCCGCTGTGGAAGCCGGAGAACGCCTGGGCTTCCTGCCCGGGGATCTCGCGCAGAAGATCAACCCCTACCTGCGCCCGCTGTACGACGCCCTGCACGACATGCTGGATTTTGAACGGGTGGCGGAAATGCTGGACTCCGGCGTCATAGAAGTGGCCCCCCTGGCTTTCATGCGCGGCCGCACGCTCAACGACGCCTTTGTCATTCTAGACGAGGCCCAGAACACCACCCCTGAACAAATGAAGATGTTTCTCACCCGCCTGGGCTTCGGCTCCAAGGCGGCCATTACTGGCGACACAACGCAGATAGACCTGCCCCTGCTCACGGGCCGGAACGAAAAAGACCGTTCCGGTCTGGTCCAGGCGCTCACGGTCCTGAAAGACATTCCGGCCATCGGCTTTCTCCGCTTCTGTGAAGAGGACGTCATCCGCCACCCGCTGGTGGCCCAGATAGTTACCGCCTATGAACAACACCAAACTGCAAAGTAAGCTGGAACGCGCCATTCAGCGTGTCCAGTCCTGGCTGCGCAAGCAGCAACTGGGCTACGGCGCCCTGACCATGCTCTGCATACTGGCGGGGCTTTCCGCGCTGTCCGCCTTTACTTTTTCCCCCACGGCGCACGTGTTTCTGGAAAACGAAGTCGCAACCGCCGACGTGGTGGCTGACCACGGCTTTGTGATGGAAGACGCCACGGCCACCCGCATGCGCCAGCAGCAGGTGCGCAGCCTGCAGCCCCTGGTCTGCGACCTGACGCCGGAAAGCGTGACCGCGCCGCGCCGGCGCGTACAGGAGCTGTTCACCGCCCTTGCCCACGCCAATCAGGAGGAGCGGGAGAAACTCCGCGCCGCCCTGGCCGAGGAAACCGGGGACGAGATTCCCTCCCGCGCCTTCGCCCTGCTCGGCCATGAGGACGCCCGGAACCTGGTCATGCAGCACATGCTGCCCTGGCTGGAAAGCCGTCTCAGCGAAGGGGTCATTTCCGACAGCCGCCTGCTGCTGCCTTACAAGGGCGGGGTGCTGGTGCGCAACGCGCGCGAAGGCACGGAAGTCTTGTACGCGGACAGCCAGACCGTGCCCGACCTGAAAAACCTGAACGCCGACCTGTCCGTCATGCTGCGTTCGCTGCTGCCGGGCTCCGCCGCTGTGAAGCGCGCCGCCCTGGCCCTGGTGGGTCCGCTCATTCCCCCCACGCTTTCGCCCAACTACGAAGCCACCAAAACCCGCACGGAAGAGGCGCTGCGCGCCCTGGGCCCGGTGGTGCACCAGGTGCAGAAAGGCGAAATCATCGTGCGCCAGGGGGAGCGGGTCAGCAAAGAGCAGCAGATCAAGCTCCAGTCCCTGCGCCAGCGCAAAAGCGACTTTTTCAAGCATACGGTGTTCATCGGCACCTTTTTTTGTTCGCTGCTCATCACTTCCGGCCTGTTCTTCTCGCCCAGCGGCAAGCCTTCCTCCCCGGTGCGGCAGAAAGACATGGTCTTTATCGGCGTGCTGGTGGCCAGCACGGCGCTTTTGTCCAAGGGACTGGTTCTGCTGGGGCAGAGGCTGGCGGAAAGCAACCCCGCCTTCCCGGCGGACGCCCTGGCTTTCGCCCTGCCCGTGGCCGGCATAGCGGGCCTGTCCGCCCTTATTTTCTCCACCCGGCGCTACCTGGTCACCGGCCTGCTGCTGGCCTTTTTCTGCGCGGCCATGAACAAGGGCTCCCTGGCTCTGTTCCTCTTCTATTTCCTCAGCGCCATGTGGAACACCTGGCTTATCGTGCGCACCCAGACCCGCCAGGACGTGGTTAACTCCATGCTGCCGCTGCTGCTGGGCCTGTTCTTCATGTGGGCGGGCGCCACCTTCATGCAGGGCGGCCCGCACACCCGCTACCTGCCGGAAGCCCTGGCCGTGCTGGCCAGCGGCGTGGTCTCCATGCTGCTCATTTTCGCCCTGGCGCCTTGCGTGGAAACCATTTTCGACTACTCCACGCGCTTCCGGCTCATGGAACTGATGAACCTGGACCAGCCCATTCTGCGCGAGCTGATGCTCAACGCGCCGGGTACCTACCACCACTCCCTCATCACCTCCCACCTCGTGGAGGCGGGGGCCAAGGCCATAGGCGCGCAAAGTCTGCTCTGCAAGGTTGCCGCGCTGTACCACGACGTGGGCAAAGTCACCCGGCCGGAATACTTCATTGAAAACCAGTTCGGGGGCGACAACCCCCACGACCGCCTGGCCCCGTCCATGAGCGCGCTCATCCTCACCTCGCACGTAAAAAAAGGGGTGGAACTGGCCCAGGCCCACAAGCTGGGGCACGAGGTCATTGAGATTATCCGCCAGCACCACGGCAGCTCCACCATCACCTATTTCTTCCAAAAAGCCGTGGAACTGGGCGAAAACCCGCGCGTGGCCGATTTCAGCTACTCCGGGCCCAAGCCCCAGACCAAGGAAGCGGCCATCATTATGCTTGCGGACGCGGTGGAGGCTTCCAGCCGCGTGCTGGACAACCCTTCCCCCAGCCGTTTGCACACCCATATTAGCGGGATCATTAAAAAAGTGTTCGCCGCTGGCCAGTTGGACGAGTCCGAGTTGACTTTCAAGGACCTGGACCTGCTGGCCCACAGTTTCCTGCGCGTGCTCACCGGGCTTTTCCACCACCGCATCAAGTACCCGGACAAAGTGCCCTTCAAGCCGCCCTTCCAGGAAGAGATAGACCGCCTGCGCAACGCCAGAGCCAAGGTGGAGGCGGGCGCGCCCGCTCCCGGAACCACACCCGCTGACACCCCCAAGCCCGAGAGCCCCGAGCGCGCCAAGGGCCCCGGCGCTCCCCTGCAGTAGCCATGGCTGTCACCGTGCTCCGCGACCGGCGGGTGGCCTACAAACTGCCCTTCTCCCCGGCGGAACTGACCGCCGCGCTGGAAGCCATGCTCGCCGCCTGCGGCGGCCCCGGCCTGCCCCTGGAAATCTCCCTGGTGGACGACGCCGCCATGGCCGAGCACAACAGCCGCTTTCTGGGCTGCCCCGGCCCCACCAACGTGCTGTCCTTTCCCGCGCCGCCCGTGGCGCCGGGAAAGGAACCTTCCCCCGCCCTGCTGCTGCTCTCGGCGGACACGCTGCTGCGTGAGAGCCTGCTCTACGGGCAAAACCCGGCGGAACACGCCCTGCGCCTGCTGGCCCACGGGGTGGTCCATCTGCTGGGGCTGGACCACGGCCCGGCCATGGAAGCCCTGTGCGCCCAGGCGGAAGACGCGGGCCGCGCCGCGCTTGACGCCGCCGGGCTCGCGTCATAAATAAAAAGGTAGAGTCATTTCTATTCTCAGCTTGACTAGTCAAGACGACTCTTTTATTAAGTGAAAAATTACACAAAGCGGCTCAGCCTTTTCTGTGCAACAAAATACTAAGCCGCGAGCAAGGAGTGCTATTTTATGATCACGATGAACAAAGAAGGCGCGTATCTGGTCAAAGGCGCGTGGAAAAGCAAGGATGCGGCCAACCTCCCCGCCCCCAAGGAAGCCCGGCGCGGCACCATTGCCCACCGCATCCTTATGGCCCACAACAAGTCCGGGTCCGAAAGCGAACTGAAGCTCTCTTTCGATGCCATGACCTCCCACGACATCACCTTTGTGGGCATTGTCCAGACCGCGCGGGCCAGCGGCTTGAAGAAATTTCCCATGCCTTACGTGCTCACTAACTGCCACAACAGCCTCTGCGCCGTGGGCGGCACCATCAACGAGGACGACCACCTTTTCGGCCTTTCCGCCGCCAAAAAATACGGCGGCGACTACGTGCCCGCGCACCTCGCCGTCATCCACCAGTACATGCGCGAAATGATGGCCGGCTGCGGCAAAATGATCCTGGGTTCAGACAGCCACACCCGCTACGGCGCGCTCGGCGCCATCAGTGTGGGCGAAGGCGGCCCGGAACTGGTCAAGCAGCTGCTGGGCCACACCTATGACATCAGCGCCCCGGACGTGGTGGCCATTTACCTCACCGGCTCCCCCCGTCCCGGTGTGGGCCCGCAGGACGTGGCGCTCGCGCTCATCAAGACCGTGTTCCCGGACGGGCTGGTCAAGAACAAGATTCTGGAATTCGTGGGCCCCGGCGTGTCCAACATCTCCGTGGACTACCGCATGGGCATTGACGTGATGACCACGGAAACCACCTGTCTCTCCTCCATCTGGCAGACCGACGACGCGGTGCGCGAATACCTGGCCGTCCACGGCCGCCCCGGCGACTACAAGCCCCTGGCCCCGGAAGACACGGCCTGGTACGACAGCGTGGTGCATATCGAGCTGGACAAGGTGGAGCCCATGATCGCGCTGCCTTTCCACCCCAGCAACGCGTATCCCATCAAGACTTTCCTGGAAAACGGCCCGGACCTGCTGGCCCAGGTCGAAAAGGAAGCCGCCCAGATTCTGCCCAAGGGCATGGGCGAAAAGCTGACCAACAAATTCCGCAACGGCCGCATGCACGTGGACCAGGCCATTATCGCGGGCTGTTCCGGCGGCACTTTTGAAAACCTTACCCGCGCGGCCCGCATGCTCAAAGGCCATTCCGTGGGTACGGAAGGCTTCGGCCTTTCCGTGTACCCGGCCAGCCAGCCGCAATACCTGGAACTGGTGCGCAACGGCGCGGCCTCCGAACTGATGCTCGCGGGCACGGTCATCAAGACGGCCTTCTGCGGCCCCTGCTTCGGCGCGGGCGACACCCCGGGCAACCAGGGCTTCTCCATCCGCCACACCACCCGCAATTTCCCCAACCGCGAAGGCTCCAAGCCCGGCAACCAGCAGATTTCCTACGTGGCCCTCATGGACGCCCGCTCCATCGCGGCCACGGCCCGCAACAAGGGCGTGCTCACGGCCGCCACGGACATTCCCGGCGTGGAAGCGGAAGGCCCCATCCCCTACTCCTTTGACCAGAGCGTGTACCAGAACCGCGTGTACCACGGCTGGGGCAAGCCGCAGCCCGAGCAGGAGCTGGTGTTCGGCCCCAACATCGCGGACTGGCCGGCCATGAGCCCGCTGCCGGAAAACCTGCTGCTGAACGTGGCCGCCACCATTTTCGACCCGGTGACCACCACGGACGAGCTTATCCCTTCCGGCGAAACTTCGTCCCTGCGTTCCAACCCTTACAAGCTGGCGGAATTCGCCCTGTCCCGCCGCGAACCCGCCTACGTGGGCCGCGCCAAGGCGGAACTGGCCCTGGAGCAGGCCCGGCAGAAAAACCCGGCCGACCCGGCCGTGGCCAAAGCTTTTGCGGAAACGGGCTTAAGCGGCAAAGAAGCCTCCACGGGCCTGGGCTCCCTGGTCTTTGCCCTGCGGCCCGGCGACGGTTCCGCGCGGGAGCAGGCCGCCTCCTGCCAGAAGGTACTGGGCGGCTGGGCCAACATCGCTTCCGACTACGCCACCAAGCGCTACCGCAGCAACGTGGTCAACTGGGGCATGCTGCCCTTTACCGTCAAGGACGCGGCCACGCTGGACATCAAGCCTGAAGACCGCATCTTTGTGCCCGGCATCCGCGCGCTACTGCAGGGCGACGGCGAAAGCCTCAAGGCCACCCTGATCCGGGGCAAGGAACAGCGGGAAATCACCCTGAACCTGCCCGGCCTGACCCGCGACGAACGCGACATCATTCTGTCCGGCTGCCTCATCAACTACTACGCCCAGTCCGCCAAGTAAAAAACGGACCGGGTTCGTGCAAAAGCCCCCGCGCGGCAACCGCGCGGGGGCTTTTGCTGCCCGAATGCCCGCAAAGGTTATTACTGGGCCTGTTATATCTACCCTTTGAGCACCACAACCGGCGCGAAGTGGTCCACCACGTCCACCAAAATGCCGTCCTGGGCGGCCAGCACCGGGCCTATGTCCTTATACGCCCAGGGGGCCTCGTCCAATACGGCGGCGTCCGTGCGGCAGACTATCCCGGCCATGGCCTTTTGCAGTTGCTTCACGTCCCCGGCAGCGGCGGCCTGCTTGCGCGAAGCCTTGCGCCCCGCGCCGTGGGAGGCGGAGGAAAGAAAAGCCTTGTTGCCCAAGCCCCTGGTTATCCACACCCCGTCCCGCTGGTTGGCGGGTATGACGCCCATTTGCCCTTTGTCCGCCGGGGTCGCGCCCTTGCGGTGCAGCACCCCTTCCTTGGTGACCAGAGCGTGGTTGTGGGTTTCGTTGATGAACGCGCCGGGCGCCAGGAGCGTGCGTATCTCCCGCTCGTCCAGCCCCAGGGCGGCCAGAGCCCCGGCCAGCATCAGCCTGCGGTTTTCCAGGGCAAAGGCCAGTGCCCAGTCCATGTCTTGCAGATAGGCGCGGCCCAGGCTTGAGGCCAGCGGCAGCATGCGGCCCTTGCCCATGTAGTGCGCGGCGATATCGTAGCCGCAGCGCCGGGAGCCGGAATGGATGGTCACGCCCGCCAGCCCGGCCTTGTTCACGCCGATTTCCAGGAAATGGTTGCCGCTGCCCAAGGTGGCCAGTTGGCGCGGGATGTTGCCCCGGACCTTGGCGTTCAGCTCCGCGTTCCCGCAGGCGCTGGTAAAGGTGACCTCCGTCTCCAGGCTGTGCCCCTTGCCCTTTCCGGCGGGAATGCACCGCTGCAGTTCCGAGAACAGGGCCTGCCGGGAGTTGCCGTCGTCCAGCCCCAGTTCGGACAGGGTTTTTCCGGTGTTCACATGGCACATGCCGCAGCCGATGTCGTAGCCCACAAAGGAAGGCGAAACCGCGTCCCGCAGCAGGGCCACCCCGCCTATGCACAGATCGTAGCCCGCGTGCGCGTCCGGCATAACGGCGAGCCTGATGAGTTCCGGCAACTGCAGCGCCTTGGCTATCTGCTGCTGCGCGGAAGGGTCGATGGCTTCCCAGGGTATGGTCAGGGCCAGTTTCGCGTGACGCATGGTCAACCTAAAAAGCAGCGGCGGAACCCTGGCTAGAACAGCAGCAGGAAGCCCACAATGGCGCACATGGAACCGGCCAGTATCGTGTAGCAAAGCAGCAGGTATGTGGGGGTGCGGATGAGCCTGACCAGACGCAGCAGCAGAAAGAAGGCCAGAATGACCGAGGCCGCCACTATCCAGTCCAACAGCAGGGTGCGTTCCAGTTCCGGCATGTAGCGCTTCACCAGCTCGTCCAGGTCGGGACGGTGCCGCAGCCTGCCCATGGCGTAGAGCTGGGTCAGGAACATGGCCCCAAATACGCGCAGGGCCTTGCCGTGCCCATATTTGCGGGCCGGCCCCACCGTGCACAGCATGATAATGAGCGAGGCGCCGATAAAACCGGCCAAAATGGCCGCCACCAGAATATTCATGTCCGCGCCGAACAATTGCGGAGTCATATACACCTCCGGACGCTATGACCTTTTGTAGCAATATCCTTCAATAAAAAGCAAGGCCGGGGACGCGGGCGGGGGAAAAAATAAAGGCCGCCCGGATCCGGCAATAACCGGTTCCGGGCGGCGGAGTATCTAAGACGCTGCCGGGTGTTGCGCGCTTACTGCGCCGCTACGGTCTCATGGCCGTCCACGCGCAAGGAACGATACACGGGCAACGCGGCGCTACGGCCGGGGAAAATACTGTCGCTTTCGCCCAAAAGAGCCCGCTGCAGTACGTCGTCGGCATTTTCCACCAGCACGATTTCCAGGCCCTTGAGAATGTCGGCGGGCACGTCCTTCAGATCTTTTTCATTGTCCTTGGGGATAAGCACCGTGCGCATCAGGCCCCGGTTGGCGGCCAGCAGCTTTTCCCGCAGGCCGCCGATGGGCAGCACCCGGCCGCGCAGGGTGATTTCGCCGGTCATGGCGATATCGTTGCGCACCGGAATGCCCAGCAGCGCGGAAACCAGCGAGGTGGCCAGGGTAATGCCTGCGGAAGGCCCGTCCTTGGGCGTGGCCCCTTCCGGCACGTGCACGTGGATGTCGATATCCTTGTGGAAATCCGGCCGCAGCCCGAACAGATCGGAACGCGAGCGCACGTAGGAAAGCGCGGCCTGGGCGGATTCGGTCATCACCTCGCCCAGCTTGCCGGTGATGTTGACCTTGCCCGTGCCGGGCATGAGGGCCGTTTCCACCAGCAGCATTTCCCCGCCCATGTCCGTGTAGGCCAGGCCGGTGCAAACCCCGATCTGGGCCGCATCCTCTTTTTCGCCGTGGCGGTATTTTTTCACGCCCAGGAACCCTTCCAAGTGCCGGGTGGTGACGTTGACCTTTTCCCCGTTGTCCGCCTCTTCCACAATGCGCATGGCCCCTTTGCGGCAAATGGTGGCCAGTTCCCGCTCCAGGTTGCGCACCCCGGCCTCCCGGGTGTAAGAGCGGATAATTTCCGTGACCGCGTTGTCCGAAACCTGGATCTGCTCCGGCGTGAGCCCGTGCATTTCAATCTGCTTGGGCAGCAGGAAGCGCCGGGCGATATGCTGCTTTTCCGTCTCCAGGTAGCCCGGAAGTCGGATTATTTCCATGCGGTCCTGCAGCGGCAGGGGTATGGAATGGAGCGAATTGGCCGTGGTGATGAAAAACACCTGCGAAAGATCGTATTCCAGATCCAGGTAGTGGTCCGCAAAGGTGTTGTTCTGTTCCGGGTCCAGCACTTCCAAAAGCGCGGCCGAGGGGTCGCCCCGGAAATCCATGCTCATCTTGTCTATTTCGTCCAGGCAGATCAGGGGATTGTTGTAGGAAACCCTTTTAAGGGACTGGATGATCTTGCCCGGCAGCGCGCCCACATAGGTGCGGCGGTGGCCGCGTATTTCCGCTTCGTCCCGCACGCCGCCCAGGGAAAGGCGCACGTATTCGCGGCCCGTGGCTCTGGCCACGGACTTGACCAGCGAGGTCTTGCCCACGCCGGGAGGGCCCACCAGGCAGAGGATGGGGCCTTTGAGCTTGTTCACCAGCTTCTGCACGGCCAGAAATTCCAGGATACGCTCCTTGGGCTTTTCCAGGCCGAAGTGGTCGTTGTCCAGAATTTCCCGGGCAGCGGCGATATCAATGGAAGTTTCCTTCAGCGCGTTCCAGGGCAGGTCCAGAATCCAGTCCACATAGTTGCGCACCACGGTGTACTCCGCCGAGGAAGGCGGCATCTGGCGCAGCTTTTTCACTTCGCGCAGGCCCTTGGCGCGGGCCTCTTCCGGCATGTCCTTTTCCTTGAAGCGCTTTTCCAGCTCGGCCACTTCCTGCTGCGGGTCGTCCTCGCGGCCCATTTCCTTGTGAATGGCCTTGATTTGCTCGTTCAGGTAGTATTCGCGCTGGTTGCGCTCCATCTGGTTCTTGACCCGGATCTTGATGCGCTTTTCCATGGACGCGATGTCTATTTCCGCCTGCAGCAGTTCATAGACCTTTTCCAGGCGTTCCATGGCGTTGATGGTGGAAAAAATGTCCTGCTTCTTGCGGTAGTCCACCTTGAGAAAGGCCATGACCGAGTCGGCCAGGAAACCCGGCGTGCTGGGCGCGGCCAGGGTTTGCAGGCTTTCCGGCGAAATCTTTTTGTTGACCTTGGAGTACTCGGTCAGGGTTTCCAGGGTGGTGCGCATCAGCGCTTCCGCTTCGGGAGATGTTTCGCCCTCTTCCAGAATGGGGCGCACCCGCACGCGGGAATCGCCGCCGTCCTCTTCCAGCACGCGGCCCAGGCCTTCCAGCCGCGACCAGGTGGCGCGGTACAGGCCTTCGAACAGCACCTTGATGGTGCCGTCCGGCAGGCGCAGCAGTTGGAGAATGCGGCACACCGTGCCCACTTCGAACAAGTCGGAAAAGCCCGGCCGTTCCACGTTGGAATCACGCTGGGTCACCAGCATGATCTGTTTGTCGTATTCCGCGTTGGCGGTTTCAATGGCCCGTATGGAAGCCTCGCGTCCCACGAACAGCGGGGTGATGGACTTGGGGAACATCACCACTTCGCGCAGGGACATGAGCGGCAGAATGCGGGACGAGGTCTCGTCGTCGTAACTATTCATATCTTTCTCCTCGGCCGGGCGGGATCAAACGCTTTTCGCGCTGTCTTGCGTGTCCGGGTCGTGGATATACAGAGGCTCTTTGCGTTTTTCGATAACCGCCGCGTTGATCACGCACTCTTTCACGTTGGCGCGCGAAGGCAGGGTGTACATAATATCCAGCATGGCCTGTTCCATGACGTTGCGCAAGCCCCTGGCCCCTGTTTTGCGCTGCACGGCCAGGTGCGCAATGGCTTTCAGGGCGTCCTGGGTAAAGCGCAGGGTCACGTCTTCCAGGGAGAACAGCTTCTGGTACTGTTTGACCAGGGCGTTCTTGGGTTCCGTCAGCACGCGGATGAGGTCGTCCTCCGTCAGGTCGTCCACGTAGGTGACCACGGGGATACGGCCCACAAATTCCGGGATCAGGCCGAACTTGACCAGGTCGTTGGGGTGCACTTCAGCCAGCATGGCCGCCGTGGTCAGGGTCTTGGCGTCGCTGATCTTGGCCCCGAAGCCCATGGAACGGCCGCGCAGGCGCTGTTCGATAAGCTTGTCCAGCCCCACGAACGCGCCGCCCAGGATGAACAGGATATTGGAGGTATCCATGCGGATATATTCCTGCTGCGGGTGCTTGCGGCCGCCTTTGGGCGGGATGTTGGCCTCCGTGCCCTCAATGATCTTGAGCAGGGCCTGCTGCACGCCTTCCCCGGAAACGTCGCGGGTGATGGAGGCGGAATCCCCCTTGCGGGAAATTTTGTCGATCTCATCAATATAGATAATGCCTTTGCCGGCGGCTTCCAGGTCGTAGTCGGCGTTCTGCAGCAGCTGCACCAGGATGTTTTCCACATCCTCGCCCACGTAGCCCGCTTCCGTCAGGGTGGTGGCGTCGGCTATGGCAAAGGGCACTTTCAGCGTGCGGGCCAGGGTTTTGGCCAGCAGGGTTTTGCCGCTGCCGGAAGGCCCCACCAGCAGGATGTTGCTTTTTTCCAGCTCCACGTCCTTGCCCAGGGCTTCGCTGAAAAAGACGCGCTTGTAGTGGTTGTGCACGGCCACGGCCAAATTTTTCTTGGCCTGTTCCTGGCCGATGACATACTCGTCCAGGTGCATTTTGATGGCTTCCGGCGAGAGCAGCTTGCCTTCCTCGCGCACTTCCTCTTTGACCTGGTCGGCCATGATTTCCGTGCACAGCGCGACGCATTCGTCGCAAATGGAGACGCCGCCGGGGCCCGCGATAAGACGCTTGACCTCGTCCTCGCCCTTGTCGCAGAACGAGCAGCGCAGGCCGGAAAACTCTTTGGAAGGCTGATCTTTTTTCATATCCATATCCTGAATCTCATACTTCGCGGCGTTCCGCTTTCCCGCGGGCCGCGGCTTACAACTATTTTTCGACGTGGGGCGCCAGATCTTCACGCGAAATCAGCACGCGGTCTACCAGGCCGAAAGCCTTGGCTTCCTCCGCGCTCATGAAGCGGTCGCGCTCCGTATGCTCGGCAATGGTCTCCACGCTCTGGCCGGTGTGTTTGGCCATGATCTCGTTCAGGGTGCTTTTCAAACGCAGCACCTCGCGGGCGTGGATCTCGATATCCGTGGCCTGGCCCCGGAAGCCCCCGGAAGGCTGGTGGATCATGATCCGGCTGTTGGGCAGGGAATAGCGCAGGCCGGGAGAACCGGCGGAAAGCAAGAGCGCCCCCATGCTGGCCGCCTGGCCCAGGCACAGGGTGGCCACGGGGCAGGTCACGTACTGCATGGTGTCGTAAATGGCCAGGCCCGCCGTGACCACGCCGCCGGGGGAGTTGATGTACAGGTAGATTTCCTTTTCCGGGTCCTCGGACTCCAGGAACAACAACTGGGCGCAGACCAGGGAGGCCACGTGGTCGTCCACGGCGTCGCCCAGAAGAATGATGCGGTCCCGCAGCAGGCGGGAATAAATATCATAGGCCCGCTCCGAGCGGCCGGTGGTTTCTATGACTATAGGCACGGGCATGGGGAACTCCTTGGCGTGTTCAAAGCAGTCGGCGATCAGGACAATCGGGACTGTTGGAAGCATTGGAACGGGGGGCGGCATCCGCCTCACAGTAGTATCGGCATTGGGCGGAAAAAGTCCAGACCATGAGATGTGTTTTTATGCCGAAGACCTTGCGGGAACAGGGGAAGGAACTTTTCCGAGAAAAAGATCCCTCCCCTGCCCTCTGTTTCCGGCTTCGGCCGGCGTACTATTCTTTTTCGGTCACAGCGGCCTTGTTGTACATGGCGTCCATGGCCTTGTCCGCCAGAATGCGGTCCCGCAGAGCGGGCAGCAGGTTATTGCGCACGTAGTGCTCGCGCAGTTCGGCCGGGTTGTGGCCGCCCCGCGCCGCCATCTGCCGCAGCGCGGCTTCCATTTCCTGGGGCGTGGCATCCAGGTTTTCCTTTCTTGCCACGGTGAGCAGAAAAAGCTGGGTTTTGGCGTATTTTTCCGCCTCCACCTTGGCTTCCGCCTTCAGCTTTTCGAACTCCTCCTCTTTGAAGGAGGAAAAATCCTGGCCCTGGCGCTGCATGTTCTGCACCCGATCAGTGAGGATATTGCCCAGGTAGCGCTCCACCATGCCTTCCGGCAGGGGGAAGTCCACCTCGGACAGCAGTTTTTCCAGCAGCTCGCTCTGGGCCTTGGCCTTGGCCATTTCCGCGCGGTTGCGCTCGTAGGACGTGCGCACGTTGTCGCGCATGGCGGCCACGCTTTCAAAACCCCCGGCCTGCTTGGCGAATTCGTCGGTCACTTCCGGCAGGGTCCGGGTCTGGAGCTTGTCCACCGTGATTTTCATGTTCACGGTTTTCCCGGCCAGTTCCTTGCTGTGGTAATCTTCGGGGAAAGTGACCTTGCCCTCGCCGGATTCGCCGGGCAGGACGGCGCAGAGCAGTTTTTCAAAATCGGGAATGACCTGCTTTTCACCGACGGCCACCTGGAAATTCTCGCCTGAAACGCCGGGCACGGCTTCGCCCGCGTCATCGGTACCGGCAAAGCTGATGGTAACCACGTCGCCTTCCACGGGCAGGCGCTTTTCCGCCACGTCCCGCAGGGGGCTCATGCTGCGGCGCACGCGCTCAATGACGGTGTCGATCTCCTCGTCCTTCACTTCCACCTTATCCCGGGAGAGGGCCACGCCTTCGTAGGCGGGCACTTCGAATTCCGGCATGATCTCGTAAGTGAAGGAGTAGGCGTACTCCTGTCCCCGCGCAAGGGCCGCGCCGTCGAACTGCAGGCCGGTCAGAGGCTGCTGGTCCAGTTCTTTGAGAATGCCGGCAATGTTGTCGTTGACCAGCTCGGAACCGGCTTCGTCGTAAATTTCTTTGCTGAAACGCTTTTCCACCATGCCCATGGGCGCCTTGCCCTTGCGGAAGCCGGGCAGAGCCACGGACTGGCGGTAACGGGCCACGTTTTTATCGAGAACGGCGTTCACTTCGGCCGCGGGCACGGTGACCCGGACGGTTTTTTTCACCGGGGAGACGTCTTCCACCGTGTACTGCATAGCGAGTGCTCCTTAAAAATCTGAGTTATCCCGGCGGCTTTTCTAATTTGGCTTGAGCCCCGGCATTGCCTGCGCATCGGCTGCTGCGCGCGTGAAAGCACCCCTTTCAGGGCCTTGCCCAGACGCAAAAAAATGCCTCCGAAGCGGCAACAGCTGAATATAGCCAATACCAGCGTTTTATGCAACTACCGTTCCCGGCCTGCGGGAGCTTTTGGGGATAGTTGTCGAAGCCATCCAAGAATGAAAGCGGGGCGCTGCCCTGCACCCGCCAGGGGCTAGCGCCCCTGGACCCCATTCAGGGGGGTATGACGGTTCGGGTTACTCGAAGCACTCCCTTTGTGTCCGCGCTTGTTCACATGTACACCGCGCGCGAAGCGTACCCCTGTTGCGGGGTTAAGGGGGCTCAGCCCCCTTGCGGGTGCAGGGCAGCGCCCTGCTTCGGCACTTCATTGGCTTCGACAAATAAAAACACCGGGCGGGAAAAACTCCCGCCCGGCGTGTGAAGCGGAACCCCGCTTCTGTCCTGTACGTTTACATGTAGCGATATGACGGATTTTCCTGGCCGAACAGGGCGGCTACGGTTTCCTTGGCTATGGCGGTGGCCACGCGGCGCAGGCAGTCGTCCGTGGCGCCCGCGTAATGCGGGGTGGCGATAAAGTTGGGCAGGCTCAACAGGGGACTGGCCGTGTCCAACGGTTCTTTGTCAAACACGTCGCTGGCCGCAGCGCTCAGCGTGCCGCTGGCCAGGGCGTCGTAGAGGGCTTTTTCGTCCACCACGCCGCCGCGCGCCGTGTTGACCAGTATCAACCCCTTGCGCGCGGCCGCGAAAACTTCGGCGTTGATCAACCCCACAGTGTCCTTGGTTTTGGGCACATGGATGCTCACATACTGCGCAGCGGCGAACAGCTCTTTCACGCTTTTGCAGGGCGTGGCGAAGCCCTTCAGTTCCGCCCAGGCGGCCTCGGACAGCAGCGGGTCATAGGCTAGAATGTTCATGTTGAAGCCGTTTTTCAAAATACCGGCCACCATGCGCGCGATACGGCCGAAGCCCACGAACCCGGCGGTGTTCCCGAAAAGCTCGATGCAGCCCTTGCCTTTGCGGCCTTCCTTCCATTGGCCGTCGCGCACCATCCGGTCCGCGGCCACCATGTTGCGGGCGCAGGCCAGCATGAAGCCCACGGCCAGCTCGGCCACGGACTGCGAGTTTTCGAAGGGCGCATACATGACGATGAGACCGCGTTCCTTGGCCGCTTCCAGGTCCACCGCGTCCACCCCGGCCCCGTGGCGGCCGATGACCTTCAGTTTCGCCGCCCGGCGTATCTCGTCACCCGTGATGTCGGTCCCGCGCAGGATGACGGCGTCCGCCTCCTCTTCCCAGCGCGCGGCGGCGGACTCGTCCCAGGTGACGGTCTGCACGCGGGAGTCGGCGCGCAGTTGGGCAACCGCGTCCGGATGAATGGGGGCGCGGACAAAAACTTTCATGATCGGCTCCTTGTACGGATTGAGATGTAGAGCGAAATGGCGGGGCCGCGCCCGTCCGGCGCGGAACGGCGCGGCCCGCGTTATGCGATACTATTCCGGGCAGACGCCGTCCACTATTTCGCAGCCCAGGGCGGCAAGTTCCTTGTCCACCCAGCTTCTGTCCGCCTTGCCGCTGACGGCGGCCTGGTACTTGGCGCTGTCCTTCTTCTGGAAGTCCTGGGCCAGGCGCAGCACGGCTTCCGCGTCCGCGCGCGGGATCACGATGACGCCGTCATGGTCGCCCACCAGAATGTCGCCCGGCTTCACGGTGACGCCGGCGCAGGAAACGGGCACGTTCACCTCGCCGGGGCCCAGCTTGTAGGGGCCGCGCGGGGTGACGCCCGTGGCGTACACAGGAATGTCCATGCCCGCCACCGTGGAAACGTCGCGCAGGGCGCCGTCCACCACTATGCCCGCCACCCCCTTGGAAGCGGCGTAGGCGATCATGATTTCGCCCATCAGCGAGCGGTCGCAGCCGCCGTTGCCCACCACCACGATATCCCCGGCCGCGGCCAGGTTCAGAGCCTTGTGCATCATCAGGTTGTCGCCTTCACGGGCCGTGACCGTCAGGGCCACGCCCACCATGTTCTTGCCGGGCTCCATCTTGCTATACAGGCGCATGCGCTCGGACATGATGCCCAGGCGGCTGACGCTGTCCCCGATATTGGAGACGGGAATGGAGCGGAACTGCTCGGCTATGCCGGCGGGGGGCAGGGCGCGTTTGGTGTATACTCTGAATCCGTAAGCCATGGTGGTTCTCCTTTGCGGTTGGTCGCGGCGCGGGCCGCGTGACAGGTACAGGGAATGACAGAGGAAAAGCAGGTTTTGTGCCAACACCTCCTCGCTACTAATTCCTTTAAATTACAGTATTTTATTTCCTCTCCCGCACCTTATCCTGTTTCACAATGTTTTTGTTGCAACGTTATGTTGCATGCCCGATGATACACCGCCAGCGGCCGAGCTTTGCATGCCGCGCCACATCCGCGCACAGGGGAAACACCATGCCGTCCATAGCCTTCTACGCCACGACCAGGGAAATGATGCGCCTCGCGCAGAAAGCGCTGCAAAAGGACCATTCCGACATCCGGGTGGTGACCGGCAAACCCGGCGGGGGCGGCAGCGACCTGGCCGCCAAGCTGGCGGAACAGGGGGTGGACGTCATTATCGCCCGGGGCGGCAAGGCCACGGATATCCGGGCCGCCGGGCTGCCCGTGGTGGTGGTGGACCTGCGCATCAGCAGCTTTGACCTGATCGCGGCGGTGCACAAGGCCAAGACCGTGAGCAGGCGCATCGCGGCTGTGGCCTTTCCCAACATGATCGACGGCATAGAGCGCCTGGCCCCGGTGCTGGACGCGGATATCCGCGTCTACCCCCTCAGCCGGCGGGAAGACCCCGGCCACCTGTTGCGCCGGGCCGTGGCGGAAGGCGCCCAGGTGGTCATAGGCGGGCCGGTGACCATCAGCGTGGCCAGGCCCCTGAACATTCCGGCCGTGCTGCTGGAAAACGACGGGGCCAGCATTGTGCGGGCCGCGCAGGAAGCCAAGCGCATAGCGGAAGCCCGCCGCCAGGAACGGGCCAGAAGCGGCATGTGGAGCGCGCTTCTGGACTACTCCTACGAAGGCATGGTCTCCATTGACGGGGAAGGCCGCATTTTCGCCTTCAACCCGGTGGCGGAACGTGTGCTGGGCGTGAGCAAGGAACAGGCCGTGGGCCGGGAAATCGCCAGAATCTGGCCCGGCCTGGGCCTGGAAAAGGTGCTGGCCAGCGGCAAGGACCAGCTGGCCCAGATGCTGCGGGTCAACGGCGCGGACGTCCTGTGCAACAAAATCGCCATCCGCGTGGGCGAAAAGCCCCTGGCCGCCGTGGCCACCTTTCAGGATTCCACGGACATCCAGCGCATGGAAGAGCGCGTGCGGCGGCGCATTTACGCTTCCGGCTACACGGCCACGCTCAATTTTTCCGCCATTCGAGGGAAAAGCCAGTCCATACGCCGGGTTATCGACATGGCCGCGCAGTTCGCGGCCACCAGCTCCTCGGTGCTCATTCTGGGGGAAACGGGCAGCGGCAAAGAGCTGTTCGCCCAGGGCATCCACAACAGCAGCCCGCGCCGGGGCGGCCCCTTTGTGCCCATCAACTGCGCGGCCGTGCCCGGCGAGCTTCTGGAAAGCGAGCTGTTCGGCTACACCGGCGGCGCGTTCACCGGGGCCAACCCCAAGGGCAAGCTGGGCCTTTTCGAGCAGGCCCACAACGGCACCCTCTTTCTGGACGAGGTGGCGGAAATGAACCTGTCCTTGCAGGGCAAGCTCCTGCGCGCGCTGCAGGAACGGACCATCATGCGCCTGGGCAGCGACCGGGTCATCCATGTGGACGTGCGCGTCATCGCGGCCACCAACCAGGATATCAAGCGCTGCGTGGAAGAGCGCTCCTTCCGGCCCGACCTCTACTACCGCCTCAACGTGCTGCGCCTGCGCGTCCCGCCTTTGCGCGAACGCGCGGAAGACATTCCCGAGCTGGCTCGCTTTTTCCTCGGCGAGGCCTCCAGAAGCGGGAACGGCCCCACTCTTTCCGACGCCGCGCTCCAGGCCCTGGGCCAGTATTCCTGGCCCGGCAACGTCCGGGAATTGCAAAGCTTCATGGAACGCATAGCCGCCCTGCACAAGGAAGGCGTCATCGGAGCCGACCTTGTCCGCATGCTCTGGGCGGATGAGGAGCTTTCCCCTTCCGGCCCCCTGCCGCTCCCGCCGGTCCCGGATGACGAGGCGGACAGCGCGCTGCTGCTGCGGGCGCTGCGGGAAAGCAACTACAAGGCCTCGCTGGCGGCGCAGCGGCTGGGCATCAGCCGTTCCACCCTGTGGCGGCGGCTCAAAAAACACGGCCTGCAACGCTGAAACGCGCCCGTTCGCCCCGCGTTGACCTTTGCGGAGCCATACCGTATCTTCACAGCAATAACCCTCTAACATGAGGACATAGCTATGAAAATTGACATCCTTATCCGCAACGGCACAGTGGTGGACCCGGCCAACAAGCGCAACGGCAAGGCCGACGTGGCCCTGGCGGAAGGCAAGGTCGCGGAGGTCGCGGAAGCAATCGATCCCTCCTCCGCCGCCGAAGTTATTGACGCGCGCGGCAAGCTGGTGCTGCCGGGCATTATCGATTCCCACGTGCACCTGGTGTGCGAAGGTTCCGGCGGGGTGCCCTACAACATGCTGCTGCGCCGGGGCGTGACCACGGCCCTGGACATGATGGGCGGCATAGACACCTTTATCGACGAAATGCGCGTGCACGGCCACGGCATCAACGCCGCCTGCCTGCACGCCCTGGTCATAGGCAAGGATCTGAAAACCAACAACGCCGGGCGCGAGGAAGTGGGCGCGGCCATTGACGCCGCCCTGGCCAAGGGCGCGTTCGGCATCAAGATCATGGGCGGCCACTACCCATTTACCCCGGAAACCACGGCCCTGATCATTGAAGAATGCGCCAAGCGCAAGGCCTACGTGGCTTTTCACGCGGGCAGCACGGCCAACGGCAGCAACATCAAGGGCTATGAGGAAGCGCTGCAGCTGGCGGCGGGCAACCCCCTGCACATGTGCCACGTCAACGCCTACTGTCGGGGCCAGGTGGAAAACCCGCTGCTGGAAACGGAACGCCTGCTGCGCGGCCTGGAAAACAACCCGCGGATCGTGTCCGAATCCTACCTCTCGGTCATGAACGGCACCAGCGCGGCGGTGAACGAGCAAGGCATCGTGCACAGCGGCGTGACCCGCACCTGCGTGGAGCGCGGCGGCTTCACGTCCGACAAGGACGGCATGGGCAAGGCCATCCGGGCGGGCTGGGCCAACATTTACGGCCGCATCGGCGGGGAACTCAGCTACCTGCCGCCGGAAGAAGGCCACGCGTTCTGGGAAAAGAATGGCACCAACGCCTGGTGCTCCTTCCCGGTGAACAACCCGGTGGCGCTTCTGGCCTGCGCCACGGCCCGGCGCAAGGACGGCTCCTTTACCGTGGACGCCGTCAGCACCGACGGCGGCGGCATACCCCGCAACGTGATTTTTGAAAACGGCATCCGCCTGGTGCAGGCCCGCTACATGACCCTGGAAGAGCTGGTGGACAAGGTCAGCCTGGCCCCGGCCAAAATGCTGGGCCTGCCCAACAAGGGCCACCTCAGCCAGGGCGCGGACGCGGACGTGGCCGTGTTCGACACCTGTTCCGCCACCGCCCTGTACACCATCGCGGGCGGCAAAATCCGCATGGCGGGCGGCATCTGCGGCGACGGCCCCGGCACGGTCATCACGTCCGGCCAGGGCGAAAAGGCCGTGGCCGCGTCCAAGCTGCCCATGATCAAGGCGGACATCATGCAGAGCACCTTCATGAAAGGGCACCCCGCCTGAGCCGCCGTGTCTACGCTCCTTATGAGCCGCTCTCTGCCGCTGGCAGGGGCGGCTCTTTTTTCCGCGCCTCTGGCCGGTCCGCTTGACAGGCTGGACGCTTTCCTTTAGTCACAACATAAATGGTTCAATGGTCTATTTTAGATATAATCAGACCACATCCCACAACCAGCCGCGAGGTGTCGTATGCAAGACCTGCTCATGCAAAAAGGGGCCAAGACCCTGGTGGACGTCAGCACCAAAGTGCGGCCCGGCGAAAAGGTGCTCATCGTCACGGACTACACCAAAATCCCCATTGCGCAAGCCATAGCCGCCGTGGCCCAGGACCGGAGCGCGGAAGTCATGGTCATGATCATGCAGCCCCGGGCCAAGGCCGGGCAGGAGCCGCCCCAGCCCGTGGCGGAAGCCATGAAGGCCGCGGACGTGGTCTTTGTGCCGGTGAGCTATTCCATAACCCACACCCATGCCGTGAAAAACGCGGCGGCGAACGGCGCGCGGCTCATCGTCATGACCGATTTCACCCCGGAAATGATGGCCGGGGGCGGCATAGAGTGCGACTTTGACAGCATCAAGCCCGTGTGCCTGGGCGTGGCCAAAGAGTTGGAACGCGGCGACAAAATCCGGGTGACCACCCCGGCGGGCACGGACATTTCCTTCTCGGCCAAGGGCCGCAGGGGCAACGCCCTGTACTGCGTGGTGGAAAAGGGCCAATTCTCCACCATCCCCACCATCGAAGCCAATACCACGCCCATAGAGGGCACGGGCAACGGGGTTATCGTCTGCGACGCCAGCATCCCTTACCTGGGCATAGGCATTGTGGACCAGCCCGTGGTCTGCGAGGTCAAGGACGGCTTCATCACCTCCGTCAAGGGCGGCCGCAGCGCGGACACCCTGGCCCGGGACCTGGAAAGCCACAACGACCCCAACGCCTACAACCTGGCGGAACTGGGCGTGGGCCTCAACCCCAAGTGCCGCATGTGCGGCATCATGCTGGAAGACGAAGGCGTGCGCAGCACCGCGCATTTCGGCGTGGGCACCAACATAACTTTGGGCGGCGAAACCAAGGCCCCCATCCACTACGACCTTATCGTCTGGCACCCCACCATCGAGGTGGACGGCAAAATTCTGATCAAGGGCGCGGACGTTTTTCTTCCCTGATGCGGGAGGCTGTATGAAACTCGGTTTTCTCGGTTTCGGCGAAGCGGCCTATTTCATGGCCCAGGGCCTGCGCGAGGAAGGCAAGCGGGACCTGTTCGCCTATGACCTGCTGGTTACCAGGCCGGAAAGCAAGGAATACGGCGTGCTGCAAGCCCGCGCCCAGGAGACGGGCGTAACGCTGGTCAAATCCGCGCAAGAGCTGGCCGCGGCAGTGGACTGCGTCGTTTCCTCGGTCCAGGCCAAGTACAACCGCGCGGCCATAGAGGGCGTGCTGTCCCACATGCGCCCCGGCCAGCTGCTGGTGGACGTGACCACGGATTCCCCCACGGCCAAACGCGGCCACGGTGAGGCCTGCACGCGACAAGGCGTGCTTTACGCGGACAGCGCCATGATGGGGCCGCTGCCCCTGTTCCGTCACAAGGTGCCCATGCTGGTTTCCGGCGACGGCGCGGCCCGCTGGCAGGAGGCCATGACGCCTTTTAAAATGGCTATCGAGGTCGTGGGCGCAACGGCCGGGGACGGCACGCGCATCAAGCTGGCCCGCAGCATTTTCACCAAGGGCTTTGAGGCGCTGCTGGTGGAAACCTTTACATTCGCCCACCGCAACGGCATTGTGGACGTGGTGATGCAAAGCCTGAGCGACACCATGAACAAGACGCCCTTTGCCGTCACCGCCCTGCGCTACGTGGCCGGGGATACCGTGCACGCGGAACGCCGCAGCCACGAAGCCGAAGAAGCCGCCACCGGCATGCGCGAATGCGGCATGGACCCCCTGGTCACGGAAGGCGTGGCCAAACGCCTGCGCCGCACGGCGGAACAAGGCTACCGCGACAAGCTGGGCGGCAAGGTGCCTGAAACCTGGGAAGAAGTGTTCCAACTCTGGGACGAGACAGAATACCGATAGCTGTCGAAGCCATCCAAGAGTGAAAGCAGGGCTCTGCCCTGCACCCGCAAGGGAGCTGAGCCCCCTTGACCCCGCAACAGTGGGGGATCCCCTTGCACATAACGGCACGCTAACAACCGAGGATACCCGCATGCAGTACCGCTTTTCAGACCGCATTCTGACCACCAAGCCTTCCGCCACCCGAGCCATGTCGGACAAGGCTTCGGCCATGGCCAAGCAGGGCATCCCGGTCATTTCCTTTTCCTCGGGCGAGCCGGATTTCACCTCGCCCGCCGCCGTGCACAAATACGCCGCCCAGGCCATGGACCAGGGGGAAACCCACTACACGGCCACGGTAGGCCACGCGGATGTGCTGGACGCGGTCCGCTCCTACTACAAGGCGGAATTCGGGCTGGACTACGCGCGCAATGAAACCATGGTCGGCTCCGGCGCCAAGCCGCTGATATACGAAGCCCTGGGTTGCCTGGTGAACCCCGGCGACGAGGTGCTCATTTTCGCCCCGGCCTGGGTCAGCTACGTGGAACAGGTGGCGCTGTTCGGCGGCGTGCCGGTGGTCATCGACACGGCCAAAACGGGCCTGCAGCCGGAAATGGCGGACGTGCTCAAGGCCGTCACGCCCAGGACCAAGGCCGCCATTATTAACTCCCCCAACAACCCCACGGGCAAGATTTACAGCGAATCCTTTATCCGCGAACTCTGCCGTCTGGCCCTGGAAAAGAACATCATCCTCATCAACGACGAAATTTACGAAAGAATCCTCTTTGACGGCCGGGTCTACCGCAACCCGGTGCAGCTGCTGCCGGAAAGCCGTCCCGTGGTCATCAACGTCAACGGCGCCAGCAAAGCCTTTGCCATGACCGGCTGGCGCATGGGTTACGCCACCGGCCCCCAGGAACTGATCAAAAAGATGGCCACCATGCAGGGGCACATCACGTCCGCCGCCAGCACCATAACCCAGTGGGCCACGGTGGGGGCCATCAAGGAAGCCATGGCCGACGTGCGCTCCATGTCCGCCGCCTACCAGGAGCGCAAAGACTGTGTCATGAAGTTGCTGGGCACATGCCGCCACATCAAATGCGACCAGCCGGAAGGCACCTTCTACGCGTTCATCGACGTGCGGCCCGTGCTGGGCAAGACGTACAAAGGCACGACCATTACGGATGACGTGCGATTCGCGGAGCTGCTGCTGGAAGAAGCCCATATCGCCTTTGTACCGGGCACGGCCTTTTTGGCGCCGGGCTTTTTGCGCATGTCCTTTGCCACTTCCCTGCCGGACATCAAGGAAGGGTTGGGCCGCCTGCAAAAACTGCTGGAAGCCGTGGCCTGAGGATTAGCCCCTAAAAAACAATCGCCCGGCCGCCGGATATCCGGCGGCCGGGCGATTGTGCTTGCGCGCCCCTTTGTTCAGCCCATATTGTAAGCCAGGAAAAATATCCTGGTGAAAGGCAGCAGCACGGAACCGTCGCGCTGCACGGGGTAGGCCCGGCGTATTCCTTCGGTGTACTCGGCGGTGAACTCTTTTTTCAGGGCTTCGTCAGGCAACACGTCCAGGTAAGGGCGCAGCATGGTGCCCTTGGTCCACTCCACCACGTCCTCGGGGCTTTTCAGCACGTGGATGTAGTTGGTCTTCCAGAGGTACAGTTCCTTGGTCAGGCCGCAGAGCAGGTCGTAAAAATAGTCGAAGTCACGGTAGTTGAACTGGAAGGTGCGCTTGACGTGGTAGGCCTTCCATTTGGGCGAGACGGCCAGCTTTTCCGCTTCCTGGTAAGTGGGCATGGGCAACGCGTACGGGGCCTGCACGGCCAGCGCGCCTTTCTTGTTCAACAGTGCGAACATCTTGGGGATGAGCAGGTGGTGGTCCGGCAGCCACTGCAGGGCCGCGTTGGAAAACACGATGTCAAAGCTGCCGAGATCCGAAAGGCTATCGGAAGCGTCCCTCTGGACCCACTCGATATCCGGGGCCAGCTTGTGCGCCTTGTCCAGCATGGAGCGGGAACTGTCCAGCCCCACGCAGGCCGCGCCTGGCCACTTTTGGCGCAGCACCGTGGTGCTGTTGCCGGTGCCGCAGCCTATGTCGATGATCCGCCCGGGGCTTTCCACCTCGATTCTGGCGGCCAGGTCAATGGTGGGCTGGGTCCGCTCTTTTTCGAACTTCAGGTACTGGTCCGGCTGCCATTCCGAGGACGTGCTTCTGTCACTTGCCATAAGACCCCCTGCGCCCTGCTCTCATTCTTCATTGGCTTCGACAATCACGATTTAAAAAGCCCGCGCACGGCCCAGAAGCCGCGCAGCCGCCCCCGGAGCATGGCGAAACGGTGGCAAAAGGTCCTGAAGCCCTGCCGGGGCAGCTCGCCCAGAAAGCAGGCCAGGGGGTACAGAATGTTCAGCAGTTTAAACCACAGCGGGTAACCGTGCTTTTGCAGCAGGTACATGCGGCCCATGCCGTAGCCGTGAATTTTTGGTATGTTGGGCGCGTCCGCGTTTTCATCGTCGTGGAACACCCGGATGCGCGCGTCGCGGTAAACGGCTTTCCCGCCGGCCAGCAGACGGATGAGAAAATCCGTCTCCTCCCCGCTCTGCCAGGGCGTGGACGCGCCTATGCCCATGTCGGTGTCGAACGGGCCCACGCGCAGGGCGTCCTCCCGGCGTATGAACAAACACCAGGACGGCGCGTTGCGGTGCGCGGAATACCAGTTGACCCGCGTGGGAACGCTCCGCTCCCCTTTGTCCGGCGCGCTCATGTCCGCGCCGCCCTCACCGATGACGGCGGCCGCGTCCGGCAGTTCACCCAGACTGCGCGCCAGCCGGGCAAAGGTGTCCGGCGCGTAATAACAATCATCGTCCGCCAGCGCGATAACGTCCCCTTCCGCTCCTTCCGCCCCTTCCGCATAGGCCAGCAGGCGGTTGCGCGCTTCCGACAGCCCGCAGGGCTCCAGGGGCAGAACAATAACGGGGAAACGCCCGGCAAAAGCGGACAGCAGCGGGTCCAGGGTTCCGGGCGGGTTCTGGTCGCCCAGCAGCAGCGTGAAGTCCCGATACTCCTGTTGCGCCAGACTTTCAAACAGGCGCTCAAGATAGTACGGTTCCCGCTGCCTGGTGGTGGCGATCAGACACAAGCGCATAGCTTCATCCCCAGGGTTGGCGTCCACTCAAACGCCGGAACAGCCGGTAAATCATGTGCACACTGAAAACCGGCAGGCTGGCCCCGGCCACCAGCAGCGCGGGCAGCGCAAATGCCCGGCCCGCCTCGGCCAGGGCATCCAGGATATGGCCTTTCATCCAGTGGCGCATATTCGCGGCGAAAAAACGCGCCAGGGCCAGGCCGGAATCCACCGCCCCGGCATGGAACGCGGCCAGAGCGCGGGCCAGTTCGGGCACCAGTTCATCCAGCCGGGACAGGCAGTGGCCGGAAAGCTGCCCTTCCGCCCCCCGCTCTATGCCCACCACGGGCAGGGAGAGGCAGGCCACGCTTTTGCCCGCGGCAAAGAGCCTGGCGTAGTATTCGGTATCGGAAAAATACAGCAGCCGCGTATCATAATGCACAGCGGCCAGTTCCCTGCGGAAAAACACCACGCTTGGGGAACCCAGGGTGTTCACCACCAGGCTCCTGCCGGGGTAGCGCGCGCTGAAATCCCGCAGCGTGGCGTCCGAGGGCACATACTCCCCCACGCAGTCCCCGGAACAATGTAGCGCCCTGCCGGCGACCAGCGCCTTGGCCCCAGTCTCCTCCATACGCGTGCAAACCTTTTGCAGCGCATCAGGGGAGCGGTACCAGTCGTCCTGGTGCAGCAGGGTCACAATTTCTCCACGGGCCAGGGCCAGGGCCGCGTTCCAGTTGGCCGGGGCCTTCAGCGCGGGAATGTTTCTTTTGTACACGACCCGCGTATCACCGCAAGCGCGCACCAAGTCGTGAATGGCGTCCGTGTCCGAATCGTCGGAAACCACACACTCCAAACTCACGTTTTGCTGCGCCAGCACGGCCTGCAGGCAGCGCGAAAACGCCGGCGCGTTGTTGTACGCCGGGATACAGACGGATACCGTTGGCGATTCCTGTGCACTGCGCATACTAACCAAATATAAGAAGTTTCGTCTTTCCGCCACGGCGGCATCATACCATAACCGCAGAGAAAATAAAGAAACCGTCCCGCTAAAAACGGCCGCGGCATCCGGCGAAAAAGCGGCTGGTGCGAGAGAGGAGGCTCGAACTCCTAAGGGATTACCCGCTGGATCCTAAATCCAGTGCGTCTACCAAGTCCGCCACTCTCGCCCGTCAAGCGCCGCGAAGAGCGCATGTAAAAAACCGCGCTCCCGCCAAGGGCGCGACACCATAGCCTTTCCTTTCCGCGCCTGTCAATGCGAGGCGAGCCAAATCCAGCCCGGAACATGCATCCAGGCGCGGCGCAGCCGCTTGTCCAAAGCGAGCGCGTCGGGCTCGGCGACGAAAAGGGCTTTCCAGAACCCCGGGCCGTGGTTGCAGTGACAGGTGTGGGTAAGCTCGTGCAGCAGCACATGGCGGCACAGTTCGTCCGGCAGAAACACCAGGCAAAGGTTCAGGCTGATATCCCCGGACGCGGTACAGCTGCCCCAGCGGCTTTTTTGCAGGCGCACCCGCACCCCGCGCACCCGGAACCCGTGCGCGGCGGCCAGCTCGCGCAGCGTGCGGTCCAGCGTTTCCCTGGCGTGGCCGCGCACCCATTCCCGCAGGCGGCGGCAACCGGAAGCAAGATTGTCCGGCCCTTCCGGCAGCAGCAGCTCCCCCTCGCGCAAAACCGCGCCGCGTACGGCGGCACCCCAACGCAAAGGCAGCGCCACGCGCCCGCCATGCAGAGAAAGAACTTCCGGCAAACCGGAAACAACCGCTTGCCCCGCTTCGCCGCACACGGCGCGCAGGGTGCGCTGGATCCAGACGCGGTGCCGCTCCAGCAGTTCCGGGATGAGCGCGCGCGACATGCCGCGCGGCAGCACCACTTCCAGGCCGGATTCCGGCCGCACCCGCAACCGCGCGTGCCGGGCCCGCGCGCTTTCTCGCACACTGTACGGCACGGGCCAGGGGAGCGGGGAGGAAGGCGTCACAGCGCCGTCAGCGCGGGGGGTCACAGGGGGTCGCATCCTGTTTGCATTGGTCCAGGCTCTCCAGTTCCGGCGGCAGGTCGGAAACGGAGGCGGCCGGAGACGGCCGGGACGCGGAGCGCGGCGGTGCCTGAACTTCACTGCGCAGGGACTGGGGCAGGCCATTGACCATGATCAGCGGCAGCGTGTCAAAGCCCAGACGCAGGACGTCGGCCTTGTTGCGCAAGAGGCGCAGCCGCAAGATCAGGCCGCGGGCAAAGGAAATATCCGGTTCCGGCCCGGAAAGGCTGGCCGTAAAGGCTTCCCGCAGCGAGCGCCCGTTCCGTAGCCCCCGTTCCAGACGCAGAATAGCGGCAAAGTCGCTCTCGTCCTTCATCACCGGCACAAAAGCGGCGCTGCCGGCAAAAGCCGCCACAGCGTCCTTACAAGCGGGGCAGGAAGGGGAAAAATACACGCGGCGCTCGCCGTGTTCCGCGCCGCTTATCACCCAGATACTCACCCGCTCGTTCACGGCGGCGGCACCGTTGGCCAGGAACAGCACCAGCCAGACCATGAACAGAATGGACGGCCTGGCCTGGCCCTTGAACCAGCCCTGCGGCGCGCGGCGCAAAAGCAAAAACAACAGCCCCAGAAACAGCGCCGCCCCAAGGCAGCTCAAGCAGGGCGCAATGCCCAGCATGACCGCGAGCAGCAGCGAATCCGCCACAAGGCCCGCGCTGACAAGGAAAAAGGCCAGACCGGGACGACGCCACAGGCAGCACAGCGAAATGAGGGCAAAGGCCGCGACGCCCACCCACCACAGCGAAACGCCCGCGACGGACACGTCGCGGAACAGCCGGCAGCCGCTGCTGGGGCAAAAACTTTCTCCGAAGTATCCGCTTTGCAGCGCGCAGTATCCCGCGCCAAGCAGAGCGAGCAGCGCGGCCCCCCAGGGCAGGGGCGCGTACCGTGAGGCAGAGGGCATGGGAACTCCAAAAGTTCTTTTTCTGAAACCCAGTCATCTATACCCGCTTGCAAGGGCGAGGTAAATGACAAAGGGCCGCCGGGGAACGTTGTCTAAGCCGGGAGAATTCCGCTCTCTCCACGCGTCGGCAGGCTTTCGGAGCGACAATGTGTTCGCTCGTTTCTTTCGTCTCCCTCCGCCTGGATCCCCCGGTCAAGCCGGGGGATGACGGGTGGGAGAGGCGAGGGCTTCCGAGCCTTCATCCCGGGCAAACGGCTTCATCTGCGCGCAACTTTCGTATCCACCCTGTCGCGGGGTCAAGGGGGCTCAGCCCCCTTGCGGGTGCAGGGCAGCGCCCCGCTCTCGCTCTTGGATGGCTTCGACAGTTTATTCAGGCTTTTTCTTCCTGACCAGGTTCACTTGCCGCGCGCGGCCCACGGCCAGCATACCGGAAGGCACCGTCTGGGTGATGACGGAACCCGCGCCCACGAACGCGCCCTCCTCCACGGTCACCGGGGCCACCAGGGAAACGTTGGAGCCCACGAACGCGCCCGGCCCCACGGTGGTGGCGTGCTTGTTCTTGCCGTCGTAGTTGCAGGTAATGACCCCGGCCCCGATATTGGCTTTTTCGCCCACATCGGTATCGCCTATGTAGGCGAGGTGATTGGCTTTGGCTCCCTTGCGCAGGCGGGATTTCTTGATTTCCACGAAAGTGCCCGCGTGCGCGCCCTCTTCCAGAACGGTGCCGGGCCGCATGCGCGTGAACGGCCCCACCACGCAGTCCGGGCCTATGTCCGCGCCGTCCAGGTGGCAGAAGGAACGCACCGTGGTACCGGCGGCCACCGTGGTATCTATAAGCACACAGTGAGAAGAAAGGCGCGCGCCCTTGCGCAACGCGCTTTTGCCGTATAGCTCGCAGGGGCCCGTCAGTTCCGCGCCCGGCTCCACCACGGCCAGGGGGCCTATGCGCACGCTGTCCGGGGCGTGCACCAGCGCGCCCGCGGCCTGGACGGCTTCCACAATGCGGCGCCGCAGCAGCTCTTCCGCCTCAACCAGTTCCTTGGGCGTGTTGATGCCCAGCAGGCTGCGGTCTTCTCCGGCTTCTATGCCCAGCACGGTGAGCTTGTCGGCCACGGCCAGCTCCACCAGGTCCGTAATGTAGAATTCCCCGCTCTTGTTGCGGTTGTGCAGCCGGGGCAGCAACGAATCCACCGCGTCCATGCGCAGAAAGTAAATGCCCGCGTTGATTTCGCCGCTGGAAGCGCCGTGAGCGGCCTGGTCGTAATCCTTAGCCTCCACTATGGCCGTGACGCGGCCCGACTTGCGCACCACCCGGCCGACGGCGCCGGGATCCTTGAGGCGGAGGGTCAGAAAGGCCAGGTCCGCGCTGCCTTCCAGGGCCTGGTCCGCAAAGCTTTTCATGGCGGTTTCGGTAATCAGCGGGGTGTCGCCGTTGACCACCAGCACGTGGGTCAGGCCCGCCGCGCGCAACGCGGGCCAGGCCTTTTGCAGGGCGTGCCCCGTGCCCAGCTGCTGTTCCTGCATAATGAAACGGGTCTCTGTTTCCGTAAAAAAGGCGCGCACCAAGTCCGCCCCGTGCCCCACCACGGCCCACAGCCGCCCGTCCGACAGGGGGGCCAGGGCCGCGAACACGTAGCGGAGCATGGGCTCTTCCAGCATGCGGCGCATGACCTTGGGCTCGTCGGAATGCATGCGCGTGCCTTTGCCCGCGGCCAGAACCAGCGTGCCCAGAATGTTGGGGGAAGAGGTCATAGGCGCTCCTTGAATCTGAATTCAATCTGAATAAACAGGTTACGCTCGAAAGGTTTCCGGAAGCGAAAGTAGCGGCAAGCGCGCGGACTGTAAAGATGCCGCCTTGCTTTTCCACAGGCCTTGGCGCAGTATGCGCCCATGCCGCAACGCCACGAATCCGCCGTCCTTAAAACATACCCTGTCCTTACCGGCCAGGCCGAGCTGCGCCTGGACGCCTTTCTCGGGCGCATGCTGCCCGGCCTTGGCACCAGGGGCGGCAAACGCCTGATCGAGCAGGGGCTGGTGCTGGTCAACGGAACGCCCCGCCTCGCGCTCCACCGCCTCCGCGAAGGCGACCTGGTGGCTGTGGCGCAAGCCGCTCCCGGCCCGGAGGAGTATAACGAACTTGAGCGCGGCGTCCGGCTCGTGGCCTGGACGGACTCTTTCGCCGCGCTGTACAAGCCGCCGGGCCTGCACACGGCCGCCCTGCCCGGCAAGCCCGGCCCCAGCCTGGAAGCGGCCCTGCCCCGGATCTGGCCCGCGTTGTGTGCCCAAGGGCCGGAACCTTCCGCCCCGCACGCGCTTCCGCCGCTGCTAGCGGAGGCGTTGCGCCTGATGCCCGTTCCGGAGGGAGAACGCCCCTCCCCCGCGCCTCTTCCAGCCGCGCCGCCCCTGCTGCTCAGCCGCCTGGACAGGGAGACCTCCGGCCTGGTGGCGGCGGCCTTCAGCCCGGAAGCGGCGGCGGATTTTCGCGAAATGGAGGCCTCCGGACTGGCGTGCAAGCACTATTTGACCGTGGTGCGCGGGGAATTAGCCGGTCCTGTCCTGTGCGCGGCGGCCCTGGATACGGCCTCGCGCCGCAGAACCCGCGTGCTGGACAAGGATGCCGAGGACGGGACGCGCCACACCCTGGTCACCCCTGTGGGGGACGCCTCCGCGCTGCTGCCGCAACTCGCCCCGCCCCTGACTTTGGCCGTGGCCCGCATCCAGAGGGGGGCACGGCACCAGATCAGGGCCCACCTGGCCGCCCTGGGCACCCCCATAGCCGGGGACGGTCTCTATGGCAACGACGCGCCGGGTTCCCCTCTATACCTCCACCATGCCTGCCTCACGCTGCCCGGGTTCGCAGCCTGCTGCCCACCGCCCTTTTTCCTGCCGTAACCCCGCCTCTTGCCGGTCTTTTACCGGCGCGGCCCTGTCGGGAAAAGAAATCGCGCCCCTTGCCTAAAGCGCTTTAGAAGCGTATAGTTGCATCATGAAAGAGCTTCTCGACCTTTTGGAAGAACGGATCACCCGCCTTCTGGAAGAAACCAACGGCCTGCGGCTGGAAAACGACCGGCTGCGGCAGGAACTGGCCAGCGGCGCCTCGCTTGGGGAAGAAAACCGCACTCTGCGCGACGCGCTGGCCCAGGAAGTATCGGTCAGGGAAACCGCGACTCGCCGCATAGACGAGCTTTTATCGCGGCTCAAGGAGCGCATACCGGAGTAAGAGCCCATAATGGCACACTATCATCTCAATGTGCTGGGGCATGACGTCTCCTTCAAGGCCGAAACGGATCCGAAACGGGTCGAGCAGGCGCGGCTGTTGCTTGAAGAACGGTACAACAGCCTCAGGCAGCACGGAAAACAGCTGAGCAAGGAAAAGCTTCTCACATTTCTGGCCCTGGCCCTGGCGGACGATATGCTCCAGGCCAGAGAGGAAATGGAGAGGTCGGAAAAAAAGTTACGGGCGCTTTTGGACTCTCTGCAAGGTGAGGAAACAAAAGCACTATAGAAGAAAGCAACCCCCTGGGACGTGCGTGATGCCTCGTTCACTGCAGGCCTCACAAGCATTAAGAAAAGGAAAAGGATGCTGGACCGGTGTGCATGCCCGGCCTGACCGGGACGCCTAATGGGCCACTGAATTTTCCGCCGTAGGCACTAAGGTCCTGCGGAGAACTTCGCACACGACGCCCTGGGGTTTCTTCTCGCAATACGCCCGTCTCCCCTGCCCTGCTCCGTTCGCTGCCGGACACTCCATCCGGGAACGGCGCAGGGCGTCTGTTTTTCCGGACACGTTAGAGCCTTTCCATTTTGAGATTGTCGCGTAACGACGGGCACGGCCTGTCCACGCCAATCTTGCGGCAGGGATTTGAGGACAGATCCTTGCCGGACGGTCCAGCCTTGAAAAGCCGGACCGTTCGCACGCATGAGGCTTGCCGCGAGCTTTGATAACAGAAGCGCGGCAAGCCGTTGGTTGTGCGCCCGCCAAGGCGGCAACGCGCGTCCGGGCCATATTTCCGGCCCGCACCGAATCCGGACGGATATCCGAGACGATACACAGAGGCCTTACCATGGACGGCACACATATCCTTGTCATTGTCGGCACGGTGCTCGCAGGGGCGCTGGCTGGCTATCTTCTCCACCACCTGCTCAATTCAAAAAAACTTAATGATTCGAAAGAACTGGCCCGAAGGATAGAAGAGGAAGCGCGCAAAGAAGCCCAGGCCCAGAAAAAGGAAATGCTCTTCCAGGGCAAGCACGAGTTGCTTGAGTACAAACGCCAGGCGGAACAGGAACTGAAAGAGCTGGAACGGGACCTGAAAAGCAAAGAGAAAAAGCTGGAAGAACATTCCGAGAAAATTGAGGAAAAACTCGAAAAAGCCACGGAACGCGAACAGGAATTGCTGCAGATAGAGCGCGACCTGGCCCGTAAGGAACGTGGCCTGGGAGAAACCGAAGAGCTTTTGCAGGCCAAAATGGTCGAGCAGGAACGCCGCCTGCAGGAAGTTTCCGGCCTTTCCGCCGAAGAAGCCAAAGCCCGCCTGATGGAGGAAATCGCCTCCCGCACCAAGCACGAAGCCGCGCGCACCATGCGTCTTATCGAGACAGAAGCGCGCGAAACCGCCGACCGCAAGGCCAAGGAAATTATCGCCAACGCCATTCAGCGCTACGCGGGCGAATACGTGGGTGAGCAGACCGTCACCGCCGTCACCCTGCCCAGCGAAGACATGAAAGGCCGCATCATCGGCCGGGAAGGCCGCAATATCCGCGCCCTGGAAGCCGCCACCGGCGTGGATCTGATCATTGACGACACCCCCGAGACCGTTATCCTCTCCGCCTACAATCCCCTGCGCCGCCAGGTGGCCAAAATGGCCCTGGAAAAGCTTATCCAGGACGGCCGCATCCACCCCGCCCGCATTGAGGACATCGTCAAAAAAGCGGAGCAGGAACTGGAAGTGCAACTGCGCGAAGTGGGCGAGCAGGCCACCTTTGACGTGGGCGTGCACGGTATCCACCCGGATATCGTGCGTCTGCTCGGTCTGCTCAAGTTCCGGACCAGCTTTTCCCAGAACGTGCTCCAGCATTCCCTGGAAGTCGCTTCCCTCTGCGGCATGATGGCCGCCGAGCTGGGCCTGGACGTCAAAAAAGCCAAGCGCGCCGGGCTGCTCCACGACCTGGGCAAGGCCGTGGACCACGAAGTGGAAGGCCCCCACGCCGTCATCGGCGCGGACCTGGCCAAAAAGTACGGAGAGAGCAAGGAAATAGTCCATGCCATTGCCGCCCACCACGAGGACGTGACCCCGGAATCCATTCTGGCCGTGCTCACCCAGGCTTCCGACTGTCTTTCCGGCGCCCGCCCCGGCGCCCGCAAAGAGCTGCTCCAAAGCTACGTCAAGCGCCTGGAAGACCTGGAAGGCATTGCCGCCGGGTTCGACGGCGTGGACAAGGCCTACGCCATCCAGGCCGGGCGCGAACTGCGCGTGGTGGTCAATTCCGAGTCCGTGGACGACGACACCACCTTCATGCTCTCCAAAGACATCGCCGAAAAAATCGAACGCAACCTCACCTACCCCGGCCAGATCCGCGTGACCGTCATCCGCGAACGCCGCGCCGTGGGGATTGCCAAATAGCCGGGGGAGTGCCCCCGGACCCCCTATCCCCTTTCAAAGAACTTTGACAGGGATAAACAACGCGGCTCTTCGTTGATAACACGAAGAGCCGCGTTGATTTGTTGCGCTTTTTTCAGTCTATCAAAGCCGCACACGCCAGTATGCGAGCGCCGTGGCGCGACAATTCCGCAGGATAGCGGAATTGCCCGCCGGGGTCCTCCCCGGCGCCCCGAAGGGGTGAGGGCCAGGACGGCCCGAATCAGCAGAACGGCAGATACGCACCCTTTTCTTAGTCACCCTGTATGGGGTCCAGGAGCGCCAGCCCTGGCGGGTGCAGGGCAGCGCCCTGCTCTCACTCTTAGATGGCTTCGACAAAATCAGCCTTTACAGACCGCCTCTTCAGCAGCCAGAGCGGCTTGCAGCACGTTTTCGTCAGCGCCGCTGGGGGCGGAGAGCAGCAGGCCGATGGGCAGGCCGTCCTTATCCAGACCGGCGGGCAGGGAGATGCCGGGCATGTCCGTGAGATTGCCGGGCGTGGTCAGGCGTATGTTGTTGGCTATATAATGAAAGAATACGGCCTCGTCCGCTTCCAGGGCGGCTATGGCGGGCGCGGCGTGCGGCACGGCGGGGGTGAGCAGCACGGCGTTGCCCAGGTCGCGGCGCATGGCGGCGCGCAGGTTTTCCCGGTCCCAGTAGGAACGCACGGCGGCGTCCACGGGCATGGTGCGCGCCGCTTCCGCCCGTTTGCGGATGATCGGATCCAGTTTGGCCGCGCGGGCCGGGTCGTCCAGAATTTCGCGCATGCCGGTAAAGGCTTCCGCCATCAACAGCCAGCCGGAACGTATGCTGGCCATGGCCGCGTGAAAGGGTTCCACGCGCCGCCTTTCCACCACGGCTCCGGCCTGTTCCAGACGCTGTACCGCCTGCCGGGTGGCCTCCAGCACGCAGGGAGTGACGCTGGGGTCCGCCAGGAGAGCCTCGTCCAGCACGAAACGCTGGCTTTTAAGGGAGGGTACGCTGGGGAGTTCCGCGCAGGGGCAGCCGCAGAGGATGCGGTCCAGCACCACGGCATCGCGCACGCTGCGGGTCATGGGGCCCGCCGTGTCCATGGTGCGTGCCAGAAAGGTCATGCCTTCCCTGGGGTAGCGCGCCACGGAGGGCTTGAAACCCACAATGCCGTTGAATGCGGCGGGAATGCGGATGGACCCGCCCGTATCCGAGCCTATGGCCAGGGGCAGGGCCCCGGCGGCCACGGCCACGGCGGAACCGGAAGAGGAACCGCCCGGAATGCGCCCGTCCCCGGCCTTGCTGTGCGGGTTCACCGGCGTGCCGTAGTGCGGGTTGGTGCCGATGCTGGAGTAGGCGAATTCCGTGGTGTTGGTTTTGCCCGTGCACACCAGGCCCGCCCGCGCGGCCATGAGAGGCAGAGGCGCGTCGGCTTTTTCCGGGGCCAGGTCGCGCCGCAGTTCCGAACCGGCCGTGGTCACGCTGCCGCCCACCGCGATAATGTCTTTCCAGCCCAGGGGCACGCCGTCCAGAAGGCTCAGCGGGGCCCCGGCCTTGTAGCGGGCCCGGGCCGCTTCCGCTTCGCGCAGGGCGCGCTCCTCGCTGTAGGAAATATAGGCGCAGGGCAGCTCTTTGGCTTTTTGCAGGCAGCGCTCCGTCACGGCCACCGGGTCGGCCGCGCCTTGGGCGTAGGCTCGCGCCAGGGCGCAGGCGTCGTCAAAGCCCCAGGCCGTAGGCAGGGGGGGAACCATGGGGCGGGAGGAACGGGTGGTCATGGCGGGTCTCCTGGCTGTGGGGTGCGTGCGAAAAAATATTCCGGCCGTCCCTGAAGCCCTACCAGTCGCCGCCTTGCCTGTAAAACCATTTTCTCCCGGCCCGCTCTGTGGTAAAAGCGGGCTTTAGGCACTCCAACCCGGCGGTTTCATGCAAGCGTTGCGTTTTCATAAATTTTGTCCCGGCGGCAACCCCACCATTCTGGTCAGCGACCCGGACGCCCTGGTGGCGGCACTGGACGGCGCGCGCCGCGCTTCCATGGCCGCCGCCCTTATGAGCCCCCTGCACCTGGGGGCGGAACAGGTGGGCTTTGTCCGCCTGGACGCCGCGCCCCGCCTGGACATGATGGGCGGGGAGTTCTGCGTCAACGCCAGCCGTTCCGCGGCCATGCTTCTGGCGCAAGAAGGCCTGCTCGCGAAAGAAGAGGACGGTTGGAGCGGCCTGCTCAGCGCTTCCGGCGCGGACGAGCCGCTGGCCCTGCGGGTACGCCGGGTTCCGGGAACGGATGACGGGGCCGCCCTGCTCGACTGCGCCGTCCGGGTGCCGCTGCCGGAAAAAAGCACGCGCCTGGAACGGCCGGAAGACGGCATAGCCCTGGCGCGCCTGCCCGGCATCACCCACCTGCTTTTGGATACGGACCTGTTCCCCATGCCCGTGAACTGGCTGGAAGGGGCGGCCTTCTGGCGCGAGCGCTTCGGCCTGGATGAAGAAGAGGCCGCCGGGGTCGTCTGGCATGAGCGCCTGGCAAACGGCGCGCCTGGCATCCACCCGGCGGTGCGGGTGCGCAACACCGGCTCCGTGCACATGGAAAGCGCCTGCGGTTCCGGCTCCCTGGCCCTGGCCCTGCTTTTGGGCGGTGCGCAACGCGGCGGGGAACTGCTCATCCGCCAGCCCAGCGGCCAGGACCTGAGCGTGGCCTTTGACGGCGCCCCTTCCCTCTTTTCCGCCGCCTGGGTGGGTGGCCCCGTCTCCCTGGTGGCCGAAGGGAACGCGTATCTTTCTTGAACGCCGGGCTTGAACGCCGGGCTTGAACACCGGGCTTGAGCGCACGGACCTGAATGGTCAAATCGCGCATCCGTATAGATTTGGTCTGTTTTTTGCTTATATTTTCACGGCACACCCGGCCCAGGCCGCTTTTGCCCCCTGCCCTCGCTTTTTTCCGCCGGGAGGGGTATGGTGGGTATGCCGGATTTTTGACAAGCACACGGCCAAGGAAGGCCCGGAAAGTATATGCCCGTATTCAACACGCTTTTTTCACATATGACCGCCCCGGCCGTCACGCAGATGCGGGCCGAAGGCTACGCCGTGTGGATGGTCTGGGAAGGAGATCTGAACCAGGTCGTGCCCCAGGCCATGCAGGATTACGGGGGCCTTCTGCTGGCCCGCGAACCGGGCCAGGCCCTGTGGTTCTTCTTTTCCACGGATGTGTTTCTGGCTTCCGCGCGTCTGGAAACCTGGGCCAAGTTCAACTCGCTTTCCGTGGGCCTTTCCGTGTCGCCTGCCACGCTGCTGGCCGGGGCCGGCCGCGGCCTGGCTCTGGAAGAAATCCCGGCGCTGCCCCAAAACGAACTCCCCCCGCCGGCGACCTTTCAGGTGCTCGTTCACAAAAGCGCCGCCACAGCGGCCCTGTCCGTGCCCGGCATTACTCTGGAGGGCACTCCGCCCACGCCCGAAGAGCGGGCTCCTTGGTCCGTCATGCGCGCGGACAGCCGCCTGCCCTATCAGTCCGGACTGGGCTGGTACGCTCTGCTCCGCCCTTTGGGCAACCCTTTGGACAAAAGCTTCCAGGCCGGCTGGCGCGCGCTGTTCGAGGAAGTGGAGAGCATACTCCAGCGCAACAAATTCCGGTACACCATCCATGATTTCTTTCTGATGTTCCCGCTGGAGACGCTGCGCCAGTTCAAATCCTGGATCAACGACTATCTGACGCTTATCGCCCGCCTTAAAGGGGAAGCCCCGGAAAAGTACTGGCCCTGCGCCCTGGCCATAGCGGACAAAAAGGGCATGAGCTTCAACAACGAGCTGCCCCAGAAAATAGCCCTGGACTGGAGCCAGCTGGCCCCGGACTACCCGCACATGAGCTTCCGCAACGCGCTGCTCATGGGGGAAGGCGTTACCACCCACGAAGTGCGCTTTTCCTCCGGTTCCTCGCCGGACGACTGGTGCAACGTGAGCCTCGTTGAGGAAAAAGAGGGCGGCGCGGCTGCCCTGCCACTGATGGTGCCCGGCCACCTGGTGCTGGGCAAGGAGGCCCAGTGCTATTACTGCGGCCAGCGGGGGCATGTGCCGACGGACTGCCCCACCCGCACGCTCGCCCCCACGGCCAAGGACGTGTGGCGGCGGGTGGCGGTCATGGACATGGCCTCCATGCGCGAAGGCATGCGCGCCCTGGATGCCACGATTGCCGAACAGGGCCGCGGAGCGCTGGCTGAAATTATGGAGCAGGACACGACCGTGGGCACCATGGCCCGGGCCCTGCACGATATCAGCGCTCCCTTCCAGTTGAGGGAAGTGAGCCGCATGTGGCGCACCAAGGGCAAGCTCCCTCCCGTGCCCGACGACCTCGGCTCCGAGGACAACAACCCCGTCTGGGAGGCGCTGGCCCAATTCCCGGACGCGGACAAGAACGCCCTGGAAAAATCGCTGCAAAACCTGGCCCTGCGTTTTCCCAGGGATTTCCGCATCCGCTCCCTGCAAGGCTTTGTGGCCCTGGAAAAGGGCGACCCGCAAAAGGCGGCCAATTTCTGGAAAGAGGCGGAAGGCATGTGCTCCGCCGGGTTCCTGCAGGCCTGGCACCAGGCCCTGCAAGGCCGTGCCGCCGAGTACGCGGGCCGTTTCGGCGTGGCCGTTTCCTTTTACGACCAGGCCCAGCGCGCCTGCCCGCAGTGGCTGGACCCCAGCTACCGCAAAATCGCCTGTCTGGTGAAAACCGGCTTTGCGGACCAGGCCCTGACCGCGCTGCTCGCCCTGCTGCAGCAGGACGCCAACTATTTCAACCGCGCCCTGCTGGACCCGGAGCTGGAACGGGGGCAGATCCAGATCCTCACCGGCCTGGGCACGGTCTGGGCCGTCACCGAATCCCGCATCCAGGACGAACGGCCCATGCTGGAACGCCTGCGCAACGAGCTGACGTCCTGGTTCACGGAAGAACACCCTTTCGCCGCCCAGGCCATGGAGCGCATCCAGCGCCTGCAGGACATGACCAAGTTCCACAACTACGTGCCCTATCAGGCGGCCATTCAGGGCCGCATGGCCCTGGAGCGGGACATGCAGCAGCTGGTGGCCCGGGAAAGCCGTGAATTCCGCGCCCGGTTCAAGGGCTACCTGGACAAGCTGGCCCGCATCCGCGACGAGGCGGCCTGGTTCCCCTTCCCGCGCATCATGGTGGAGTTCAACAAGAACTACAACCAGTGCGCGTCCAGTCTCAACTGGGCCATGCACACCACGCTGACCACGGCGGACGCCTTCCGCCGCGCCCAGGTCATTGCCGTGGCCGAAGAGGAGCGCATCGCCAAGTTGGAAAAACGCCTGCGTTTTCTCCGCCTGGTGCGGGATTCCACACTGTTCCTGCTCACGTTTCTGCGCACCTTCTTCTGGCTGGAAATAGGCGGCCTGCTGCTGGTGCTGGTGGCCCTGCCCCTGCTCATCTTCTACGGCGAGAAAAGCGGCTCGGACTGGGGCCTGCAAGCCCTGGTGGGCCAAAGGGCCGGGGTGCAGAAAGCCGCCACCTTCATCATCAGCTTCATGGCCCTGGGCATCGCCCTGTTGCGCACCGTGCTGCGTTTTGAACGCACGCGGGACAATGTGCTGGAAAAGGCCCGCAACGCGGAAGAGCAGAAAGCCCGCGCCAGAGCGGCCAAGACCGCGAAAACAGAAAAAAAATAGCTGTCGAAGCCATCCAAGAATGAGAGCAGGGCAGCGCCCTGCTTCGACTCTTAATTAGCTTCGACAACTAAAACTCTTTGCACCATAGAACCGCCGCCCAGCTTCTGCCGGGCGGCGGTTCTACGTATCATAAACCTGTGCGGGTTTTTAACGCTTGGCTATGGCTTCAATTTCCACCAGGGCGTCCCTGGGGATACGGGCCACCTGCACGCAGCTGCGCGCGGGGTAGTTGCCCTTGAAGTAGGTGGCGTACACTTCGTTCACTGTGTTGAAGTCGTTCAGATCTTTCACGAAAATCGTGACTTTCACCACTTTGTCCATGCCGGAGCCGGCGGCTTCAAGCACGGCCTTCACGTTGTCCATGGACTGCTTTGCCTGGGCCTTGACGTCCGCGGGCATGGTGTTGGTGGCGGGGTCCAGGGGCAGCTGGCCGGAAGTGAACACGAAACCGCCGGAGATAATGCCCTGGGAATACGGCCCGACGGCTTTAGGGGCCTTGGGAGGAGTGACCACGATGTTGGGAGAGGAAGCGGCGGCCTTTTTCTCAGCCGCTACGGCAACGCCCGCGAAAAAGACCAGAGAGCACAGTGCGGCGACCGTCAGAACCGATTTCATGATGCGCATACTCATTCCTCCGTTGTGGTAGTGTTCCCGTGATTCTCGCACCGGACCGCCCGGCGCGCGGCGGAAACCTTCGGAAAATATTTTCTGCATGAACGCCGACGGACTCGGCGCGGCTTCGGCTTTCGCAAACCATACGGCGAAGCGGGTCATTTTGCAACGGCGGGATTTTCCCTTGTTGCCTTTCGTTGCCTTTGCGGCACACAACGTTTAGTGTTCTGCTCATCGGCATGACTCTCTCCCCCAACAGCTTATCATCCCCGGAGGAACCCCATGGATGCGCTGCAACAGGAAATTTACAAAAGCGTCGATGCTCTGGCCCCGGAACTTATCGCCATGGCGGATGCCATTTTTGACGACCCAGAACTGGGTGACCAGGAATTCCGGGCCTACGCCAAGGTCACGGACTTCCTGAAAAAGCACGGATTTACCGTGGAAGACGGCGTGGCGGGACTGAAAACCGCCTGTCGCGCCACCTGGGGCAAGGGCGGGCCGCGCATCGGCCTGCTCGGCGAATATGACGCCCTGCAGATAGGCCACGCCTGCGGCCACCACATGCAAAGCCCGGCCATGCTGGGCGCGGCCATAGCGCTGAAGGAAACCCTGAAAGACACCCCGGCCACCATCGTGTTCCTGGGCACCCCGGCGGAAGAGACCACCAGCGGCAAACTGCCCATGGCCAAAGCCGGGCTGTTCGACGACCTGGACATGGCCTTCATGATGCATTCCGCGGACACCAGCACCGTGGACCCCACGTCCCTGGCCCTCAACCTGGTGGATTTCGTCTACACCGGCAAAGCCGCCCACGCGGCCTCCACCCCGGAAAAAGGCATCAACGCCCTGGCCGCCATCATCATGCTCTATAACGGCATAGGCCTTTTGCGCGAGCACATGCGCATGGATGCGCGCGTGCACGGCATTATCACAGATGGCGGCAAGGAAGCCAACGTGGTGCCCGCCCGCGCGGCCGCCCGCTTTTATATCCGGGCGGCGGACCGCCCCTACCTGAACACCCTGGTGGAAAAAGTGTACAACGTGGCCAGAGGGGCCGCGCTGGCCACGGGCGCCGAGCTTTCCATCCAGGAAGTGAAGGCTTACGACAACAAGGTCAGCGTGCCCAGCCTGGAAGCGCTGCTGCGGCAGGAAGCCATTGACGCCGGGGCCATGAACGTCTCACCGCCCAGAAAATCCACCGGTTCTTCGGACTTCAGCTGCGTCACCTACCGGGTGCCGGGCGCCTGTGTGCGCGCCGCCTTTGTGCCCGTGGGCACCCCGGCCCACTCCCAGGCTTACCTGGACGCCGGGAAAAGCAAAGAAGCCCATGATTCCATCATCATGTCCGCCAAGGCCGTGGCCGTCACGGCCCTGCGCCTGGTACGGGACCCTGCCCGCCTGAACGCGGTGAAGGAAGAGTTCAGCAAGGCCAAGGCGGATTTCGACGCCAAAGTCTGATCACGGGCAATCCCAATAAAAACGGCCTCGCGGAATTTCCGCGAGGCCGTTTTTATTGGGGGCGAGCCCCTTTTTCTTCCGGAATCCTCTACATCAGCCAGCGCAGCGGCACCAGCGAAAGCTTGGGCACGTACACCAGCAGGAACAGGATAAGCACTTCGACGAGAATGAAGGGCAGCATTTTGGAAACCAACTCGCCCAGCTTGATGTTGCCTATGCCGCACACCACGTAAAGCACCGTGCCCACGGGCGGGGTGATGACCCCTATGCCCAGGTTCAGAATGAACAGCAGGCCGAAGTGGTAGGGGTCTATCCCGGCCTTTTCGATGAGCGGGTAAAACACCGGGGCGAAAATCAGCACGTTGGGCGTCAGGTCCATGACCATCCCGGCCAGCAGCAGAAAGACCATGATGATGGTCAGCAGCAGGTTGGGGCTGTCGATGAAAGGGGAGAACAGCGAGACGATGTGCGCGGGAATGCGGGCCAGGGTGATGAAATAGCCCACGGCGGAAGCCGAGGCCACAATCAGCATGACCACGGCCGTGGTGCGCGCGGCGGCGGCGCTGACCGCCAGAAGCTGCCGGAAAGAAAGCTCCCGGTAATAGAACATGCACACACAAATGGCAAACACCGCCGCGAACGCGCCGCCTTCCGTGGGCGTGAACACGCCGAAACGTATCCCGCCCAGCAGCAGCAGCGGCAGCATGAAGGCGGGGCTGGCGTCTTTAAGAATGGTGATGGTCTCCTGCCGGGTGAAACGGATGACTTCCGTGTACCCGTCTTTACGCACCACGAACCACCAGACGATGAGCAGGCCCAGGCCCAGCATCAGCCCGGGGAACAGGCCGATCATGAACAGCTTGGTCACGGACAGGCTGACCGTGGACCCCAGAATGATGAAGTTGGTGCTGGGGGGGATAATGGGGCCCAGAATGGCGCCGGAAGCGATAATGCCGCCCGCGCGGCCCTTGTTATAGCCCACCTGGGCCATCATGGGCAGCAGCAGGCCGCCCAGGGCCGCCGCCTCGCCCACGGAACTGCCCATCAGCCCGGCGAAAATAATGCTGGCGATAATGGCGGCGTAGCCGAGGCCCCCGGGAACCCGGCCGATCATGAGCTGCGCGAGCTGGACCACCCTTTTCGAAAGGCCGCCTGCGGCCATGATTTCACCCGCGAACACAAAGAAGGGAATGGCCATCAGCGGAAAGTTGTTGGCGCCGTCCAGCATGATGTTGGGAATGGTCATGGCGTCCCAGGAACCGTCCGCCCACATGAGCACGATGGCGCAAAGCACCAGCACCATGGAAATGGGAATGCCCAGAGCCAGAAAAAGGGCCAGGCTGCCGAAAAAGTAGACGAGTTGTTCCATGGCTTACACCTTTTCCGGCTTGGTAAAGTCGCTTACCGGCTTCCGGAGCAGCCGGACAAAGTCCCTGCCCCGGATCACCAACGCGGCCGCGGCCATAATGGGCAGCGTGCCGTTGACGAAGGCCATGTTGACGCCCGTGGCCACGGAGTTCGTGTCCACGGTCTGCTCCACCAGAACGATGCCGCCCCAGAACAGCAGCAGCAGCGTGCCCAGGGTGAGGAGCGAGGCGATTATATCAAGCGCCTTGCGCGAAGCCCCGCTGAACAGGCTGACGGCCATGTCCACGGCAATGTGCTTGTTGCGGTAAAAAGCCTCGATAGCGCCGAAAAAGGTAATGTAAATAAAGAGGAAACGCGCCCACTCTTCACTGGGGGCGAAACTGGAACCGAACACATAGCGCAGAAAGGCATTGTAAAAAACCAGCCCGATCATGCCCAGAAAGATCACGGCGCAAAAGATTTCAAAAAGAACCTCGCCCAGGCTTTTCCCCGCCGGGGGCGAAGGAGTCTGAACCGCTGCATGGTCACTCATACACAACCTCAAGGGGCGGAACCGTTCCGCCGGGAACATGGTTGAAAAAAACGGGCGGGAACCGCAAAGGGTCCCGCCCGCTCATGAGAAAGCTTACCGGTACGCCGCCGCGCTTTCCAATATTTCCTTGGCGTTGGGCACGGTGTCGTAGAACAGCTTCCAGCTTCTGGCCCCGGCTTCCTGCATGGCCTTGTGGAATTCCGGCGTGGGCTTGGAAATTTTTCCGCCGCCGGCGGTAATGGCCTTTTGCGCGTCTTCTTCGATCTTGGCCATCAGGTTCCACACGTAGTCGGCGGATTCCTTGGAGGCCTGGTTGAACCACGCCTTGTCCTCGGCGGGCAGGGCCTGGTAGAATTTTTCGTTGATGTACAGGGAGTGGATGACCAGGATGTGCCCGCTCATGGTGATGTTGGGGGTGATTTCATACATTTTCAGCGCGACGATATCCGCAAAGGGGCTGTCGCCGCCGTCAATGACGCCCTGGTCAAGCGCGCTGGGCACTTCGGCAAAGGGCATGGGCTGGCCGCTGATGCCGCATTCCTTGGCGAAGTTGATATACAGGGGGATATTGGGAACGCGCATGCGCAGGCCTTTCAGGTCAGCCATGCTGCTCAGCGCCTTCTTGGAATAGAAATGACGGAACCCCAGGGGGAACGCGTTCAGCGTGCGCAGCCCGGACTTTTCGGAAAAGCCTTTGTTGATCAGCTCAAAGGTCTTGCCCTCCATGGCCCTGCGGGCATGGGCCAGATTGTCGAACAGCATGGGGGTTTCCAGCATGGCCATGGCGGGGTGCAGGGCGGAAGTCTGCGTGCCGGTGGCGCACATTTGGATGGTGCCCTTGCGGGTGCTGGCTATGTAGGCGTCTTCCTTGCCCAGCTGGCTGTTGGGGAACACCTGGACTTCGTATTTGCCGTTGGAAAGCTTGGCCAGTATTTCGCCGAACTTGTGCATGCCCAGGGTTTCCGGCTCGCCTTCGGGTTTCATGCCGGCCATTTTGATCACGGTCTTCTTGCTGGCGGCCAGCGCCGGGGATGCGGAAACCAGACCAAAGACCGCCAGGATCAGGAAAACGATTACTGTCCGTTTCATAAAAAAAGCTCCTCGCAACTGTGGTTAAAAAACATCATCCCCAATGCCCGCCGTGCGGTACCGCCGGATTCCGGCCAAAGCACGACACGCGGCCCCTTTCGCGGCAAATGGGCCCCCCGGCGCCGTCCTGTGCCGGAAAGCACCAGGCGGCGCAAAGCGGCCTTCTTGCCGCGCCTACACCATGATATTTCGAAACAGAAGAAAAAGGAAGAAAAAGAAAGCCCGAAGCGCAACAAAAAATGCCCCGCGCGAGTACCTACTGGAATTGCATGGGAAATAAACGGCGAAAACGAAAAACCCTGCGGCCCCGCTGTTGAACAGGGCCGCAGGGCGCGGGGCGGAGAAATCCGGCCCTTACTTTTTTGCGCGGCAGACCACAATCCACTCGCTGTCGCCGCAGAACGGCTCGTCGCGCATCATGGGCGTGAGGGTGCGCTTGTACAGGTCTACCACGGTGAAGGGCGCGTACAGCTCGCGCAGGTGTTCCTCGTCCAGCATGGTCACTCGGCTGGCCCCGCCGAACACGTCCTCGCAGGGGTCCAACCAGGTGGCGCCGCATTCGCAGCGGCCCATGTACTGTTTGTCCGGGTGCTCCGTGGTAAAAATAAAGGAGAGAAAGTAGCCGTCCGGGCTGAGCAGCCGGCCCACCTGGGGCATGATGCGGGTCAGGTCTTCCCAGTGGTTGGCGTACAGCGCGGAACGGTCCAGGATAAAGTCGTAGGGGCCGGGGAGCGTGTCCAGCTTGAGAAAGTCCATTTTCAAAAACTCGCCCTTCAGCCCTTCTTCCGCAAAACGCTTGCGCGCAAAATCCAGACAGTGCTCGCTGCCGTCCACGGCGGTCACGTCAAAGCCTTCCCGGGCGTAGAACCAGGCGTTGTTGCCCGCGCCGCAGCCCAGTTCCAGCACCCGCGTTTTAGCCCTGTCCCGGCCCCGCAGCAGCTTGAAGCTGAGGGAAACCACCGCGTCGGCTGGGTAGCGGTTCATCTGCTCGCCGCGAGCGTACGCCTCGTCCCAATTGGCATCGAAACCGTGAACGCCGGTCATGAAGTCTCCTTGTCCGAAAGAATGTAGGGAGGCTATATCTCATTTAGTTTTTCTATGCTACAGGAGTACGTACCCCTGAAACCCCGTGCCGCCGCGTTTCAGAGGCGAAAACACGCTAAACGCGCAATCCGTTTTCATATGCGAAAACAAATACAAGTGATCCCTCCGGAACTTTTAGGGATTGACGGCGTTACACAATCTATGGAACAAGGGAACGGCTGGTTTTCTTTTTCGTTTTTCTTTTTGACAGGTGGAATTGGGGAATTGCCGGATGACCGCCTCTTCATTCTTTTTTGACCAGCAGGACCACGAGCTCCTGCTCATGGTCAACCGCATCCTGGAACGGGACCGGCACAAGGGCCGGGAATCCCTGTTCTTCGCGGCTGAACTGCACCCGCACGGCATCAAGGAACTGGCCGTGTCCCGTGAGCTGCGCATCGCGTACGCGGTCATCAACCTGCTGGAATCTCTGGAAGCCGGGGAAGTGGCCGACCGTATCCTGGCCCTGCGCACCCTGCATGAGGAAGTGCTGTACACGGCAGCCTCTTCCTTTAGGCGCAACACCGCGCGGGTACTCATCCAGATTATGAAAGACCTGGTGCGCGCCCATGGCTTTCCCGAGCGCCAGATCATGCTGGCCCGCGACTTCCGCGAGGCGGCCAGCGGCAAGCGCCGTATCGTGCGCGCCATGCTGCGCCGCTACCACCTGCTGGAAATGCCGGAAGAATGGGACCAGCTCACCTTTGACAACCACGTCCACGACGCCAACACCAAGGGCCGCAAAACCCCCACGCACCTGATCATGGATGCCTGGATCAAGGGCATCCGCTCGCTGACGGTCATCTACTACAACTTCGTGGAAACCCGCGCCGTGCAGGAACTGATGCAGGCGGCGGAAGTCATGGGCGTGAATATCCGGGTGGGCGTGGAATTCAAGACCCGCTTCCGCAACCGCCACGTGGAGTTCATTTGGGAGCCCATAGACATGGGCGACTTCCGTGCCATCCAGACCATCATGGACGAGCCCAACATCAAGCAGCTGATGGATGACGGCCGTTCCGCCTCCGCCTATGAAGCGCGCTACGTGTTCGCCATGCTGCAGCGCTACAACGAGGCGCACCGCCACGATATCGGCAATCTTTTCGGCATCCGGCTGGAAGAGATCAGCGAAAAGGACTTTATCGCCTTTGTGGCCGCGGGCCAGCCTTCTCTGCTGCACCTGGCGGAACTGGCCTACAAGCGCATGCTGCCCGCCATGGAAGCCCGCATCCCGGCCCTGCGCGAGCAGCACGCCCTGAGCGCCTCCGAGGAAGAGAAAAAAGCCCTGGAAGCGCTGGTTAAGCGCATGCACGGCCTGCACCCGGAAGAGATCATGGAAACCTGGTTCACGCCGGAACGCAACCCCCAACTGCCCGACCCCGGCGTGCCCGCCACGGGCGAAGACGTGCCGGAATTTCTGCACATCACCCCGGCGGGCCTCATGAAACGCCTGGCCGCCGCGCGGCGCAGAAGCCGGGTCACGCTGACCCTCTCCGGGCTCAAGCCGGAAGACGCGCTGGAGCTGCTCTACGACTGCGAAGGCAGCATCACGCACCTGGAGCTGTTCAACCTCAAGGACTACAACGCCGGGCGTATGCAGCACTGCAAAGAAATCAACGCCCTGCAGTTCGCCATCAACCAGGGCAGCGCCGTGGCCTTGAAGCGCCAGATCCGGGGCATTATCCGGGACTACGGCTGTTCCCTGGCCCCGGACGCGGAAGAACGCTGCCAGCGCCTGACGGAAATTCTGCGCAACATTCCCAAGCTGCAGTCCTACTACACGCGTGTGCCGCTGAAAACGCGGGTGGGCAGCGACTCCACCAGCCGTTCCCACCGGCTGTTCGGCATGGGCTTCGCCTTTATCCAGACCCTGGCCCCCTCGGCCCAAAAGAGCATCAAGGACCCCAAAGACTTTCTGCGCCAGCTCATTCCCCTGAACTCGGACATCGATTCCAGCTACGTCTACTCCCTGCCCAGAAGCCGCCCGGAGGAAGGCCCGTTCACGCAGCTTATCCGGCGCGTGCCGGGCTTCCGCTACTACGGCTATAAAAAGCACCACGACTGGATCGTGCGCACCTCCACCACCCGCTATTCGGAAGAAGGGGGCTCCATCGCCACCCTGGGCGGGTTCCAGCGGGCGGAACCGTCAGGCATTTCTCTCGCGCCCCGGCAAGAGGCCAAGGAAGCCAGCCCCGGCCTGTTCTACATGAACACCCGCCTGGCCAACGTGCTCAAGGTGCTGGTGGGTTTCGCCCTGGCCATCTGCACCTTTTTGTACACCCAGCAGTGGTGGGTGCTGGCCTGGTTCGGCGCGCCCATCTGGTTCGCCATTACCGGGTTGCGCAATATTCTGCAGGCCGTGCTGGGCGGCGGCGGCATACGCAGAACGCCGCTTTTGCGCTGGAACGACTACGTCAGCTGGACACGGCTGTGCGATTCACTTTTGTACACGGGCATTTCCGTGCCGCTCCTGGAACTGGCCCTGCGCTGGTTCATTCTGGGTGAATTCCTGGGTATAACGGCAAGCAACTCGCCGCTGCTGTTTTTTACCATTATTTCCACAGCCAACGGGCTGTACATCACGTCCCACAACATCTACCGGGGCCTGCCCCGGGAAGCGGCCATCGGCAACCTGTTCCGCAGCATTCTGTCCGTGCCCGTCTCGCTTCTGTACAATGCCGTTCTGCTCAAGCTGGTCCTGATGCTGGACATGGAAAGCGGCACCCTGCTGATGCAGCAGGGCGCGGCCATTGTTTCCAAGGCCGCGTCCGACACGGTGGCCGGCATTATTGAGGGCTTTGCCGACCAGAACCACAACCTGCGCAGCCGTTACTGGGACTATACCTACAAGCTGCAGCAGCTCTTCGCCTGTTTCGCCCGGCTGGAAGTGCTGCTGCCGGAAGAGGACGTGCTGGACCTCTTGCAGCGGCCGCGCGAGCTGATGCGTTCCCGGGGGCCGGAAGTGGCGGAACTGGAAAAGGCCATTCTCATCCACGCCCTGGACCTGATGTATTTCTGGATGTACCAGCCCAGAGCCCGGACCATGCTGGCCCGCCTGGTGCACGCCATGCCCGAGGAGGAACGCGTCATTCTGGCCCGTTCCCAGCTTGTGCTCACCCGCGAGCGGGAAGTGAGTCAGCTGTTCGTGGATGGCATTGTGGGCAACAACTTCCCCAAGCCCCTGGCCTTTTTCCTTGACCGCCACAAGGAATACCTGGGCGACATGGCCCGCCTGACCAGCAGCGGCCAGCCGGGTGAGACGGCGCGGCCGGGCCTGCCCGCATGAAAACCCTGGCCTGGATAGGCGCGCCCTTTTTCGCGCCTTCCCTGCCGTCCGAAACCTGGACCGTCCGTTTTTACGACCCGCCCCCCGGCGAAGTGCTGACCTGGGAAAGCCTGTGCGCCGCCATAGGCGCGTCCCCGGACATGGTGGTGCTGGGCGACAAAAGCCTCCCCCCTCTGCTCGCGGGCATGGAGCGCTTTCCCTGCCTCACCGTCTTTTACGCCGTGGATACCCACATCCACAGCTGGTACCCTTTCTACGGCCAGGCCTTTGACCTGGTCCTGGTCAGCCTCAAGGACCACATGCCCCTGTTCGTGGGGCAACGCCTAGCCCCGGAGCAAATCCGCTGGTTCCCGCCCTACGCCAGGGACGACGACGCCCCGGCCCCGCGCAACCCGGAGCTTCCGGTCTGGGACCTGCTGTTCGTGGGCACCGTGGACCCGGCCCGTAACGCGGAACGCTCACGTTTCATGCGGGAGTTGGCGGCGCTGTTTCCCGGCCTGCACGCCCAGGCGGGCAACTACAAGGTCCTTTTCCACCAGGGGCGACTGCTGCTCAACCACGCGGCGCAGAACGACCTCAACTTCCGGGTTTTCGAAGCCCTGGGTTGCGGCGGCTGCCTGCTCACCCCCCGCGTGGGCCACGGCCTTGAGGACCTCTTCACGCACGGTCAGGAGCTTTTCATTTACGACCAGGACGATATCCCCGGCCTGGCCGCTCTGGCCCGCATGCTGCTGCAGGAGCCGGAACGCCGCGCCGCCGTGGCCGCCAAGGGCCTGGCCGCCGTGGACACGGGCCACAGGGCGCGGCACAGGGCTGCGGCCTTTACGGAGCTTGCGCAGGGCCTTTTCCGCTCCGGCGCGGCACAGGAACGCATCCGCGCGCGCCTGGAGCAAGCGGACGCCATTCACGAGCGCTATCTGCGTTTCATGTATCTGCTCCACGCGGATACAGCACCGACGGGCGGCATGAAAAAAGCCTATCTCGAAGCCGCCAGAAAAAGCCCGGTGACACGCTGACAGCCGCACCGTCCATACGCCTTCCTTTTACCTGTGTTTTACCTGTGCTTTGTTGCCGCGCGCCTGTCGCCAAACCGCCTTTGTGTTGTCATTGACCGGTCTTTGCGATAGGGGGGAGCGGGAAGGAAGTATCGCCCGGAGGAATCCATGTCCGAAGAAGCCAAAACGCTGGTGCTTGAGCACGCGCAGGCCGGAACCCGCCTGCGGGAGGCGTTTTTCGCCACCAATGCGGATCTTGTGGTCAAAGCGGCCCGTACCCTGGCCGTCTGTCTGGCCAAGGGCGGCAAAATTCTGCTCTGCGGCAACGGGGGCAGCGCCGCCGACGCGCAGCATCTGGCAGCTGAATTCGTGAACCGTTTCGTGCTGGACCGCCCGCCGCTGGCCGCTATAGCTCTGTCCACGGACACCTCCGCCCTTACGGCCATCGGCAACGATTTCGGTTTTGACCAGGTCTTCTCCAAGCAGGTGCAGGCCCTGGGCAACCCCGGCGACGTGCTGCTGGGCATCTCCACTTCCGGCAACAGCACCAACGTGCTGCTGGCCCTGGAAGCCGCCCGCGGCCGCGGCCTGGTCACCATGGGCCTTTCCGGCCGGGACGGCGGCCGCATGGCGCAGCTGTGCGACATTCTGCTCAACGTGCCGGAGCCCGTCACCGCCCTGGTGCAGGAAGTGCACATCACCATCGGCCATTTACTTTGCGGCCTGGTGGATTATTTCCTGTTTGAAAACGCCACGGCTCTTACGCCCTACCTGGAAAACCCCGAGCCAGACGAACGCTGATTAACTGCCGCGCCACGCACGGCCGCACCATAAGGATCCCGCACCATGCCCATGTATGAATTCCGCTGCACCAGCTGCCACCGGGAGTTCGAGGAACTCGTCTCCGCCACGGCCAAGGAAACCCCGTCCTGTCCCGCCTGCTCCAGCACCAAAACGGAAAAGCTCATGTCCTGCTGCCACCACAGCGGCGGCGGCAACGCGGACTACGGCGCCGCTCCCGCCCGCTCGGGCGGCGGCTGCGCCGGCTGCAGCGGCGGCAACTGCGCTTCCTGCCATTAGATGGCGCGGGTGGTTACGTGACACCCGGAGGAAGGGGAAACCTTTCTTGAAAGAAAGGTTTCCCCTTCCTCCGGACCTCCTTCCCCTTCCAAAGAACTTTATCAGGGTTGTTTTTGAAGTTTTGCCCTTTTTCTTCCGGCTTGCCGCTCTTTTTTGCCGCCTTTCCGGCCTTGGACTTGGGAGGCGCTTTGGGCTATACTATTTGTTTACCGTCCGGAGCGTGACATGCATACCTTGACCATAGCCACCAGGGGCAGCAAGCTGGCCCTTTGGCAGGCCGAACATATTCGCGGCCGCCTGCTGGCCGCCTGCCCGGAGCTGGAACGCGTGGAGCTTCTGGTCCTCAAGACCAAGGGCGACATCATTCTGGACGTGCCGCTGGCCAAGGTGGGCGGCAAGGGCCTGTTCGTCAAGGAAATAGAGGAAGCCCTGCTGGACGGCCGCGCCGACCTGGCCGTGCATTCCATGAAAGACGTGCCCATGGCCCTGCCGGACGGGCTTATTTTGGGCGCGGTCCCGCAGCGGGAAGACCCCCGCGACGCCTTCATCTCCGCCCACCACCCGGACCTGGGTTCCCTGCCCCACGGAGCCGTGGTGGGCACCAGCAGCCTGCGCCGCCAGGCCCAGCTTCTGGCCCTGCGGCCGGACCTGGTCATCCGCTCCCTGCGCGGCAACGTGGATACCCGCCTGCGCAAGCTCATGGACGGGGAATTCGACGCCGTGGTCATGGCCGCCGCCGGTCTGCAACGCCTGGGCCTCAGCGCGCCGCACCTCACCCCCCTGCCCGTGGAGCGCTGTCTCCCCGCCGCCGGGCAGGGCGCGCTGGGCATTGAATTCGCCGCGCGCCGCGAAGACCTCGCCCGCCTGACCGCCTCCCTGGACCATTTCCCCACCCGCGTCTGCGTGGAAGCGGAACGCGGTCTGCTGGCCGGTCTGGACGGCGGCTGCCAGGTGCCCATTGCCGCCCACGCCGTCATGGCCGGCCCGGACAGCTTCAGCCTCCGCGCCCTGGTCATGGACTGCCAGGGGCAGCGCGCCATCCGCGCCGCCCGTTCCGGCACGGCTGCCACGGCCCGCCAATGCGGCCTGGACCTGGCCGAGGAAATCAAAGCTTCCGGCGGCGCCGAGTTGCTGGCGGAGCTGTACGCGGCTGGGGGTGCTTACGCGACGCGGGGGGGGGGGGGGGGGGGGGGGGGGGGGGGGGGGGGGGGGGGGGGGGGGGGGGGGGGGGGGGGGGGGGGGGGGGGGGGGGGGGGGGGGGGGGGGGGGGGGGGGGGGGGGGGGGGGGGCG
>JAVBNC010000117.1:0-14631 GCA_031551765.1 Desulfovibrionaceae bacterium
CCCGGGGGGGGCGGGGCCCTGGTCCCACAACACTCGGTGTTTTTTGTCTACCCCCGCCCCGGTGTTACCCCGGCGCCCCCCGGGGCCCCCCGCCGCGGCCCCCGGGGGGGGGCGCCGCGCCGGGTCGTCCGCCAGTTCCGTAATGGCTTTGGCCAGGGCGGGCACGTCCACCACGCTCTGCTGGGCGATCTGGAGGTGGTACTGGTTGTCGAACCATACCCCGGCCAAGGCGTCGGTTTCCGGGGTGGCGGCCGGTCCCAGGGTGGGAATGAGCAGGCCGGTTTCACCGGACAGCACGGTGTCGCGGTAGCCGTCAAAATCCGAGGCGATCACCGGCAGGCCGGAAACACCCGCTTCCAGCAGGGTCAGGCCGAAAGTCTCCTGCAAATTATCCACGGGCGAGACGAAAATATCCGCCGCCGCAAACAGGGAACGCCGCACCGCCGCGTCCGGCGAAAGCGCCAGCCGCACGCTGATGCCCATGTCCCGCGCCAGGTCCGCGAACTGCGCGGGCAGGGTATCCCCCGGCTCCGCCCAGCCCGCCAGGGCCAGCACCAGCCTGCCCGCCCCGGCGGCGCGCCCGGCCCGCTGGTGCTGGGCCCGCCGTATGGCGCGCAGCAGCGGCAGGATGTCCATTTTGGAATAATGGGACAGCCGGGCAAAGGCCAGCAACAGCACGTCATCGGCTTCCAGATCCAGGGACGCGCGCGCGGCCGCGCGCCGGGCCGGGGCGTCTTCCGGGCCGGGGAATTCCCCAGGATCCACGCCCAAGGGGATGCGCTCCACGCGCGGCGCGGGAAAGCGTTGCGGGTCCAGGCCATAGCCCTGGCGCAGCAAGGCGTACATGGCCAACACGGCATTTTGCCCTGCCGTGGACGTGGCGATAACCGCGTCCCGCTTTGTCACCCCGGCCCAGAGCTGGCTGAAAAACAGCGGCGCATAGCGGGCGTAGCTGAGGGAATGCGTAGGTCCGGTGACCGGAAAAATGTGCCTGCTCAGCGCGTTGCGCGCCCGCATCAGGGGCATAAAGTCCGTAAGGCAGTCCGAAAGGTGGGCGCAGTGGATACGCTCTTCCGCCAGAAAACCCGGCAGAGCGTGCCTGGTGAGGCAGCGCAGCGCCCCGGCCAGGGCCAGTTCGGGGAACAGGCCGCGCAGCCGCTTTTCCAGCCTTTCCGCCTGGCCCTGGTCCGGGAGAAAAAACACATAGCCGCCGTAAGGCGCGGCCCGCAAAAGCGCCGTAAGAAAATGCTCGTTGGCCACGCTCCGGCCCAGGATGCTTCCGTCTTCAAAAAAGGGGTGCAGCGTGGCCCACAGTTTCCTTTTGTTCATTCCCGGACAGAGACATAGATCGCCCCGCTTGTCAATTTCCCGCCGTTGTTACGCTATCCGCCTGATCTGGCGGGCAGATTTTTCTTACAATTTTTGGACCGCATTTTGCAATAAAACAGGCGTAACGCAGCCTGGCTGCAAGCAGAAGCGGAGGATAACGTGCTGTATACCAACAAGAAATACCTTATCTGGGGCCTTGGCATCAGTGACCAGCAGAAGGAACAGATACTCGCCCAGGCGGGAGAGCGCTACGCGCTGCGCGCCTGGGGCCTGGAGGAATTCGCCGCTGCCGCGCCGGACCTGGAAAGCATGCCTTGCCTTATCTGCTGCTCGCTCGAGGGCGCGGCTCTGCTGCGTTCGTTGCCGGAAAAAACCGTGGGGCACCTGGAAATGGTGCCCACCACGCTGCTGCTGGACACTGACTTTACCCCGGAAGACCTGGAAAAGGCCCTGGACCTGGGAGCCACGGACATCGTGCGGCCGCCGCTGACCAAAAAGCGCCTGCTCAAAGCCTTGCGCCGCGCGGGGGAAGCCGCGGCCCTGCAACAGGACATGCAGAACATGGTCCGGGAGATTTACCTGGAACGGGAACTCTTGGAACGTAAAAACGAAACCCTGTCCTTTCTCGTCGGTTTTTTGACCCAAACCGCTGAACAACATACGGAAGAGGATATCCTGCGCACGGCATACACCGGTTTCAAAGCCCTGTTTCCCGTGCTTTCCCTGCACGCCGCGCTCTGGGCGGACAACGACGAAGGCCATACCTGCGTGGATCTTTTCCTCTCTACCCCGGACGCTCATCCCAGTTACGCGCCGTGGAAGGAACAACTGCTTGAGGCCGTGGCCCAGCAGCTTCCCAGACAGGTCCCGCAGGTGCGCAGTTCCTTTCTCGCCTCCGCCTGCGGGAAAAAGCTGCCGGCCCCGGCCGACGGCCATGTGTTGACCCTGCCCCTGACCATGGGCAAAAAGGTGACGGGCGTGCTCATGCTGCTCACCAGCATGGAGCGCAACCTGAGCCGCGACCAGGCCCAGGCGCTGGATTCCGCCATGCGCCACCTGGCTCTTACCCTGCACAACATCCGCCGCCTGGAAAACATGCGCAAGCGGGCGGATTACGACAGCCTTACCGGCATTCACAACCGCCGTCATTTTGAAACCACGCTGGCGCGGGAAATGGAGCGCCACCAGCGCTACGGCCTGGACCTTTCCATGCTCATGCTGGACCTGGACCGCTTCAAACACATCAACGACACCTGGGGGCACCAGGCCGGGGACCGCGTGCTGCGCGACGTGACCACCATACTGCAGTCCACCCTGCGCAAGACAGATTACTGCGCCCGCTACGGCGGCGAGGAGTTCGTCATTCTGCTGCCCCACTCCAACGAGGACAGCGCGCGCCTGCTGGCGGAACGCCTGCGCCGCAAAATTCAGAGCCACGCCTTTGTGCTCTCCGGTTCCGTTGTGCCGGTCACGGCCAGCATCGGCATTTCCTGCCTCAGCGGCTGCCGCTACAAGACGGAAAACGTCTTTACCCACGAAGCGGACATGGCCCTGTATCAGGCGAAAAAACTGGGCCGCAACCAGGTGGCCAGCCATGTGGACGGGCGGGACGCGGCCAGCGCCGCCATCTGACCCCCTCCCGGCGCAAAAACGAAGCCCCGTGCAGCAGCGCGGGGCTTCGTTTTTGCGGGCGGGAGAGACGAATCTCCCTACCGGACTACGGGGCGCACGCCCCTATATGAACAGCATGAACAGGCGCATCATCCACATGCCGAGCATGGCGTTGATGATGCAGATAAGAATATGCCAGCCCCAATAGCGGCGGTTGCAGTCGGAAGAGCCCAGGCAGCGGCCGGTCTGCTGCACCAGCGCGCCCATGAGCATCATGGCCGGGGCCAGCACGGAAATGTCGGCCCCGCTCAGCTGGCCGCTGCCCACCAGCCCGGCCGCGACGCCCACGGAGCCGCCGCGGGAAAGCAGGGCCGCGCACAGCACTACCAGGGCTGCGCCGGGCAGGCCCCACAGGGCCATGACCGGCGACGCCACCGCGCCGATAAGGTCCAGCAGCTTGGTAAGCTGCAAAATACGGATAATCACAAAGGCCATAATGATATTGGGCAGCATGTTGCCGGTGACGATGCTCCAGCCCTGGCGGGCGCCCTGCACGAAAAGGTCGATGGGATTTTTTGTGGCTGTTGCTGCGGCTGCGGACATGGCGCGCTCCTTATGCCCCGGGGGCGGGGTTCTTTTTGCTGTCCAGGGCCAGAACGAGACGCATCAGCTGCACGCCGATGATCTTGCAGACAAAAATCACGGCCAGCGGCAGGGAAACGGGCACGATGAAAAACACGAATATCCCGCCAATGGACGAAAAGTAGTTGGTAATGGTGCCGCTGCCGCTGAAAATGAGCATCATCAGCAGAGTCCGCTCTCTGTCGGTAATGATTTTGCTGTCGAACAGGGACTTGGCCATGGCCCCGCCGCCGTCCGAGCTTTGCAGGCTGGTGATGAAAGCCAGCGCGCTGGCGCCGGGAATGTCCAGCACTTTCCTGAACAACGGAGAGATCAGGCGCTCGCAGGCGGCAAGCCCGCCGTACCCGTCCACAATGCGCACCAGGCCCAGGGCGAAAATGACCGCCGGGCACAGGCTGAGGCAAAAAAGAAAGCCCCCCCGCGCGCCGTCGCCGCCACTGCCGAGAAAGGTGCCCTTGCCGCCGACTATGGTCCCGAATTTGCCCACCAGGGTCATGAAATCCATTACATTCCAGGGCGAAGCCGCCTTGGTCAGCGCGCCGGAAAACATCACCACCGCAACCAACAAAACAAGATAGCTGCCCCAGTGAATTTTTTGTTTTTCCTCGCTCATGAACCGAACCTCCAGGGAATAGATGTGGTTTCAGGCGCCGCGCTCTATTGGAGCCGTTCGCATTGAAATTGCAGCTTAAGGGAAAGGCCCGGAACGGATTTACCGTTCCGGGCCTTTTCGCTAGCAGACTTTGCCCGCCGCCAGGGTAGCCAGAATTTTCACGCCGTTGGGTATGGCGTCCAGGTTGTAGACCACGGTGCTGCTGTGGTTGCGCACCGCGTCCGTGCCCAGGCCGATGACCGTGGCCCGCATGCCGCCGTTCACGGCGAACACGTGAAAATCCTCGCTGCCCGGGGTGTAGAACTTGGGCACCAGGCCGTCTTCGCCCAGCACGGCCTTGATGGCTTCCGCCGTTTCCGCCGCCAGCTTGTCGTCAATCTCGCCGCCGGGAATACCGCCTATGAGTTCCACTTCCGCCGTGGCGCCCACGGCTTCCGCCGCTTTGGTAATGGCCCGGGTAACCCGTTCCACCTGCATATCCATGACCTCGTTGCTCTGGGAGCGCAGGTCAAAATTCATCAGGGCGGAATCCGGTATGATGTTGAACGTGCCGGTATCGATCACGATACGCGTGGGCTTGACGGAATGCGCCACGCGCGGGTCCACGTGCACCAGGCCCACGGCGTGGGTGATAAGCCCGGCGGCCTCGGCCACGTTGACGCCCAACTGCGGGCGGGCGCCGTGGGCTTTCTGGCCGCGCACCGTGACCTTCAGCGGGCAGGCGGCGGCATGGGAAATGGCGGGGCAGGCCTTGCCGAACGGCACTTCAATGCCCGTGCGGAAGTGGATGGTGACGATTTCCTCGATGTCTTTCATCTTGCCGCTGGCCAGCATGGCCTTGGCGCCGGTGAGAATTTCCTCGGCAGGCTGGAACACGAACTTGACCGCGCCCCGTTTGATGCCCTGGGCCGCCAGAGCCTTGGCGGCCCACAGCACCATGGTGCTGTTGCCGTCGTGGCCGCAGGCGTGCATGCGGCCGGGGTGGGTGGAAGAGAAAGGCAACCCGGTTTCCTCTTCAATGGGCAGGCAGTCCATATCCGCGCGCATGGCGAAGGTAATGCCCGGTTCTTTGCCCCGCAGGGTGGCGATAATGCCGGTGCTGCCGTCGACCTTCTCTTCCACTTCCAGACCGGCCTTTTTCAACTCGGCGGCGAGGTAGGCCGCCGTCTTGAACTCCTGATGCCCCAGCTCCGGTATGGTGTGCAGGTATTTGTAGGTTTCAATGATGTTGTCCTTGTTCGCGTCGATCCACTGCATCAGACTCATAAGTCCTCCTTTGGGGATAAAAAAGGCATGGGAATGCGGAACCTTCAAATGGCAAGCATTATTCACGCAGTGAAATTATTACCACCATATAATAGAACATGCAAGGAAAAAATTTATATATTATTTAAAAAATATCATATATTTTTTTGTATAATTTGTACTATATTCCTGGTAATTATTAAAATAGCCATGAGTTTATTATAGTTTATTGCAGTTTATATAATTTAATTATAGTTTTAATTATAACAAAAATTTTTGTACTTTTAAATTACTAAATAGTAGATTTTTTTAAACAGCACAAAATCTACCGCTATCTTTCGCGCTGCGGAATACCTTCCACCGCAGCGGCGGTTCCGTCCCGAGCCGCGCTCACGCCGGAGCCTGGTTGCCTTTTCCCCCCACGGGGTGTAGGGCAAAAGCAGCATAGTCGCCTCTTCAGCCGTCCCGTCCACTCAACGCCGCCCGCACTGTGAGGTTCCCATGCGCATACGTTCCACCTGCGCCTGTTGTTGGTTCTGCGTCAGCCTCTGCCCCCAAGGCGCCATTCGCGCCGATTCCGGCCTGCAACGCGCCGTCATCGACCCGGACCGCTGTATCGAATGCGGCGTGTGCGTGGATTCGCTCGCCTGCCCCGGTTCCGCTTTTGAGGAAACAACGGACCCCGTGTCGCTGATCAAAAAGGGCTTCGGCCGCATGATTGCGCCCACGGACGACAAGGTGAAGGTCACGGGCCGCGTCCCCACTCTGGACGTGAAGTACTGCGACGCCAAAGGCGGCCTGCCGTCGGCCACCACCAGCATACGCCTGGAACTGGGCCGCCCCCTGGGCTGCGTGCGCCTGGGCCAGGCGGAAGGCGTGCGTCTGGAGTTGCTTGGTCAGGGTTTTCCCGTCACGTCCCTGTCCAGCTACAGCAGCCTGCTGCAAGGCGAACCGCCGCGCCTGCCCGAAGAGTTGGCCGGTATCCTGGTGCTCTCCGTGGTGCTGGAATGTGTGCTGGCCCCGTCCCAACTGCCCGCCTTTCTGGATGCCGCCGAAAAGGCGGTACAAAGCCGCAAGGTGTGCACGGCCGTGAACCTGCTGCTGAACCCCGTCCTGGAAGGCGCCGTGAAGCAAAGCCTGGCGACCGTTTCCCGCCCCATCCAGAGTAACCGGAAAGCCAACCTCGGCCTTGCGGCCGCCTGGAAGGAGCAGCGCCCATGACCCACACCATGCACCGCCGCGCCCAGAACCAGGGCGACTACATCATTCACATCCGGGCTTCGGGCGGCACCATGCCGGGTTCCGGAGCGCAAATCACGCGCTGCCTCGACGCCCTGCTGCCTCTGCAACCCGTGGCTTTCGGCAGCGGCCCCACGGGCAGCACCCTGGGCACCACGCCGGAAGCCATACTGGCCAAGATGCGGGACGGGGTTCCCTTTCACGTTACCTTCAGCAACGAAAAAGCCTTTCGCGAAGCCCTGCGCCGCCTGCACGCCCTGGACACGGGCCTGTGCGTGGTGGTGGCCGCGCCGGAAAAGCTGGTGGCGGACATTTGCAAGGAAGAAGGCCTGGAACTGGCCGGGGTGCACCTTGATCTCGGCATTTTCGCGCCGCCGGAGTTGCTGCGGGAAAACCCCTGGATCGGAGAACTGTTAAGCCTGTGCGGCCACCTGCGCGTTTCCCCCATCCTGGCCCAGGAACTGCTTGAGGACGTGCGCCGCCAAAAACGCAGCCCGGAACAGGCCGCCAGAAAGCTGGGCACGGTCTGCAAATGCGGCTGTTTCAACACGGACGCGGCAGCCGCCATATTAGCGAGGGAAGCGGCCAAGGCGGCCGGAAGCAATTAGTTGTCGAAGCCAATTAAGAACGAGAGCAGGGCGCTGCCCTGCTTCCACTCTTTGATGGCTTCGTCAATTAATTAGAGCAGATTAACATTGAAAATGTTCATCTGCTCTGCAAGGATTTGTCCTCAGATCCTTGCCGCGAGATTGGCGTAGGCGGGCTTTGCCCGCCGTTAAGCGACAATCTCAAAGCGAAACTGCTCTAGAGCAGGAAGATAGTAGCCAGCCCCAGGAAAATGAAGAACCCGGCGCCGTCGGTGACCGTGGTCAGGAAGATGCTGGAAGCCTGGGCCGGGTCGCGGCCCACGGCTTTGAGGATCAGGGGGATGGAGGAACCGGCCAGGGCGCCCAGAAGCATGTCCGCTATCAGCGCGGAAACCATGACCGTGGAAAGGGGGATGCTGCCGGTGAAGAAATAGACGGCCCACCAGGTCAGAAAACCCACGATGGCGCCGTTGATGAAGCCCACGCGCACCTCGCGGAACACGGCCCACCAGGCGCGGCGGCGCTCGAAACGCTCCGTGGCCAGCTGGCGGATCATCACGGCCAGGGCCTGCTGCCCGGTGTTGCCCGCCTGGTTGGCCACCATGGGCATGAACACGGCCAGCAGCGCCATTTTGGCGATGGTGCCGTCAAAAATATAGACCACGGTGGCGGACAAAGCCGAGTTGATCATGTTCAGGATGAGCCAGGGCAGGCGCATGGTCACGGATTCCAGCCAGGGGGTGTCCACGGTTTCGTCCTGGCCCGCGCCCACCATGCCCAGCATGTCTTCGCTGGCCAGGTCCTGGATAATGTCGATGACGTCGTCGTGGGTGACCACACCCATGAACCTGCCGTTTTCGTCCACCACGGGCAGGGCCATGAAGTTGTAGTGGCTCATCAGCCGGGCTATTTCTTCCCGCTCCTGGTCGTAGCGCACGGAAATGACGGTCTGGTCCCTGATGCTGTCGGCTATCAGGGTGCCGGGCCGGGAAATGAGCAGGTTGCGCAGGGAAAGCACGCCCACCAGCACGTTGGCGTCGGTTACGATGTAGGCGTAGTATGGGATTTCCGTGTCTTCGATGCCGCTGCGCATCTTGGCTATGGCCTGGTCCACGGTAAGGTTCTGTTCCAGGGTGAACACCTCGGTGTTCATCACCCCGCCCGCCGTGTCCGGGTCAAAGGCCATCAGGTGGCGGATTTCGGCGGCGTCTTCCGTATCCAGGCTGTTGAGCAGTTCGTCCCGGTGGTCTTCTTCCAGCTCGTCCAGAATGTCGGCGGCGTCGTCCGGCGACATGGCGGCCACCAGATTGGAGGCCAGGTCCGGGTCCAGGTTTTCCAGCAGCTCGACCCGGTCGTGCTCTTCCATTTCGGCCAGGGCGTCGGCGGCTTCTTCGGCGGGCAGGGTGGAGAGAATCTCCATCTGCTCGGCCACGGGCAGGCTTTCCAGGTGGTCGGCAAGGTCGGCGGGGTGGTCGAAATCCGGCGGGGCGGGCTGCTCTTCTTCCCCATCCTGGGCACCGGGCGCGGTAAACAGCGTGCGGGCTTCCGCCTGCGGCAGGGGCCGCGCGGCGGTATCCTGGGTCTGTTCCCGGTCGGTCTGGGGAAGAAGCGGTTTCGCCATAGGCACCTTCAATACATAAGCCCGCGGCAGCGGCCCATTTCGGCGTCAAGCAAGGAAAGCGGAAGCCGGGTGGAACAAAATGCGTCCGGCTCCGCCCTTTTCTTGACGAAACGAAGCAAGACACCTACAAAGAGTCAAAACGATCACCTGTTGCGGCCCTGACTCCTATCACCTCGTGCCAGCCCTTACAATCCATGAAACAGGATACCTTCGGAATTTTTTTTGATGGCGAAGCCAGACGCCATCTCTACGACTGCATCACCCTGGCCCTGCGCGAAGACGGCGACGACCTTACCTCCGCCGCCGTGTTCGGCCCCGCGGACACGCTGGTGGCGGAAATACGCGCCAAGTCAGAGGCTATCGTGGCCGGGCTGCCGCTCATCCCCATTATCATGCAGGAAGCCCTGCCGGAAAAGGAAAGCCTGGCCTGCAGCGTCACCAGCTGCAACAGCGACGGCGATGCCGTGCGGCCCGGGGAGGTCATCGCCACCATTCAGGGCGGCGCGCGCCGTATCCTGAAAGCGGAACGGGTCATCCTGAATTTTATCTGCCACCTTTCCGGCATCGCCACGTTGACGGCGGAATACGTCAAAGCGCTGGAAGGCACGGGCATTACCCTGCTGGACACGCGCAAAACCCAGCCCGGGCTGCGCTACCCGGCCAAATACGCCGTGCTCATGGGCGGCGGCAGGAACCACCGCAAGAACCTTGCGGACATGCTGATGCTCAAAGACAACCACATCGACGCGGCCGGTTCCATCACCCGGGCGGTGGAACTGTTGCGCGAAGCCTATTCCCCCTGCCCGCCCATTGAGGTGGAATGCCGCAACCTGGACGAAGTGCGGGAAGCGCTTGCCTGCGCCGTGGAACGCATTATGTTGGATAATATGGGGCCGGACGAAATCCAGGCCTCTCTGGCCCTGGTTCCGGGAAGCATTGAAACCGAAATCAGCGGCGGCGTCACCCTGGACAATATCCGCCTGCTTTCCCTGTCCGGGGGCAGAACCCCCACTTTCGTCTCCGCCGGGCGTCTCACCCATTCCGCTCCCGCCGCCGACTTCAGCATGCGCATCACAAAGGAAAGCCCATGATCAATGCCACGTTCTCCAACCCGGAAGCCATTGCCGAGCGTATTGACGAGCTGCGCGGCAAGCTGGGCTCGCGGGTGCACATACTCGGCCACCATTACCAGGACGACAGCGTCATCCGCCACGTGGACCTGCGCGGCGATTCCCTGGAACTGGCCCGCAAGGTGCCGGACATTTCCGCGGAGCACATCGTGTTCTGCGGCGTGTATTTTATGGCGGAATCCGCCGCGCTGCTGGCCGCGCCCGGCCAGAAGGTGCACCTGCCGGAAATGACCGCCAACTGCATTATGGCCCAGATGGCCCCGTCCGCGCTGGTGGAAACCGTACTGGACATCGTTTCGCAGGGACGCAAGGTTATACCGCTGGCCTACGTCAACTCTTCCGTGGCCGTGAAAGCCGTGGCCGGCAAGCACGGGGGCAGCGTGTGCACGTCCGCCAACGCGGAAACCATGCTGCGCTGGGCGCTTAGCCAGGGCGACGCCGTCCTCTTCCTGCCGGACAAGCACCTGGCCTGGAACACGGCGGACATTCTGGGCATGCCCAAAGGGGACGCCCGGCACATGCTCAATATCCGCAACGGCGGGGCCGAACTGGACCGCGAAGCCGCGAAAAAAGCCCAGTTGCTGATGTGGCCGGGCTGTTGCGCCATCCACGCCCGCTTCAACGTGCGCCAGATCCGCAGCCGCAAGGCGGAAATTCCCAACCTGCGCGTCATCGTGCACCCGGAATGCTCGCCGGAAGTGGTGGCCGCGGCCGACGCCGCCGGGTCCACGTCCTTTATCGTCAACTACGTGAAGAACGCCCCCAACGGCAGCAATATCGCCATCGGCACGGAAGTGAACCTGGTGGAACGCCTGGGGGACCTCCATGCCCGGCGCCTCAGGGTCATTCCCATTGTGGAGAGCGAATGCTCGCACATGGACCGCACGAGGCCCCTGCAACTGCTGCAGACCCTGGAAGCCATAGCGGACCCCCAAAACCCCTTTGGCCAGGCCAACGTGGTGACCCTGGACCCGGCCGTCATGGCTGACGCGCACCTGGCCCTGCAGCGCATGCTGGACGTGTGCCGTTAGGGCCTGTCACCGTTACGGTCTTTTTGCCCTCTGCCCGCGTCAGAAACCTTTTTTATTCCGGTCGAGTACCATCAGAGTACACTCCCTCCACAAAAAAGGCTTCTTCCTTGGCAGAGAACAAAAATCCTCATAACGGCAACAGGCTCTGGAATCTCCGGGCGGGCGCGGGAGGCGGCGTTTTCACGCCGCATTGCGCCCGCTTTTCCGAACTTGCTCCCTTGACAGAACGGCGGAGCGCGGACTATTTTATGCTGATTACTTGACGGATTTCAGGCCCTCCCCGCGCCTGGCGGCGCGCGCGACCCTGGGTTCCGCCGGAGTCATCACCGCTGCCAGGAGTTCCGCATGAGCACCGCCATACGCAAGGGGCTGACATTTGACGATGTCCTCCTCCTGCCCGCCTTTTCAGAAGTTACCCCCGACCAGGTCGACGTCCATACCCAGCTTACCCCCTCGATTTCCTTAAATATCCCTCTGATTTCCGCCGCCATGGACACGGTGACGGAAGCGGAAATGGCCATTTCCATGGCCCGCAACGGCGGGGTGGGCGTGGTCCATAAGAACATGAGTGTGGAACGCCAGAAGATCGAGGTCGAAAAAGTCAAAAAATCCGAAAGCGGCATGATCACCGACCCGGTGACTATCAGCCCCAACAGCACCGTGGCCGAGGCCCTGCTGCTGATGAGCGAGTACCGCGTTTCCGGCCTGCCCGTGGTGCGCGGTTCCAAGCTGGTGGGCATACTCACCAACCGGGACGTGCGTTTCGTCAAAGACCTGAGCACCACCCTGGTCAAGGAAGTGATGACCAGCCGCCGCCTGGTCACCGTGCCCGTGGGCACCACTCTGGAAGATGCCAAAGAGCACCTGCACGCCAACCGCATTGAAAAACTGCTGGTGGTGGATGACGCGAAACGCCTGCGCGGCCTCATCACCATGAAAGACATCGAGAAAATCCGCAAATACCCGGATTCCTGCAAGGACGACAGCGGCCGCCTGCGCGTGGGCGCGGCCATAGGCATAGGCGCGGACTGCCTGCCCCGGACCGAGGCTCTGCTGGCCGCCGGGGCGGACTTTCTGGTGCTGGATTCGGCCCACGGCCATTCCGCCAACGTGCTGCGGGCCATCAAGGACGTCAAGGCCGCCTACCCCAACTGCCAGCTGGTGGCGGGCAACATCGCCACCTACGAAGGGGCGAAAGCCATACTCAAAGCCGGGGCGGACGCGGTGAAAGTGGGCATAGGCCCCGGTTCCATCTGCACCACCCGCATCGTGGCCGGGGTGGGCGTTCCCCAGATCACGGCCGTGCTGGACGCGGCCAAGGCGGCCAAGGAAATGGACCGCTGCCTTATTGCGGACGGCGGCATCAAATATTCCGGCGACGTGGCCAAGGCCCTGGCCGTGGGCGCGCACAGCGTGATGATCGGCAGCATGTTCGCGGGCAGCGAGGAAAGCCCCGGCGAAACCATTCTCTACCAAGGCCGCACCTACAAGATTTATCGCGGCATGGGCTCCATAGACGCCATGAAAGACGGCAGTTCCGACCGCTACTTCCAGGAAAAGAGCAAAAAGCTTGTGCCGGAAGGCATTGTGGGCCGGGTGCCCTACAAAGGGCCGGTGGCGGACACTCTGTACCAGCTGGTGGGCGGCTTGCGTTCCGGCATGGGCTACGTGGGCGCCAAAGACCTGCCCAGCCTGCGCGCCAACGCCCAGATGGTGGAGATCTCTTCCGCCGGTCTGCGCGAAAGCCACGTGCACGACGTCATTATCACCAAAGAAGCGCCCAACTACCGGGTGGAATAGAAACAGTCCCTTGGCTCCCGAAAACGGGCGCCCGCCATTTCAGGCTAAAGGAAAGGTATGAGCTACAGCAAGGTTATCGTCATTGACTACGGGGCCCAGTACACGCAGCTTATCGCCCGCCGCGTGCGCGAAGCCGGGGTGTATTCGGAAATCCACCCCTGCACCGCCCCTTTTTCCGCCATCAAGGCGGCCAAGCCGGACGCCCTCATCCTTTCCGGCGGCCCGGACGACGTGGGGGAGCCCGGCGCGCCCACCCTGGACCCGCAGCTTCTGGAACTGAACGTGCCCGTGCTGGGCATTTGCTACGGCATGCAGCTTCTGGCCCACAGCCTGGGCGGCAAGCTGGCCCACGCCAAAGACCGGGAATACGGCCGCGCGGAACTTTCCGTCACCGCGCCCTCCCCGCTCTGGAACGGCCTGAAAGGGCAAAAGAACTGCGCGGTGTGGATGAGCCACGGCAACCACGTGGCGGCCGTCCCGCAGAGCTTTTCCGTTATCGCTTCCACGCCCACCCTGCCCGTCGCGGCCATGATGGACGAAAAACGCCGCCTCTACGCCGTGCAGTTCCACCCGGAAGTGCACCACACGGAACACGGTTCCGCCATTCTGCAGAGCTTTTTGTTCGACGTGGCCAAGCTCAAGGCCGACTGGAGCATGACCTCCTTTGTGGAACGCTGCGTGGCCGAATGCGCGGCCACGGTGGGCGACAGCAAAGTGGTGCTGGCGCTCTCCGGCGGGGTGGATTCCACGGTGGTGGCGGCGCTTCTGCACCGGGCCATAGGCCCGCGCCTGCACTGCGTGTTCGTGGACCACGGCCTGATGCGCAAAAATGAAGGCGCGGAAGTGAAGGCCATGCTGGAAAAGCACATGCCCGGCCTGAACCTGCACTACATCAACGCGGAAACAATGTTCCTGGAACGCCTGGACGGGGTGGAAGATCCGGAGCAGAAACGCAAGATCATCGGCGCGGCCTTTATCGAGGTCTTCGAAAAAGAGGCCAAGTCCATAGAGGGCGTCACCTTCCTGGGCCAGGGCACCGTGTACCCGGACGTCATTGAGTCTTATTCCCCCAAGGGCGTGGTCATCAAAAGCCACCACAACGTGGGCGGGCTGCCGGAAAAGATGCACCTCAAGCTCATTGAGCCCCTGCGCGAGCTGTTCAAGGACGAAGTGCGCCGGGTGGGCACGGAACTGGGCCTGCCGGACCAGCTTATCTGGCGGCACCCCTTCCCCGGCCCGGGCCTGGCCGTGCGCCTCTTGGGCGCGGTCAGCAAGCCCAAGCTGGACGTGCTGCGCGAAGCGGACGCCATAGTACAGCAGGAACTGGTGGCTTCCGGCTGGTACCGCAAGGTCTGGCAGGGCTTTGCCGTGCTGCTGCCCCTGCGCACCGTGGGTGTGATGGGCGACGCCCGGACCTACGAAAACGTGGTGGCCCTGCGCATAGTGGACAGTGTGGACGCCATGACCGCGGACTGGAGCCAGCTGCCCCACGAGCTTTTGGGCACCATTTCCCGCCGCATCATCAACGAGGTGGCCGGGGTGAACCGGGTGGTGTACGATATCTCGTCCAAGCCGCCCAGCACCATCGAGTGGGAATAATAGGGGACTTTCCCCCGCAACAGATATACGCTACGTTTGAAAAACGACCCCTCATCCTCCCTCGCTGAAGTTTTTTGAAGAGAGGATGGGGGTCCGGGGGAGGGGGAGAAACTTTTTTGCAAAAAAGTTTCTCCCCTTCCCCCGGCCGCCGGAGGCCTCCATGTTCGGCATAGGCGGGATGGAC
>JAVBNC010000054.1:0-55651 GCA_031551765.1 Desulfovibrionaceae bacterium
CGTTTCTACAGCCAGGCCGGCAACGCCAACTCCCACTATGCGTACATGATCTCTTCCGATACCGCGTACGTGTTTGAATGGGAAAACGGCTACAAGGTCAGCGACAACTTCTCCATCGGCCTTGATTTCTACTATTCCAAACTGGATCTGAGCAAGCAGCGCTCCAACCAGTGGGGCGACACGTCCGACCCCTGGGCCGCCATTCTCAGCTTCCAGTATCGTTACTAGTCAACGGTTCATGCGGCCGGAACTCTCCGGCCGCGTGCCCGCATAATGCGAATGCCCCCGTCGGTCGCGGGGGCATTTTTATTTTGCATACCGGTCAGCGGGCCCCGGCTCACTCGCTGATGTACACGTTCAGGTGGCGCATCACGTCGCGCATCGCCACGTAACGCTTGGGAATATTGTGCTCCAGGCGGGGGGTCATGGCCGCGAGCAGCGCTTCCATGACGGCCATGGCGGAACAGCGGGTTTTGAACATGCCGTGGCCTTCCGCGTGCACGATAAGCGGCACGGTGGCGGCGCTGAGCATGGGGCAGGTGTGTCTGTCCGTCAGCAGCACCACCTCGCTGCCTTTGTCCTTGAAGTAGCGAAGCATGGACGCGGTGAGCGTGGGATAGCGGTTAAAGGCCATGGCGAACAACACGCTTTTGCCGGAGACATCGTCCATGCGGTGGGCAAGGGTGGGGCTGTTGCCGTCCAGCAAGGTAACAGAGCCGCGCAGATAGCGGAGAAGCAGGTAAAAATACGTGACCACGGGCTCCGCGCTGGCACAGCCCAACATGTACAGGTGCTTTGTTTCGTCGCAGAGCAAATCCAGCGTCTTGCCGAACTCCGTTCTCCGGATGCGCTCTTCCGTCTGCTGCAGGTTGATGCGTACCTCTTCCAGATGCGTGTGCAGGTAGGTTTCCGGAACCGCCGCGTCGCCGGGGACCTTGAGCTTTGCATGCCGCTTGAGCGGGTTGTCCAGATTCCCCGCCACCTCGCCTCTGAGTTCCCGCAGAAACACGTGGAAATCTTTGTACCCCAGCCGGGCGATAAAACGGGAGACCGTGGATTTGCCCACTCCCACTTTGGCGCTGAGGCTGGCCAGGTTGTCAAAAGCCAGGGCCGGGTATTCCTTTTCAAAGTGGCGGGCCAGTTTTTTTTCGTTGGGCGTAAGGCTGGCGAGCCCGGCGAGTCTGTCCAGAAAGGGTCGGTGCGGCATATATGCTCCGGCGTATGGGGATTTTGGCTGTTGCGCATGTGCGCACCGGGAGAATTTACCCGGTTGACCCATTGTAAGGCAATGTGGTAATTAAATCCCATAAACTTTATAAGTAAGAAATAAAAGTATCAATTGCTTTGTATTTCGCGCCGCTATTCCCGATCAAAGGGGAACAGCACGGACAGGTGCGGTCGTTTTTGAGGCATGGTTTCCGGCGCTGTCGCCACAGCAAAATGTAAGCAGGTAGGTTGCAATGGGCATCGCACCGTATATCGCCATTCTCGTCACGCTGGCCGCTGGCTGGCTGCTGGTCAAAAAGTACCAGACCCACATGATTCTTTTCGCGGCCGGTTTCATCATGATCATCGCCGCCGTGCTTTCCGGGGTCACCGTGATCCTGCCCAAGAACGTGCCTTCCACGGGCTTCATCTGGTTCGACATGATAGACCTGATGCGCATCATCAGCATGCGCCAGGCCAGCGGCATAGGGCTGATCATCATGGCGGCGGGCGGTTTCGCCTCCTACATGACGCAGATAGGCGCTTCCGACGCCCTGGTACGCGTCAGCACCATGCCGCTGAAAGCCCTGCGCCAGCCTTACCTGGTGCTGGCGCTCAGCTACCTGCTGGGCCAGATCGTATACATAGTCATTCCCAGCGCGGCGGGGCTTGCCATGCTGCTGCTGGTGGCCGTGTACCCGGTGCTGGTGGGCGTGGGAGTTTCCCGCGCGGCGGCGGCCGCCGTTATCGGCACTTCCGGCGGCATGTCCATGGGGCCCGCTTCCGGCACTTCGCTGCTGGCGGCCAAGACGGCCGGTCTGGAGCCCATCGTCTATTTCGTTCAGTACCAGTTGCCCGTGGCCGCTCCGGCGCTGATCGTCATCGCCGTTCTGCACGCTTTCATCCAGCGCTACTTTGACCTCAAGGGCGGCGAGGATTACGAAACCGTGGCCGAGACCAAGGCGGAAATCAAGAACAGCCCGTCCTGGTACGCCATCATTCCTATCCTGCCCATCATCCTGCTCATCGTTTTCAGCAAAATGGTGTATCCCAAGGTCAAGCTGGACACCATCACCGCGCTGTTCATGGTCTGGGCTTTTGCCGTCATTATAGAGCTGGTCCGGCTGCGCGACGTGCGCAAGGTGCTCAAAGACGCCATGGCCATGTTCAAGAGCATGGGCAACATGTTTGCCACCATCGTTTCCCTGATCATCGCGGCGGAAGTGTTCGCCGCCGGTCTGACCTCCACGGGCCTGATCAGCATGATCATCAAGGGCGCGCAGGGGCTGGGCCTGGGGCTTTCCCCCATGACCGTGGTGCTCACCGCCATTGTGGGCCTGGTGACCTTTCTCACCGGCAGCGGGGTGGGCGCGTACACCAGCTTTGCCAGCCTGGCCGCCACCGTGGCCCCGGCCCTGGGCGGCAGTGTGGAACAGCTGGTCACGCCCATGCAGTTCACGGCCAGCATGATCCGGGCCATGTCGCCGGTGGCCGGGGTGATTATCGCGGTGGCGGGCGCGGCGGGCATCAGCCCCATGGCCGTGGTGCGCCGTACCGCCATCCCCATGCTGATCGGGGCCGTGGTCATGATGATAACCAACTTTATCCTTATGCAGTAACTCAAGAGGCAGCGGTCTATTTTGGCGTCAGACAAGGAAGGCGACAATTCCGCAGGAAAGCGGAATTGGACGGCTTTGCCGCCCGAAAGGCGAGGGCCAGGACGGCCGAGTCAATTCCGGGCGGAGCGATGTGTATTGCGACATACATGAGCTTCGCACGGGACGAGCCTGACGCGGTATCACGCCAAAAGAGGCCGCTGCCGGAAAGGGGGCGCCTTGACCGGGCGCTCCCTTTCTCTTTATGCTGGCTCGAACCGCAACAGCCAGGAGGCGCCCATGGATCTTTTTTCCGTTGCCCGAGAAGAATGTCTGCGCGATTCCCTATGCCTTGAAGTCTGCGCCAGGGGCCTCTTGACTCTGGATGCCGAAGGCTATCCCGCCCTGGCCCCGGAAAAAGCCGGGCGCTGTACCCGCTGCGGCCACTGCGCCGCCGTCTGCCCGGTCATGGCCATACGTCTGCAAGTGGTGGACGGCGAGGATATCGAACCCATCCGTCCCGAGCACGACGTCTCTTTTGCCCAGGCACGCCAACTCATGCGTTCCTGCCGTTCCGCGCGTCGTTTCGAAGAGCGGGCCGTGCCGCGCGAGCGCATTGAGGCGCTGCTGCAGGTGGCCCGTTTGGCCCCCAGCGGCGGCAACAACCAGATGGTGCGCTGGGTGGTGGTGGAAGGCCGGGAATCCATGCGCCGCCTTTCCGACCTGGTGGCACAGTGGTTCGACACGGACGCCCGGGCCAACCCCAGGCACGCGGCCCGTTACGCCATTGACGGCATTCTCAAGCGCTATCGCGGCGGGGACGACGTGATCCTGCGCGGCGCGCCCAACGCGGTCATTGCCCACACCAGCGACAAGGCCGCCTGGGGCGCCGTGGATTCCGCCATCGCGTTGACCTATTTCAACCTGGGTGCCCATTCCCAGGGCCTGGGCTGCTGTTGGGGCGGCTACCTTATCCGGGCCGCGGAAGTTTCCGCGCCCATCCAGGAATTCCTGGGCATACCGGAAGGCCATACCGTGCGCGGCGCCGTGGTCTTCGGCCAGCCCACCGTCCAGTACCGCGCCGTGCCCGTGCGCAACCCGCTGCAGGTGCGCTGGGTGTAAGGGGTGCGCGGCTGACGCCCGGGGGAAGGGGAGTGCTCTTTCTAAGGAAAAGCAAATGAACCGGGAGTGGTGCAACACCACTCCCGGTTCATTTTTATACGCTGATTGTGGCGGAATTCTTACAGCGCGGCTTTGGCGGCCGCGAGCGCCGTGTCAAAATTCACGGCCTGGGTCACTTCCGGCACGATTTCGCTGTAAGTGATTTTGCCCTGGGGGTTGATGACGAAAATGGAACGGGTCAGCAGGCGCAGTTCCTTGATGACCACGCCATAGGCCATGCCAAAGGAAAGATCGCGGTGGTCGGACAAGGTTTCCAGGCTCTTCACGTCCGCCGCGCCGCACCAGCGGGACTGGGCAAAGGGCAGGTCGCAGGAAATGGTCAGGATCTGGATTTTGTCGCCCAGCGCGCCGGCTTCCTGGTTGAAGCGCTTGGTCTGCAAGTCGCACACGCCCGTGTCCAGCGAAGGCACTACGGAAAGGATCAGCACCTTGCCTTTGTAGTCGGCCGGGCCTTTGGGGGTCAGGTTGTTGGCCAGGGCCGCGAAATTGGGGGCGGTATCGCCTTTTTGCAGCGGGGTGCCCAGCAGGGTCATGGGGTTGCCTTTAAACGTAATCACGCCTTTGCGTTCCATATGCTTCTCCTTGGGGGATCAAAAACAACAGGTTATCAGGATTCTTTCTTATTAACTCAACCTGACGGAAAAGGGAAGGCGGTACAGAGCACTTTATAACTGCCCGGAAAAAACGCGGCCGGCAACCCCGCGCGTGCGGCGTTGCCGGCCGAAAGGACGGGGAACGGCAGGTTAGATAACGCCTTTCTCGCGCATGAACTTTTCGTACCCGGACGCGTTTTCCGCCACCAGGGCGGGCGTGTCCAGTTCATACGGACAGCGGCTTTTACAGGCGTCGCAGTGCGTGCAATCGTGGGCCTTGGCTATTTTCTGCACCCACTCGGGCGTGGCGAAACGCTTCCAGGGCGCGCGGCCCAGAAGCAGCATCAGCCGGGCCACGGTGGGGATTTCAATCTCCGCCGGGCAGGGCAGGCAGTAGCCGCAGGCGCGGCAGAAGGACTTGCCCAGGGAGGTTTTTTCCGCCTCCGCCGCCTCTTCCATGCTCTTGTTCCAGGCCGGGGGATTTTTTTCCAGGGTCAGGAACTCCTCCAGTTCTTCCATTTTCTGGATGCCCCACAGCGGCAGCACGTTCCCCTGGTGGCGCAAAAAGGCGAACGTGGCGGGAATATTGCGGATAAGTCCGCCGCCAACGGCTTTCATGGCCAGGAAACCCACGTCCGCGTCGCGGCACAGGCCGGGCAGTTCCAGGTCTTTGCCGGAAGCCAGCAGGCTGAAGGGGAACTGCACGGTATCGTATAGCCCGGACTTCACGGCCTTGATGGCGTTGTCCACGGAGTGCGCGGTCAGGCCGATAAAGCGTATGGCCCCGGAAGCCTTCAGTTCCAGGAACGTTTCGTAACGCATGGTGCCGTCGTCCGGCATGGGCACGGTTTTGGTGTTGTGGAACTGGTAAATGTCCACATAGTCCGTGCGCAGGTTATTCAGAGACGTTTGAATGTCCTTGCGGATGACGTCGGCGTTCGTGGCCTTGCTCTTGGTGGCGATGATCAGCTTCTGGCGCATGCCGTCAAAGGCCGCGCCCACTTTTTCCTCGCTGTCCGTGTAGTTGCGGGCGGTATCGAAAAAGTTGATGCCCCCGTCCACCGCGCGGCGCAGGATACGGGTGGACTCCTCAACGGGAATGCGCTGGATGGGCAGCGCGCCGAACGCGCTACGGCTGACGGTGAGACCTGTTCTTCCCAGACGGAACGTTTGCATGGGACCTCCTGGCGGCAACGCGCCGAGCGAAGGGGTGAGGGAGAAGGCTGCCGGTCGAAAGGCGGAAACCGTGGAATGCGGCCGTCAGCCTTCTTTGAAGCTCCAAAGCTTATAGCCGAAATAGTTGCCCAGGGCTATGGCCGGCAGGGTGACCAGGTAGGCCACGAAACGGCCCCAGCCCAGCCACACGAAAAGCTGCATCATGGCGAGGCCGAAAAGCAGGCTCGCCACGTTGACCACGGTAAAGCGCAGGATGGGCGTGCCGCCCGACACTTCCGCGCGGAACACCCAGCGCTTGTTGAACACGTAGCTGAACGAGGTGGCCACGGCCCAGGACACGATTCTGGCGGCGAACAGGGGCATGACGTAACTGACCGCGAAATACACGCAGAAATCCAGCAGGGTGTTGGCCAGGCCCTGGCAGCAGAAGCGCAGAAATTCCACGGGGTCGAAATATTCCGAGCCGCCCTTGCGCGCGAGCAGGCGCAAAAGCGGCGCCAGGGCGTGGGCGGCCCTGTGCAGCAGCGTCCGGCTTTCAGAAGAGCCGGAAGGGGTTTCTCCGCTCACGCGTTCTCCGGGCCATTGGGGAAAAGATCGATAAGCGCGTGGGCCCGGAAGCAGTTGCCCGTGACGTTGCGGGTGATCAGGCGCAGCTTTACCCCTTCCGCCCGGCAGATTTCTTCCAGGTCGCTCTTTTTCATGGTCAGCACAGGGTTTGCGGCCCGAATGCGGGAGTAGAGGCTGTGGTTGCCGGAAACGACTTCCTTCAGCTTGGCGAAAAAGGTGCCGGACTGCAAGCCGCCCAGCAGCACGCCGGTGACATCTTTATAGATATTGTAGTCCACCAGCAGGTCCGCGATAAGCATGCGGCAGGAAGGCGCGGCAACGCGCTTGGCGTTGGCGATAAGCCGGCGCAGCTCGTCCAGGGATTTGTAGTACTGCACCACGCTGACGCAGATCATGCGGGTGACGCCCCGCACGGGCAGGCTTTCCAGGTCCAGGTAATCATCTTGCGGCAGGGTGTGGAAAGAAAGGTTGGGAATACCCTCGTAGCGTTCCCTGGACTGCTCCACGCTGACTTCCGAGGTGTCCGCGCCGTGGGCTTCTTTCACGCGCGTGGCCAGGGAAGCGGTGACGTAGCCGTTGCCGCAACCTATGTCCAGCAGCACGTCGTCCGGCCCGAAAGACAGTTCCCGGCTGGCCTGGCGCACGAAAAAATCCGCCTGGGCCTGCCACAGCCCGCCGGTCATGGAATCTTTCTGGTTCCAGTATTCAATCCAGTTGCGGGCCATACTGCCTCCGCCGTGTGTGGTTAAAAGCTTCTGAAAGTCACGACGCCCATGCCGTCTTCCGTCAATTCCAGGCGGTAGGCGGGCGTATCCATGAACATGGTCAGGCGTTCGCGCGGCCGCAGAGCCCTGCCCGGCGAAACGTACACGCCGAAAATCTTGAGTTGCTCATAGCCCCAGCGCCAGCGGCTGGTCAAGGGCACGGAAACCATGCGCTCCAGCAGGGGAAAATGCCGGGCGGGCACGGTGATCAGCGGCGTCTGCCCCACGCTGCCCGTGAACACGATGCGGGTGGAGTCCGTTTCCGCGATAAAGCGGGACAGCCCCTGCACCAGCAGCGCGATGCGGCTGCGTTCCCAAACGCCCTGCCCGGCCAGCAAGTTGCCGTAGACCTGGGAAAAAATGCCGAGCTGCAGGCAGAGCAGGCCCAGCAGGACGTAAAACGCGGCCCGGCTTTTCCATTGGCTGGCGGAAGCGCGCAGGGCCAGCAGCATCAGCGCCACGGTCACCCCAAAGCCGCAGAAGGTGCGCGGCGACCAGACCGGGGACTGCAGCAGAATCTGCACGCCCAACGGGGCCAGCAGAAAACAGGCCAGCAGAATGAGCAGCAAGGCAAGGCGGACCAGAGCGGAAAGCCCGGTGCGGCGGCAGTTGCGCAACCAACGCAGGAACAGGTTCAGGCCGAACCACAGGGTCAGGGCCGCCAGCAGCCAGCCCAGGGCGTTGCCGCTCCAGTCCGTGTACAGCATCTGCGCGTAGGAGACGATGTTGTCCGCCACCTCAGCGGGCAGTTCTTTTAAAGGGGGCAGGGTGCTGTGCAGGGTCACGTAGTCCGCGTACTGCTTGTTCTTGAACCACAGCGAAGCCTGGGCCGCGTATGCCCCCGCCGCCAATATAAAGGGCAGGGCCAGATGCAGAAAGCTATGGGCCAGCAGGACGGTTTTCTTGCGCGAGGCCAGCTGGAGCAGCAGCAAGTACCCGCTTATGGCCAGGTACACGCCCAAGGCGGCCTGGTAGATGGAAGCGCTGCAAAAAAGCCCGAGCAGGGCGCTGATGAAAAAGGCCCGCCGGTGGCGGTGGAAAAACAGAAAAGGCAGCACGGCCAGCAGAATGGCAAAGGCCATGAACGGGGCGTCGAATTTATAGGACAGGTTTTCCAGGCCGTAGGGGCTGAGCCCCACGGGCACGGTGGCCAAAAGCGCGCTGTAGCCGGGCTTGACCCGCAGGGCCAGGCACAGGGCCAGGGAAGCCGCAGCCAGAAAGGCCGCCGCCAGGATCTGGGTAAAAGGCGAGGCATCCACGGTGCCCGGCCCCAGGAAAAAGAGCCAGGAAAGCAGTTCCGCCAGGGGCCGCGCAGCCGTGGCCCAGTCCGCGTAGCCGTAGAGCGCCCGGCCTATGTCGTCCAGGTACAGCCTGTTGGCCCGCAGAATGGAAAAAATGCCCGCGAAATAGATGAGCAGCAAAAAGGCGAAAGCCTTGACCAGCGCGTGGCCGCCCCTGTCCGGACACCAGGCGCGCAGGATGGAGGCGCAGTGCGTCATACGGCCTCCGCCCGGCAGCAGGCCGCGGGCGCGACAAGGCTGCCGCCCAGCAGCTCACGCAGTTCCGGGGAAAGAAGCAGGGCGCGTTCCGTGTTCCGGCCCTCCGAGAGGTAAAAATTCCTGTAGGCGCTCTTGAGGTGCGGCGCTTCTTCTCCGGGCGCAAGGCCGCCGGGGTGGACCATGATTTCCACGCAGTCATCCGGGGTCGCGGTGCGGTTGATGGCTTCCAGGCTGGCCCGCAGGCGGGGCAGAGTCAGGCTGCCGCTGGCGAAGGCCCCGGCCAGAAAGCGGTTGTGGGGCACGCCCGTCTCGTCCAGCATCTCCCGCAGGCCGGAAGACCAGAACGCCAGCAGGCCCCGGCGCAAACCGCCCGCCACCTGCAAAAGCAGAGGCGCGGGAGAGGAGTGGTATGGCTCGTACGGCACCCGGACGTAGGTGACGGGGTATTCGCGCAGCAGCTCCCGCACCACGCCGCGCAGTTCGGGCAGGGCGTGGATGTGCAAATGCCCGTCGAGGCGCAGGGGCACACCCGGCAAAAGGCCGCGGAACAGGTCGATCTGGGCGGAGAATTCCGTGCGCGCCTCGGAAAGCAGGCGCTGTTTCCGGCGCTTGTTCAGGGTGCGGATCATGGCGGCCAGGCTCATCAGGCCGTGGCGGAACAGCCCGTCCTTGCCGGCCAGTTCGGGCAGGGAGGCGGCCGGGGACACGGGCGCGCCTTCCAGAAGGTTCAGGTGCACCCCGGCTGCGGCGGAAGGCCTTTGGCCCAGCGCGGCCAAGGCTTCTTTGGCGTAGGCGCCGCCCATCATCACGCTGGTGCTGGCCAGGGCGCCCGCGTCCAGGCAGGCGAGAATGGATTCCGTGATGCCGCGCGTCAGGCCGCAATCATCGGCGTGCAGAAAACAGCGCATGGCGGGCCTCAGGGTTTCCCGCCGCCGTCCGCCGGGGGGGCGGGGCAGTCCGGCATGTCCGGAGAGCGTTGCCCGTTCAGGGCAGTCCGGCCGCGCGGGCGGCACTGGTGTTCCGGTTCCGCGTACCCGGCGCGCTGGCTGACCAGGTAGCGCGGTCTGCCCTTGGCTTCGTGAAAGACTTGGCGGATGTACACGGAAAGAATGCAGATGGCGGCAAGAATGGCCGCGCCGGTCACCAGAATGAGCAGAATGACGGTGGTAAAGCCGGTCAGGGCCTGGCCGCTCAGCTTCATCCACAGCGCTTCCCCACCCATGACCACGGCGAAAAGGAAAAAGAGCAGCCCCAGCACCCAGATCAGAGAGAGGGGCTTGGACGTATACGCGGTAAGCGAATCCAGAGCCAGGCGCAGCTTGGTGAGAAAAGACCACTTGGTGCCGCCGCTCTGCCGGTCCGCCGGGGTGAACGGGATGCTCTGATGCCGGAAGCCCAGCCAGGTGATCATGCCCCGGAAAAATACCCGGCGCTCGGGCATTTGCTTCCAGGCTTCCACCACGCTGCGGTCCAGCAGCTTGAAATCGCTGGCGCCTTCCAGGTCCGAGGCGGTGAGCAGAGTGTAGGTTTTGTAAAACAGGGAGGCGAAAAAACCGTCCAGCTTGGATTCGCGCTGGCGCACCTCTTTTCTGGCTTCCACCACGTCCGCTTCACCGCTTTCCCAAATGCGGACCATTTCCGGGATAAGCGCGGGCGGGTGCTGCAAGTCGCTGTCCAGAGTAATCACGGCGTCGCCTTTGGCGGCTTCCAGCCCCGCCACCAGGGCGGCTTCCTTGCCGAAATTGCGGGAAAGGCGCAGACAGCGCAATGCTGGGCGGCGGGAACTTTCGTCCCGCATGTGTTGCCAACTGTCGTCCGTGGAACCGTCGTCCACCAGAATGACTTCATAGGGCAGGCCCAGGGGGGCTAGGGTCGCTTCCACGGCGTCCAAAAAGATGCGGATGGCCGCGCCTTCATTGTGCACGGGGCTGACAATGGAAAGAGTCACCATAGAAAGGCCTTGGCGGCATGCCGCCATGTTGTGGCCCCCGAGCGGCGGACCGGTCCGGGGACGGGAAAAATAGTTTTGACGCGAAACAGCCGGGCTATAGCAGGTTTGACAGTGAAGCGCCAGAGACTGTTTTTCCGCGGACCCGGGGGCGGTCGGTCGCCTGAGCTGATCAACATTGCGCATGTTGACCAGCTCAGGGGAGGGTTAATGAATGGTCGCTGTGTAAATCATGCAAGAAATGAAGACGACGACTATGGAGAGCGATACCGGTATGACATTGCGCCGCACCAGTTCAAGGGGCGATATGTTGGCAACCCCGGCCACGGCCACCACAATGGCGACGATGGGGGAGAGCGGACGCGACATGCCTGCGATAAGGTGCATGGGCAGCAGCATGATGACAGGGTGGAACTTCATGGCCACCGCGATTTTGGGCGCCAGAGCGGCAAAGGCGAAAAAGGGCGCGTTGGCGGAACCCATGACAATGCTGCACCCGATAATGAGTACGGTCATGACCAGGGTCATGGCGGCGGGGCCGAAACCGGCGCTTTGGGACCCCTGGATCAGCATGCCGATGCTGCCGGTGGCGATAAGCCCCTGGGCAAAGGTTTCCCCCGCGACGATCAGCGTGATGACACTGACGAACATTTTGCCCATGGTTTCAAAAAACACCATGCAGTCCTTGAAGACCGCCTTCACGTCCCTGGTGCGGAGGCATTCGCAGAAAATGGTGATCGCGAAACACAGCAGCATGACGGTCACAAGGTCCAGGTTAAAGCCTTTAATGCCTATTTCATTGTTGAAAACCAACAGAAAGGTGAGCGGCAGCAAAGGCAGGAACCCGTAATAGTTCGGCGCCTTCTTACCCTGGGAGCTGTCCTCCACAGTGGCCGTTTCGGACATGACGCCGCCGGCAATGCCCACGCCGTCCTTTTTGTCGAAATGGCGCTGCACGAAATAATGTGACACAGCCATGGTCAGATAGCCGGGTATGGCAACGGGGATCTGGTATTTGACGAAATAGAGAGCAATGGGAATGCCCGAATTGTTGGCGGCAAGCACGGCGCTGCCGGAAGCCGGCCCCAGGTCGAAACAGCCGCAGGTGACGACCATGGCGGCGGCGGCTTCGCGGCTTACCCCCAGGGCGGTGAGCAGCGGAAAGGTGGTGACCATGAGCAGCATGGACAGGCCGGCCGCGCTGGCGATGAACATTTTCAGCGCGGCACCGATAACGAACACAACAGACAGCAAGATATACGGCGCTTTCAATGCGCGCAGGGGGGTGATCAGCGCCAGCACCATGACCCGGCTGGCGCCTACCCTGTCCAGATAGGTGGCAAAGGCGCCCGCAGACATGATCATCAGCCCGAGGCCGGCCACGCGGGCGCTCATGGTCCGTTCCACAAACTTGAACATGTCAAACCCGATCCAGCCGGTGCTTTTGACCTTGGCGGGAAGGATGGTGTCGGGCCCAACCCCCAGAACGACCGCCACAAGCATCAGCGCGACGCCGGCAGTCAGCAGCACAATTTGCGGCTGGTATCTTTTGAGAATATACCTCGCCGCAAAGACAGTGACGATCAATGACGTAATAGTGCCGACCATTGGATTCATGCGCTGCTCCTTTGTAAAGCGAGTGGTTAGGGCTTTGGTAGTGGGCACGGAAGGCGGTGATGGCGCACTTTTTGAAAGCGGGTTCAGCGAAAATGCCGCCCCGGATGAAATTGCGCTGCTGTACAGCGAGCTAGACTTCCCGGGTCACGGCGTCAAAGTACCCTACGAAAGAGCACTTGGATTATAGCAGGCTTGCTTTTAAAACGCTAGAGCCAAGCGGAATGCCGTAGCGCTGTTAGATTCATGGGCGCTACAAGATCTGCTTCAAAAAGCGCTGCAGCCTGGGGTGGGCGGGGTTTTCAAAAAAGCGCGGGGGGCTGCCCTGTTCCAGAATCTGGCCCTGGTCCATGAACACGATGCGGTCGGCCACTTCGCGGGCCAGGGTGACCATGACGTCCAGCACTTCGCCGATCATTTCCGGGTCCAGGGCGGAGGTGGGCTCGTCAAAAAGCATGATCTTGGGGTTCATGGCCAGGCCTGACAGGCGCTGTCTGCGAGGGGCTGTTTGCCCATCCATTTCTTGATAAGCTGCTGCTCAATGCCCTTGGACTTGACGGTCGCAAAGCCCTTATTGAGCAGCTCCAAGGTGGCCATGTCGTTCTTGCGCACGGCAAAGCCCGCCTGCGCCAATCTCGCGGGCTTTGCTGCACTTCGTTTCGCAAGGTCAGGGCATTTTTTCCATACAATTTGAATGAGAAAATACTCCCAAAAACCACATCCTCAATAATTACGGCAAAAAGCGTGACAGCGCAAGCAAGGCCGGGACGAGCACAGGCACGGCCAGGGTAAGCAGCATGCCGCTGAACACCGCGATAATGCCGCAGCGTTCCCCGGAGCAGCGCACGATCATGGGCAGGCAGGTATCCATGGACGTGGCCCCGGCGGAAGCCAGCGGCGCCAGTGGGCCGAAAAAGCGCGCCAGCAGCGGGGCGGCCAGCAGGGAAAACAGTTCGCGGAAAATATTGGCCAGCAGCGCGGTGGAACCCAGCACGGGGTTCCCCAATTGGGTAATTATGGCGCTGGACAGGCTGTAGTAGCCGAACCCCGCGCCCACGCTCAGCGTTTCAGGCAGGGCAATGCCCGGCAGCAGCGCAAAAGCGGCCAGAGAGCCCAAAAAAGTCCCGGCCGTGACGGCCAGAGGCACCAGCAGCACCTTGCCGCGCAGCTCGCGCATAATGCCGAAGGAGCTGAGGTCAAAGCCCAGGCTCATGCCCACGCTGAACATCAACAGCAGGATCACGGCTTCCGTCAGGTCGCCGCCCGTCAACAGGGAAAAGAGGAAGGACCAGGCTCCGCCGCTCTGGCCGGGGAACTGTGCCCCCAGCCGCCCGAAAGCCAGCCCCAAGATGAAATACAGCAGAATGATGCCGGAAGATTTGAGCGCGCTTTTGAGGGCCTGCGCTCCGCAGTTTTCTTCGCACTGTTCACGAGCGGACGGCTCTTTCCCGGCCGGGGCGGCGGAAGCAAGCACGGCCCGGCCCATGTAGCGGGCGCAGAGGACGCTGCCCATGCTGCACAAAAAGCCTATGCCCACTCCGCGCAGGCCCAGAGCCGGGAGCTGGGCGAACAGGGCGGCGTCCGCGCCCAGGGCGGCCCCCAGCAAAAAGAGCAGGCCGTGCACGGTCCACCCGGTGGCGCGGTTCACAAACGCCGTCAGAGCGGGACGCCCGCGCAGAAGATGGCCGGGGAGAATCCCCAAAGCCATGGCGAAAAGTATGGAAAACATAGCCGCCAAGGGATACGGCTTTTTAGGCCGGGCGTCCAGTTGCGGCGCGGGGCGGGAAAGTTGTCGGAGCCATCCAAGAATGAGAGCAGGGCGGAGCCCTGCTCTCATTCTTGGATGGCTCCGGCAGCGAACTTGGAAGAGAGGGCCAGGCGGATTACTTCCGCCACGTCCTGGCTGAGTACCAGATCCATTTGCCGCCACTCGTTTTCGGAAAACCAGCGGGCTTCCAGGGCGTCGTCGTTGGCCACGGGGTCGCCGCATATCCATTCGCAGAGAACCGCCAGCATCACAAATTGCTGGCGCAGAAGGCCGTCTTCCCGCACGTCAAAGCAGTCCAGCACCGTGAGCACCGGACCGGCGCGCACGGAAACGCCGGTCTCTTCCAGCACTTCGCGCGCGGCGCCCTGGGTTATGCTTTCGCCCCATTCGAGCTTGCCGCCGGGAAAGCCCCATTTTCCGGCATCCGGCGGGTTGGCGCGGCGCACCAGCAGGACGCGGCCTTGCTTGAACACCACGCCGAGGGTGGCGGGCACCGGCCGTCGCGGAAAGTTCCCTAAGCCCGGTTTCATCCTTGGGTCTTGCGCAACGGCAGCATGTCGCCCTTCATGGTTTCCTCGGCCGTGCGCAGCCAGAGGTAGAAGCGCGCGGGCACGTTGCCCAGGTTCAGGGGGTCGTTCAGACTGTGCGAGGCGAAGCCGCCCAGGCGGAAGCCGTCCAGGGCCACCGCCTCGTAGGGGCGGTTGTCCAGGTATTTCGCGTCGATCCCGACGACGCTGGCCAGGATGCCGGTATTGCCCACGGGGCGGGTTTGCATGGAGCCTCCGGTTCGTTTTTCCGTTCAGAAGCCGCCTATACCCGGCGGTGTTCAAGGTTGGCCTCCACCCGTATGGCGGCCAGGGGCCGCACCGGGCAGACGTATTCGCAGGCGCCGCAGCCCGTGCAGCGTTCCGGGTCCACGGCCAGCCATTTGGTGCCGCCGTTGCGGCTGACCAGGGCGGCCGCGCCCGTGGGACAGGCCCGGGAGCAGGCGGTGCATTCCTCTTTTTCCGCGCTGACGATGCAGCGCGAGGCGTCCGCCACGGCCCGGCCTATCTGGGTGGCGCTTTTTTCCGCCGCGTTGATGGGCCGGATGGCCCCGGTGGGACAGACTTCCGAGCAGACCACGCAGTTCACGCGGCAGTAGCCGTGCTCAAAGGACAGGGAGGGCTGCAGCATGCCCCGGCCCTGGTCAAAGGAACGCAGCACCTGGTGGGGACAGGCGGAAACGCACAACTGGCAGCCCGTGCAGCGCTCCGTAAAGGCCCGCAGGCCCGAAGAGCCCGGCGGCGTAATGGGGACGTCGCGCGAGGGCGGGGCTTTGCGGGAAAAATCCAGGGGCTTGCCGCCGGGAGCCCTGGCGGCGGAAGCCACCGAAGGCGCGCCCAGCGCGGCCAGACCGGCGAGAACCAGCGCCCGCCGCGCTAAATCGGGGTTCCCGCCTCGCTCTTCCGCATTCCCGGCTTTCCAGGATGGGGTGTAGCTGATGGCCTGGCGGTTGCATGCCTCCAGACAGTTGTAACAGGCCACGCAGCGGGAAGAGTCAACGGACGCGCTCACGCTGTCCAGGCAGGAGGCTTTGCAGCTTTTGGCGCACAGGCCGCAGCGCACGCAGGCGGCCGCGTCAATGCGGGGCCGGAACAGAGAAAAGCGGCTGAGCAGCCCGAGAAACGCGCCCACCGGGCACAAGGTGTTGCACCAGGTGCGGCCGGAACGCAGGGCCAGCGCGCCGATAACCCCCAAAGTGAGCACGGCGGCGGCCAGCGCGGCCATGCCTTTTTGCCACAGGGGCGTGGGGCCCACGGCGAAACTGCCCGCGCGTTCGGCCAGCGCGGCCAGCGTGTTGCTGCCGGACTGCCAGGCCGGGGCCAGCAGGCTCCCGGCTATGCGGCCGAAGGCGCTGTAAGGCTCCAGCATGGAAAAAAGCAGCTGCGCCCCGGCGAAAAAAGCCAGCGTGAACAGCAGCAGCGCGGCCGCGCGCAGCCAGACCTTGTTTTTGCTGTAGCTGTAGCGGCGGCGCTTGCCCAGCCGGACCAGCAGATCCTGCATGACGCCCAGGGGGCAGAGCGTGGAACAGTACACCCGGCCGAAAAGCAGCGTCAGCACGGCCAGGCCCGCCACCACGGCGAAATTGCCCGAAAGCAGGGCCGGGACCAGCTGCACTTTGCCGAGAAAGGCGAGTTTGACGGGCAGAATGCCGCTTACATCGCAGAAGAGCAGGCACACCCCCGCGAAACAGGACACGGCAAGGACGATACGGAGTTTGCGCAACATGGCTTACGCTCCTCCCTCGCTTCGGGTCCGCAACTGCTCGATATACTTGGCAAGCCGCGCCATTTCCCGTGGAATTTCGACTTCCTGGGGACAGAGGGGCGTGCACTTGTTGCAGCCGGTACAGCGCAGGGCCTGGCGCAGCTCGGGCACGGAGCGGTCATAACCCACCAGAAAGGCCCGGCGAGCTTTTTCGTAGTCCGCGCTGTTGATGCCTTTGGGAATGTACTCGTCGTCCACGCAGTAGTTGTAATGGGTGAACACGGCCGGAATGTCCACGCCGTAGGGGCAGGGCATGCAGTAGCCGCAGGCCGTGCAGCGGATGTTTTCCTGGGTGACGAACAGGTCCAGGGCGCGTTTGAGCACGGCCGTCTCCCGCTCGGACAAGGGCTTGAGCGGGCTGTAGGTGCGGATATTGTCCTGCAAATGCTCCATATAGGTCATGCCGCTGAGCACCGTGAGCACGTTGGGCAGTTCCGCCGCGTAGCGGAAAGCCCAGGACGCGGCGCTGGCCTGGGGGGCTTCCGCCTGGAGCACGGTCAGGGCCTTTTTGTTCAAACGGGCGAGGCGGCCGCCCAGCAGCGGTTCCATGACCATGAGCGGGATGTCGGTCCGCTTCATGCGCTCCAGCACCTGGATAGGCGTCGCCGGAGTGGCGTTGCGTTCGTAACGTCTGAGGACGTATGCGTGCAGCAGGTCATGGTAGTTGAGTTGCACCATGGCGAAGTCCCACTTCACGTCGCGGGAAAGGGCATAGTCCAGGGTAGGCAGGTCGCCGTGAAAGGACCAGCCCAGGTTGCGGATGCGCCCGGCCGCCTTCTGTTCCCGCAGAAAAGCCAGCACCCCGTTTTCTTCGTAGACCTTTTTATAGGACGGCACGCTGCGCAGCGAATGCAGCAGGTAGTAGTCGAAATACTCCACCCGGCAGCGCTCAAGCTGGGTACGGAAGATTCGTTTGGCTTCTTCTAGTGAAGGCTCGCTGAAGGTAGGCATCTTGTCCGCCAGGAAAAAGCTTTCGCGCGGGTAGCGCTTGAGCGCCTTGCCGGTCACCACTTCCGACATGCCGCCGTGGTAGGGCCAGGCGGTGTCGAAATAATTGACCCCGTGGGCCATGGCGTAGTCGATAAGCCGGAAGGCGGCTGCTTCGTCTATTTCCGGGCCGTTGGGACGAGTGGCTTCCGGCCGCACGGGAAAGCGCATGCACCCGAAGGCGAGCAGGGAGACGCGGTCCCCGCTGACAGGGTTGACCCTGTAGGTCATGCCCGCAGGCGATCCCTGCGCGGGCGGCGCGGGCGCGGCCAACGCGGAAGCGCGGAGCAAGGCGTCCAGGCCCAGGGCCGCCGCGCCGCCCAGAACACCGGCCCCGGCGGCCTTGAGCACGCTGCGCCGGGACGGGCGGGAGAAGGGTTTTTCAGGGGGCGTGCTGTTGTCGTCGCTCATAATACCCTCGCGCACAGGCGGTTGTCGGAAAGAGAGCATCAGTACTCCCTCTATAGCGGAAAAGTCGGCTGAGTGAAAGAAAGCGGTACAGCCCCAGGCCCGTTTGCAAATTCTTTTTGTCGAAGCCATTCAAGAATGCAAGCAGGTCGGAGCCCTGCTTGCATTCTTGAATGGCTTCGACAGCTAATTAGAAACAGCCCCCTGGCGCAATTTAGCCAGCCACTCGTCCAGGGCCTTGTCCGTGGCCGCGTCCCGCGCGTTGCCGCCCCACAGGGAAATGCCTTCCAGCACCACAGCGTTTTGGCCTGTTCCTTGAAATGCGGGAAATACTGGCCCACGCCCCCGGCATGGGTGCGGAAGGCGGCGGTTTTTTTGCCCGCGAAATCCGCTTGCCGGAGAAAGCGCATCAGGGGCGTGGGCGCCGTGCACCACCACACCGGGCCGTCCACCAGGATAAGGTCGTAGACGGGCATGTCCGGCGTCGGGTTTTTGATTTGCGGCGGGTCGTTCTGTTCCTGCTCGCGCTTGGCTTCGTCGGTAAGCGCCCTGTACTCGACGGGGTAGCTGCGCACGGTTTCCACCCGGTGCAGGTCCGCGCCGGTTCTGGCCTGGAGCTTTTCCGCCACAACCCTGGTGTTGCCGGAATAGGCAAAGTAAATGGCCAACACCTGTTGCCCTCCTTCCGTCGCGTCCGTGTGCGCCGGCAGCAGGCCAGGCAGGCAAACAGCAGGCTTGAAACAAGTGTTTTCATGAACTGCCTCCTCCGGCATGCTTTTCGTTGGATAGTTATTGATACCCCTTGAGTTTTACCGGAGCATTGCGCGCCAGCGACGGAAAAAGGCATGGCGGGACATCATGTTGCGAATTTGCAATGGTATGCTGCCGGTCTCATTCGGTTGTCAGGCGGCATCATGGATTCTCTCTCAAATTGTATCCCCGTGTATTTCCTGCCCGATTCCTCCGTTTCCGCGAGAGAAAAGAAAGCGACTTTGGAAAGGCTCTCCCCTTGAGCGGCGGTATGCCGTCCTCCCGAATCGCGCATTCTTTCAGTATTTTTTTCTCAAGTGGGGAGCACGGGCAGTAATTTTTTTCACAAAAAATCGGAAAAGAGATTGATTTTGAGAATCGTTTTCAATATAGTTGGGTCGAAACATAAGGAGACATTATGTGCGTAGCGCTTATCGGCGGCATGGACAGACTGAAGCGTGACTATGAAAGCGCGGCGAAAAAGTGCGGCGTGACGCTGAAAACCTTCACCGGCAAGGAATCGTGCCTGGTGGACAAAATGGGTACCCCGGATATGACCATTCTGCTGACCAATATGATTTCCCACAACGCCCGCACGGAAGTGCTGCAGCGCAGCAAGGCGCTGGGCGTGCCCGTGCGTTTTTTGCATTCCTGCGGCGTGTCGTCCGTGCGCCAGTGCCTTTCCGGCATCATGCAAGAGCGAGGCAAGGGCAAGGAGGCGGCGTAATGTGCGCGGTCAAAGTGGTGGGCGAGCTGAACAGGAACGGCATGAAAGCCTATGAGGCCGGGGATGTTTCCGGCGCGGAATTTCTGCTGCACCAGGCGTTGCTGCGGGCGCGGGGCACGAAATCCGCCGTGCTGGAAGCGAAGATACTAAATAATATCGGCTTGATAGAAATACTCACCGGCCGCAAGGAAAGCGCTGCGAGCCATCTGCGGGCGGCCCTTGAAAAAGTCCGGGCTAGGGTGGGCGGCGAGAACAAGCTGCACAGCGTGGTGCGGAACAATTTGGAGCGGGCCCTGTCCTGACGCGCGTCTTCCCGCGCGGTCGGCGCAGTTTGGCGGCTGCCCGGACGGCAGGGCCGGAACCACGAAGACCCCGTGTTCGCGCGGGGTTTTCTCTTTTTAGAGACAGCCCCTAACGGCAGAACAGCGTTTGCGTTTTGGACAGCATGGGCCGCAGCGGGTCCAGCAGGGGCGGGGCGAAGCGGGCCGCCAGGGGCAGGTACAGGGCGGCGAAAACAAGGCCGCTCACGGCCAGGGCCAGGGCCGCGCCCCACAGGGGATGGAGCGTTGCGGGCAAAAGGCCGGGGATCTGCCGGGCCGCCAGCAGGGCAAACAGCCCCGCCGGGGCGGAGGCGGCCAGCGCCAACAGCGCGCGGCGGACTATGCCTGCCAGGGCGGGGGCGCCGTGCCCTTTGCGCCACAGCGCGCCCAAAATCAGCGTATACGCGGCCACGCCCAGCACCCCGGCCAGGGCCACGCCGGGCGCGCCCAGGCTTTTGGTGAACAGCCAGTAAAGCGGCAGGCCGCAGGCCGTGGCGGTTGTGCCCGCCAGCACCGGGGTGAGCGTGTTCTCGTGGGCATAGAAGGCCCGGCCCAGAAGCTGCTGCACGGCCCAGAAGGCCACGGAAGCCAGCATGATGGTCAGCAGCAGGGCGGACGGGGCCACGTCTTCCGGTCCGAAGCGGCCCTGCTGGAAAATGAGGCGCATCAGCGGCCGGGACGCCGCCGCCATCCAGACGCACACGGGAACGACCAGGGCCAGGGAGTTCTTCAGCGCGCTGTTCAGGGTGGCGGCAAAGCGCTCCGTCTCCCCCTCGGCGGCCAGGGCGGCCAGAAAGGGGTAGGAAGCCACCCCGGCGGCCTGGGCCACCACGCCCACGGGCACCTGCATCAGGCGGCGGGCATAGGAGAGCAGGCTGACGCTCCCTTCCCCGGCGAGCGAGCCGAAAAGGCGCAGGAACTGCTCGTCCAGGGCCACGATGCTCTGGCCCAGCATCAGCGGCAGGGCGAGGGCGAGAAAGCGCTTCAGGTACGGGTCCGCCAGCAGGGGCCGCAGGCTGAGGCCCCCGGCCCGCACCGCCAGCCAGGGCAGGAAAAAGCTGCCCAGGAACGCCCCGGCCAGCACGCCCCAGCAAAACCCTTCCATGCCCTTTTCCGGCGCGGCGAGCCCCATGAGCGCCCCGCCCAGGATAATGCAGCCGTTGTAGACCAGAGGGGTCAGCGCGGGCACCGTGAACTGCCGCCGCCGGTACAAGAGGGCGGTCAGGCAGGCGCCCGGCAGAAAGCAGACCTGGGCGGGCACGATGATGCGCAGGAAAAAGGCCAGCCGGGCCTGTTCCGCGCCGGAAAAGCCGGGAAAAGCCAGCGCGGCCAGGGAAGGGGCGGCCAGCCAGGCCAGAAAACAGAGGCAGGAAGAGGCGATGAACGCCCACCAGAACACGGCGGAAAAAAGCCGCCACCCGGCTTCTTCGCTTTCCTGGAAGCGGCGGGAAAGCAGGGGAATGAGGGTGATGGAAAAATAGCCCCCGGCCAGCAGGTAATTGATGAAATCCGGCACCACAAAGGCGGCGAAGTACAGGTCCGCCTCGGCCCCGGCGCCGAACATGGCCGCGATGATCTTGTCCCGGACCAGCCCCATGAAGCGGGACAGCAGCACGCTGCAGCCCAGGATCAGGGCCGCCGCGCCCATGTGCTGCGTCCGGGTGAACACGTGCTAGACCTTTTCCAGCAGGTACACGGATTCCAGGTGCGGGGTGTGCGGGAAAAGATCCACCAGCCGCGCGGCCACCGGCCGGTACAGGGGGGCCAGCCTGGCGATGTCCCTGGCCTGGGTGGCCGTGTCGCAGGAAACGCTGATAATGCGTGCCGGAGCCTTGCGGGCCAGGGCCGCGATCACCCGTTCGTCCAGGCCGGCGCGGGGAGGGTCCAGCACCACCAGGTCCGGTCTGCCTTCTTCCGCCTCCAAAAGTTCGGCCAGGTCACCGGCCGCAAAGGAGCAGTTGGCCAGGTTGTTCAGACCGGCGTTACGTCTGGCCCCGGCAACGGCGGCGCGCACGCTTTCAAAGCCGCGCACGGCCCCGGCTTTTTCCGCCAGGAACAGCCCCATGCCGCCCACGCCGCAGTAAAAGTCCCAGACCTGCTCCGTGCCGGAAAGCGCGGCGAATTTCCGCACAGTTTCATAAAGGGCCAGGGCCGCGCCGGTGTTGACCTGCACAAAGGCCTGCATGGGCACTTCCAGCTTCAGCGGACCGAAAGACTCCATGAACACGCTGTCCCCGTGGGCTTGCAGCACTTTTTCGCCGTAGGCCACGTCGCTTCTGTGCTCGCGCAGGGAGTGCACGCAGCCTGTGACCTGGGGCAGCTCGCGCTCCAGAAGATGGAACAGCTCTTCCACGGCCGCGTATTCCTGCGGCCGCTTCCCGCGCGCCCTGGTGGTGATGATTTCCAGAATGCAGCGAGGCTGCCCGTCCGGGCTGTACTCCGGCATGCGCAGCACGGCAAAGCGCAGAAAGCCCTGCTGGCCGTCCCAGGCGGAAAGGCCGGATTCCGCCGCCCAGCGCCGCACCAGGCGGAGAACCCCTGTGAGCGGCTGGCGGGCGAGCAGGCAGTCCGCCACTTCCACGATATCGCGGGAGCCCCTGCGCCGCAGGCCCAGCATCGGGCCTTTTTCCGAAGGCGCAAAGGCGAATTCCATCTTGTTGCGGTAGCGGAACACCAGCGGCGAGGCCAGCATGGGCTTTTCGCCCCAGGATAGGGAAGCCGGATCCACCTTGCCCAGGCGGCGCAGGGTTTCCCTGGCCTGGCGTTCTTTCCAGGCCAGTTGCGTGGGGTAGGCCAGATCCTGCCAGGCGCAGCCGCCGCAAAAGGCCGCATGGGGGCAGGGGGGCTGCACCGCTTGCGGGGAAGGGGAGAGAATTTCCGTGACCCTGGCCTTGGCAAAGCGGGGCGTGACGGAGTGCACGGTGGCCCGCACCGTTTCGCCGGGCAGGCCGCGGTCCAGAAACACCACCAGCGAGCCGTGGCGGGCCATGGCCCCGCCGTCCACGGTCAGGTCTTGAACTTTCAGGGCCAGGGCGTCCCCGTCGCGGGGCAGGGGATGAGCGGTATTGGTATCGGACATAGCGTTTTACAGCCGGGGCAAGGAAACGTGTTGCTCTGAAAAAGCCTTTCCTTGTTCCCGGACGTTCTTTTCCTTTTTCAAATGGCGTTGCCGGGGAAATACCAGCAGGAATTCCGAGTGTACAGCTCGTTATTGTGACGTTTTCGTTATTTTTTCACGGGGAAGCGGCTGCCGCCGGTTTTTTTATCATCCGGCGCCGTGGTCTGTTTCCGGCCGCACCAAGAGGTCGGAACCGTCCACGGCCACCACGGTGATGCGGGTACCCGCCGGGCAGTCCGTGCCGCGCACCCGCCACAGGGTATCGCCGAAACGCGCCTTGCCCACGCCGTTTTCAATGGGGTGTTCCAGCACGGCGCTTCTGCCCACGTACTGGGCCAGGCGGCGGTTGAGGGTGCTGTGCACTTCCGGCCTGGCCCGACGAATGACGCGGCGGCCCACGAAAAGCGAGATAAAGGACAGCACCACGAAAATCAGGCACTGGACCTGCCAGGAAGCGATGCCCATAACCTGCACCAAAACGCCGGTGAGCCCGGCGCCCACGCCCACCCAGAGGAAAAACGCGCCCGGCGCGAGCAGTTCCATGCCCAGCAGCAGAATGGCTATCAGGTACCAGTGCCACCAGGTAAGGGAGGTGAACAGTTCCATGCTCATTTCCCGTCGCTTTTTTCGCTGCCCTGCGTTTTAAGCAGCTCGGCCACGCCCGCCACCGAGCCCAGCAGGCCGCTGGTTTCCATGGGCAGCATGAAAATTTTCTGGTTGGAGGATTTGGCGAACTGGCCCAGGGCGTCCACGTATTTCTGGGCCACAAAGTACTGGATGGCCGCGATATTGCCCTGGGCAATGGCCGTGGACACCATTTGCGTGGCCGCGGCTTCCGCCTGGGCGGAGCGTTCGCGGGCTTCCGCTTCCAGGAACGCGCTCTGGCGCTGGCCTTCCGCCTTCAGAATGGCGCTCTGCTTCTGGCCTTCCGCCTGCAGGATCTGGCTCTGGCGCACGCCTTCCGCTTCCAGGACGGCGGCGCGCTTGTCCCGCTCGGCCTTCATCTGCCGGGCCATGGCGTCCACCAGGTCCATGGGCGGACGGATATCCTTGATCTCCACCCGGGTGAGCTTGACCCCCCAGGGGTGGGTGGCTTCGTCCAGCACCGTCAGCAGGCGGGCGTTGATGTCGTCGCGCTTGGAGAGCAGCTCGTCCAGGTCCATGGAACCCATGACCGTACGGATGTTGGTCATGGTCAGATTGAGGATGGCGTATTGCAGGTTGGTGACCTCATAGGCGGCCTTCATGGCTTCCAGCACCTGGAAGAAGACCACCCCGTCCACCTTGACCATGGCGTTGTCTTTGGTGATGACTTCCTGGGACGGCACGTCCAGCACGTTTTCCATCATGTTGATTTTGCGGCCCACGCGGTCGATGAAGGGCACGATGATGTTCAGGCCGGGGCGTAAGGTGTGGGTGTAGCGGCCGAAGCGCTCCACCGTGTATTCGTAGCCCTGGGGCACGGATTTGACGCCCATGGCCAGAATGAGCAGGGCCAGGACCACCAGGGAAGGAATGACGTACAGCATATAAAACTCCTGCGGGAGGGTGGGACGTGACAAAAAAGCGGGGCTGCCCGCCTTAGTGCAGATATATACCAGCCCGGAGCGGTAGGGAAGGGCCGCGCGGCGGAAACCTCGCTGCCCTGCCTGCGGAAGGCGGGGCAGCCCCTAGAATATGGTGTAGGCCATACGCGCGGCCACAATAAGCAGCATGATGCCGAAGCAGCGGCCGAGCGTCTTCACGGGCAAGGAGTGGGAGAGCTTGACCCCGTAGGGGGCGCAGAGCATGCTCGTGCACACCAGGCCGGCCAGGGCCGGCAGATAGACGAACCCGAGCGAATACGCCGGCAGCGCGGAGTTGCCGAGGCCGTTGATGACAAACCCGAGCGTTCCGGCCACGGCGATGGGAAAGCCTATGGCCGCCGACGCGCCGATAACGTTGATCACGGGCACGTTGCACATAAGCAGGAAGGGGATGGTGAGCGCGCCGCCGCCAATGCCCACAAAGCTGGAAACCAGGCCGATGAACAGCCCCGCGGCCACCAGGCCCACGGTGCCCGGCAGGCGGAAAGATGCCTTGGGCTTGAGGTCCATGATCATCTGGAACGCGGTGTAGGTCAGGAACACGGCGAAAATGACTTTCAGCGGCGTAGCGGGGATGAGCGAAACCATGAACGTGCCGGAGAGCGTGCCCGCCAGCAGGCCGGGGGTCATGGTCTTGACGATGCCCCAGGGGACGGTGCCGTGCTGGTTGTGGGAACGGGCGCTGGATATGGACGTGAACATGATGCAGGCCATGGAAGTCGCCAGGGCCATGTGGTGGACTTCCGCCGGGTTGATGCCGTCGAAGGGCAGGATGAAATTGAGAATGGGCACCATGACGGCTCCGCCGCCCACGCCGAGCAGCCCGGCCAGTATGCCCACAAAGGCTCCGAAAGCAAGATATACAAAAAGACTCAACATGATGTGATTCCTTTGTCCGCTGCGCGGTATCAGCGCTGTTGCCGCGTTGCGGCAGCGGGCTGTTCGGCGGCCGGGCGTTCAGCGAAATACACTTTGTAGACGAGCCCCGCAAGGAGCCCGAGCGCAAAAAGCAACAGCAGGGTGGAACGCTTGGCCTTGTCAAGGGCGCGGCGCACCGGGGTATTTTTAAGGGAGACGGTGGATTTTTTTTCAGCCATGGGCTTGTCCGTTTTTTGGGGCAGTTGTACTGCCTAGTTGTCCTACTGTAAATATCCGGGAAAAAGTCAGGGCGCCCGGCGCAGCCAGGCCGGCCCGCCGCCGGTGAACCACCAGCAGGGCGGGCGGACCCCGTTTTCCGCAAGGCGGGGAAACACGGCCCCGCTGCCGCCCCGGGCGACGATTTCCCCGTCGCGGAGCAGCATGAACGAGTCAGCGAGGTCCGCCATCAGGTCCAGGTCATGCCCCACGACGACCTGGGTCAGCCCGGCGGCCTTGTTGCGGACCAGCGCCTCCCGCATGGCCAGGGCAGAGGGGTGGTCCAGCCCGGCGAAAGGTTCGTCCAGGAGCAGAAGCTGCGGGCGGGAAGCCAGGGCGGAGGCGAGGCAGAGCTTGCGTTTCTGGCCGTAGGAGAGCGCGTGCACGGGCTGGTCCAGAAGCTTTTCCAGGCCGAACAGCCTCGCGAAGCCCAGGGCCCGCTCCCTGCCTGCCGTGTCCTTGGCGTCCAGGCCGAGCAAAAGGTCTTCTTCGACCAGGGAGCCTAGAATGTAGACGTCAGGGTCTTGCGGCACCAGAGCCACCAGGCCGCGCAGCTTGAAGCCTTCCCGAGGCAGAACGCAGTCCGCGACGGTAAATTCCCCGGCGGCCTGGGGGAAAAGTCCGGCCAGCAGGGCGAGAAGCGTGGACTTGCCGCTGCCGTTCACGCCGAGCAGGCAGAGCAGTTCCCCCTGGCCGATGGCGAAAGAAAGGTTTTTTAAGGTGTCCCTGGCCGCGCCCGGATGGCGGAAAAACAGGCCTGAAGCTTCGACGATCATAAGGGGAGCAGCCTCCTGCCCGCGAGAAAGCGGTAAATAAACGCGGCGGCAAAGCACTTGGCCATCCCGCCGGGAATAAAGGGAGCGACGCCTGCGGCCAGGGCCTTGCTCAGGGAAATCTGCAGCACCGACGCGAGCTGCAGCGCGCCCAGCGCCAGAATGACGGCGGTTGCGAGCGTGCAATAGAGCAGCAGGACCCAGAACGGCTTGACCGGGTCGCTCTTGGCCAGGCCGCAAACCATGGCGGCCGGGAGAAACCCGATAAGAAACCCGCCGGTGGGGCCGATAAACGCGGCCAGGCCGGCTTTTCCCCCGGCGAAAACCGGCAGGCCCAGGCACCCGGCGGCCATGTACAGGGTCACGGCCAGCACGCCGCCGCGCGGGCCAAGGAACAGCCCGGCCAGCAGGACGAACATGCTCTGCAAGGTGATGGGCACCGGACCGAAGGGTGTCACGGGAATAGCGATCACGGCGCCCACTCCCGTCAGCGCGGCCATAAGAGCGATCCACACCAGGCGGTGGATGGACGCCAGGGGAGCGCCGGGCGTTGAGTTTGTCATCTTGTTCTCCATTGTGCCGGCACAGCGGCCGGGACAAGCCAGGCGCGCTTTTTACCACGCGGCGGCGGCGCGGTAAAGGCGGCCTTTGCGCAGCTTCCGCTCCGGTTCCGCTTTTCTTTTCCCGCGTCAAAAGGAAGCGTCGCGCGCGGCTTCCGCTGGACCGTCCGGGGGAAATACCGTATGCATATCTTTTTGGCCATCCCCAACCTGGGAAGCGCAATGTCCAGAAAAATTTCCCTGCCGGAACGCTGCGCGCGCATGGTGCGTGCGTGCCTTGTCCGTCTGGATGTCCGTATTTTGGTGGCCTTCGTGTCCATAAGCGGTGTGCTGGCCTGGGTGCTGCCCTGGCAGGGCGGCGTGGCCTTTTTCGTTCTGGCCTGCTGTATCGCCGCCACGGCCGTTGTTGAGCTTCCGGAGGGCAGGGCGGCGCTTACGGCCTACGGTTTTTTCATTCTGCTCTGGACCGTTTCCCAGCTGCTGCTCTATCTTTTCGAATACCCCGGCCGCTTCGGCGAAGCGCTTGCCGTTGCGGCGCACCTGGGCGGCAGGCTTTTCACCCTGCTGGGCCTGGCTCTGGCCGTGCCGCTTGCCGCGACGCCCGTCATGCTCGGCAGGACCCTGACCTGGTATCTCGGCTGGGTGGTGGTTTCGGAACGCTTTGTCTGCAGCGTTGTTTTCCGGGGCAAGCTCCGGCCCGTCCTGTCGGGCGGCGTATGGCGGGCGGCCCTGGCCCTGTGCCTGATGATGGCCTTTTTCCCGCGCTCGCTGCGGGCCATGAAGGCGCTGCGCACAAGCCTTTCCCTGCGGGCGCCGCACCTGCCGTTGGCCAGGCGCGTGGGCCTGATGGGGCTTGCCGTGCTGCGCGTGCTCAGCGCCCAGACCTGGGATATGGCGGTTGCCATCGCCTCGCGTAACATGTATAGGCCCGAACTGTGGGAATGGCGGAAAAAGCCTGATATTCCGGCGGGAGCGTAGGCTTCCCGCCGGAATACACCCGGGCTTAGCCGAGAATGGCCTTGGTGATGAAGTACAGAATCGAGGGGCAGATAAGGCAGCCGAACCCGGTGTAAAAGGTGGCCACCACGGCGCCGTAAGGCACAAGGCGGGGGTCCGTGGCCGCAAGGCCGGCGGCCGTGCCGCTGGTGGTGCCCATAAGGCCGCCGTAGACCATGGCCGCCTGCGGGTTGTTCAGGCCGAAGCGCTTGGCCACCAGGGGCGTCACGACCATGACCGCGATGGACTTCACAACGCCCGCCGCGATGCTCAGGGCGATGACTTCCGAACTGGCTCCTACGGCGGTGCCGGTGACCGGGCCCACGATGAAGGTTACCGCGCCTGCGGCGATAGTGGTAATGTCAACCGCGGTGCGGTAGCCGAAAGCATAGGCGATGACCGCGGCCACGATAAAGCAGCCCACAATGCCTATGAACAGGGCAAGAGCGCCCGCAAGCCCGGCTTTTTTCATTTCGGAGAGCTTGGCGCCGAACGCGGTGGACACAATGGCGTAGTCGCGCAGCATGCCGCCGCCCATGACGCCCACCCCGGCAAAGAGCGGGATGTCGGCAAAGCCCTTCTTGCCGCCCATAATGATGCCGCCGATGTAGGCAAGGACCAGGCCGAAAAGAATGGCAAGGGCGGAACCATGGATACGGCCCTTGGTCACGTGCTTGGAAAAGGCGTAGGCAACCCACATCACGATGCCGATGAACAGGAAGGCCATGACCAGGCCGTTAGAAATGAAGACTTTTTTTGCAATGGCAAGTATTTCCATGACTACGCTCCCTTGCCCGTCGTTGCGGACTTGTCGTCCTTGCCCTTGACGTCGCCCATCCACTGGTGGGGTTTTGCTTCTTCGTCCCAGCCTTCGGAAGGCTTGGCCAGGGAGCTCAAGGGCTTGATGAGCGGGAACATGACGACGCAGCCGGCAAGGCCGGCGATGATGGCGCACGGGCCGCCGGAAAGAGCCGCCACAACGTTCTGGTTCATGGCCATGGCGACCACGATGGGAATGTACATGGCGCTCCAGAACTTGATGCCGGTTTCCGGGCCGCCTTTGAGAAGGCCGCGTTTTTCGCAGTACTCGGAAGCCAGCATCAGAAAGAGCATGGCGAAGCCGACGCCGCCGACGTCGGATTTAAGGCCGAGCATAGATCCCAGGGAGGATCCGAACCATACCCCCAGAAACATGCAGGCACTCAAAAGAGCAACTCCGTAAATAGCCATTTGGGACTCCTGCTTGTCGCCGGAGCGGAAAAGGACGCCTGCCCGCGTCGGTCCGCTCCGGTTTTTACGTTATCGTCCTTAGGGAAAGGGTTTTTGCCCTCCGCGTGCTCCTTCAGCCAAAGGCGCGGCGGCGGGCGAAACCCGGTCCCGGGCGGCGGTTACTCAATAACAGCCATGACCGCGCCGGCGGAAAGGCGGGAGCCCGCTTCCACTTTCAGCTCTTTCACCGTGCCGTCCAGGGGGGCGGGCATGGGGGTCTTCATCTTCATGGCTTCGACGATGAATATGACGTCGCCTTTTTTCACCGTATCGCCGACTTTCACTTTCACTTCGTCGACCTTGCCGGGCATTCTTGCTTTGATTTCCATGGTAACTCCTTAATATTCCGTTGGTTAATGGTTGAACAATCAGTCCTGGGCCGGTGTTCCGGCCAGCCTGGCGAACACTTCCGATTTTTGCAGAAGAACCACCTCGCTCAGCCCTTTGCCGAGCACGGTGACGCCTTCGCGCAAAAGTTCCTTCAGCGATATGCCGTATTCTCCCAGGGCCAGCAGCTCCGCATCAATGCGGATGCCGTACGCCGCTTCAGCCGCTAGGATCACATCCAGGCAGGCGGCGAGCGCGCCGCGTTCCACCGGCCGGACGGCGAGAAGACGCACATCCAAATCGGACCACTGGTGGGTATACGCCAGCCCTGTTTCAATTTCCAGGGCCGCAGAGCCCCACACGCCAAGGCGGAACGCGGCCCGCAACGGTTCCGGCCACTCCCGGCGCAAATGAGCCAAAGCTGCGAGGCACGGCGTGCGCTCGGCGCGCGCGGCGTCAAGGCCGTCCGCCTTCCCGGCGACCTCTTCCGGGCTGGACGCGGCAATAATTTCATCAGGCCGCACAAAGGACGCCACGCGGAAGCGCCCGCTTTCGTCCGCGCGCCAGGAAACGAAGCCCAGCGGCACGAACCCTTGGCGCGGGGAGAAGTCCTCGCGCCGGGCAATGCCGGGCACGGCCCGCAAGGCGCCGCCCGAAGAGGGAAAGCGCTCCGGGAGCAGCATTTCTCCCAGCGCGTCCTTGCCGTAGCCCTTGCCCGCCAGTTCCGCGAAAACGCGTTCCCGGCCGGCGGCATTGATATGCAGGAGCGTATGGCGCTCGTATCTGGTCGCGGCGGCCGTCATGCTCAGCGCCCCTTGGTCCAGGCCGGGTCGGTCTTGGCGTTGTCCTGCAAATCCCGCTGCGCCTGGACCAGGGTATCGAAAAGCTCTGTTTTTTCCGGCCCGGTGATGACCAGGGCCGCCTCGTGCGCCCGGCCGTCCGTGGACGGAGAACTGGGAACGAGATGCAGCACCGTGGCCGGGGCGCCGCAGGCGATGTCCGGCCGCACCTTCACGATCCTGCCTTTGATGCGCAGCATGGTGCGCGCCGCGCGCTCCACCGTGGTGGGGTTGGAAAAGGTCGTGGCCGCCACGTGCACTTCGTACTCCGGGTCCGTGCGCTCGCGGCGGTAGGTGATAATTTTGCCTTCCGGGTCGCAGACGTGCCCGCTTTCGGCGTAGGGGCAGCTGTCGGCCAGGGGCAGGCCGCCGGCCACGATTTCCCGGTACTGCTCCCCGCGCGGCGAAGGCGCGAGAGATATGTCCCCGCGCAGCGGCACGCCGTCCAGGGTCAGCCAGCCGAATTCCTGGCAGCCGTAAAGGTCATGCACTTTCCAGCCGTATTTTTCAGCCACGGGCAAAAATTCAAGGTCCAGGGGCGTGCCCGAGCAAAATACCGTGATGCCGTGCGGTAAAAGGTCCGCGTAGTTAAGAGACGCCGCGTCGATCAGGGTTGCGCGCAAAAAGCTGGATTCCCCGCACAGCAGCGCGGGCTTGTCGCGGCACAGCGCCAGAATAAGCGCGTCGCGGCTGGAACGGGGCAGAAAGTCCCAGGTCATGCCGTATTCGGCAAAGGCCGTGGCCGGAAACACGTTGGCCAGCGGCGCGTAGGTGACCAGAACCCGCGCCCCGCGTTCGACGCCCGCGCGCTGGAACGCCGCGTGGGATGCGGCGATGCGCGCCTTAATTTCCTGATAGGTCACGCCCACGATGTTCTGGAAGGCCGTGGACCCGGTGGTGAAGGTCACGTAGGCGAGGTTCAGCGGAACATGCGCCTCTTCCACGACGTGTGCGGCGGTGGGGCCGGCAATGCCCTTGTCGGCCAGCGTGCGGCGCGGCATGTCCGCAAGCGTCGGCGCGGTGCCGAAGCTGTCCACAAGGTCCGCAAGTTCATCAAGTCGTTGCATGGCGTGCTCGGTAAATTTGTGCGCGCCTCCGGCGGGAGTACCCTGCCGCCGGAGGCGCGGTTGGTTCTACAGGTACTTGCTCTCCACAGCGGCGAATTCCTTGTTCATGGTCTCAATGACCTTGGGCCGGGTGATGCGCCCGCCGCGCGCTTCGCCCAGCTTGCCGCGGCCCCAGGGGCCGGTGTCGCCGAACTTGCCGGCTTGTTTCAGCGCGCGCACTTCGCCCACGTGTTTGATGACCGCGTCGCGGATGGCTTCCACGGAACCAAGCAGCTCTTCCACGCCGCCAAGGCGCTCAAAGAACTGCGGCCCGGGCGCGAAGACCGGGTTGTCCTTGGAAAGGGTTTCCAGCCATTCCTGGTCCAGCTTGGTGATGCGCGCGATGGAGGTCAGGGGCATGACGTGGATCATGGTCCCGAACTCCGGCGCCAGGGAGAGAATGTGGTCGGCCTGCAGGCCGTGGCAGAGAAACGCCCCGGAAATGGCGCGGCCGACAACCACGGCCACAATGGGGTGCCCGGCTTTGCGCGCTTCGGCCAGGGCCAGCTGGTACGCGCCGGTGGCCTTGTTCATGCCGAAGATCTCTTCCTGCTTGCCGGGTCCGTTGCCCGGCGTGTCCACGATGAGGACCAGCGGGCGTTTTTTCTCCAGGGGTTTGTCCTGGTCGGCCGCGATGGTGCTGTACACGGCCATGGCCATTTTATAGGCTTCTTCCATGCCGATGATGCCCGCGTAGACCACCGGGAAGTTCATGTTGGCCGCCATGGCGTCGTTGGCGATAACCGTCGCGTCTTCGCCGTTCAGCTTGGCGGTGCCGATCACGGCGCCGGGGCCGAATTCGGGGTCTTCTATTTTCAGGCTGCCGACTTCGTTTTCGACGAAGCTGTCTTTGTCGATGACCAGGTCAATGGCGGCTCTGCCTTGTCCTATCAAGGTTTCCATACGCTTCCTCCTATGCGTCCAGCTTGGAGTAATCCAGCCGCTTGACGGTTTTCAAGAAATCAGCGGTGGACATGTCCACCAGGGCGGCCGGGTCGGCGTTGCCGGCGAATTTCCAGACATCCTTGGAATCTTTCGGCTGCAAGGTGATGGAAAGCTTCACGCCCTTGAGCTGCTTTTTGACCAGGTCAAGCGTGCCGATGCGGCGCATGGCGGTAATGTCGGCCATGGGCATTTTCAGCACGTCGGCCAGTTGGACGCGGAAGGCCCCGATGGAGTCTTCCACCAGATAGTTGGCGTCGCCCATGATGTACTTGTGCTTGCCGCCGGTGGTGCGGAAAACAAGGGCGCGGTCCGCGGAATCGAACTCGTCCTTGCCCATTTCCTGCTCGATGACTTCCGGGCCGGTCAGGCCGATGCGGCCGAACTGGCTCATGATGATCACGTCCGTGGCCGCGGTGACGAAACCCATGCCGCCGAAGGAGCCGACCTTGGAGCCGACCAGCGCGATAACCGGAACCTTGCCCCGGCAGTCCTGGATCTGGTCCATGACTTCCGCGTGGGCCAGAAGCCCGGCGTTGGATTCGTGCAGGCGCACGCCGCCGGTTTCAAAGGAAATCACGACGGCCGGGCCTTCGTTGTCCTTCAGGTTCGGGTTCTTGGCCTTCATTTTGTCGTACGCTTCGCGCGCGAGGCGGATGACATTGACCATTTTCGCGCCGTGCACTTCGCCCACCGCGCCGCCGATAAAGCGGCCTTCCTGGGAGGCGACGAACACCGGCCGTTTGCCCACAAGCCCGACGCCCGTGGTGATGCCGTCGTCAAATTCCACGGCTTCGCCCATGAGCGGCAGGTGCGGGCTGGGCATGCGGTCCATGGGCCCGGCCAGTTCGGTGAAGCTGCCTTTATCCACTATGCCTATGGCCCGGTTGCGGGCGTTGGCGTCAAGAAAGCTGGTTTTTTGTAAAGTATCCCATTTTGCCATGATCCAGACCTCCTAGGATTCTTTAGCGGCAAGTTCCGCCAGGGCCTGGCGCAGCCGGATGGAAACCACCACCGGCGTCGCGTTGTTGTCGTTTATCTCAAAGCGCACGTCGCCGACGCCGCTTTCCTGCACGAAACGGTTGAGAACCTTTTCCCACACCGCGTCAAAGCCGACCACGGGGGTGACGACCGTGAACTTCGCCTTGCCGCCCAGGTCCTTGCGTTCCATAATCACTTCCATGTCGCCGGAACCGACGACGCCGTAATGGAAGTCGGAGGCAATCGCCTTGGGATGTTCCGCTTTGAACTCGAATTCGAGTTTCAAGAGTTGTTTGGCCATGCTGTTTTCCTCCGTGAATCCTACCAGTTACGGAAACGGGCCGGGGGGTCGTACAGGCCGCCGGACCATTCAACGAGTTCTTTGACGTTTTTGGCCGCAAGGAGCGAACGGTTGGCGCGGCTGCGGTCAATGCCGAGGTCCTCGGGCGTCTGGATGATTTTCTTTTCGCGGAGCTGTTTCGTTATTTTCGGGTCCGCTTCCAGGCCGATCTTGGTGTACCCGGCCACGCCCCGGATGGCGTTCACGCGCTCTTCCAGGCTGGAGCACATGTGCATGGTGGCGATGCCTTCTTCAGTAATGATGTGCGAGATGTCGTCGGCATAGACCATGATCGGGGGCAGTTCGAGGTTGGCGTTCTTGGCCAGCTTTTCGGCGTCCAGCTCTTCCACGAAGGCGGGCTGCATCTTTTCCAGGAAGGTTTCCGCCATCTGGACCACCAGGCGCTTGCCGCGCCGCTGGTTGCCAAGATACTCCGACTGGGCCTTGAATTCGTCGCCGCACTTCATCCAGGCGTCGGTGACGTGGCGGCGGCCCTTGGCGTCGCAGCCCATGTTGGGCGCGCCGCCGAAACCGGCCACGCGGGTGGCCGTGGCCGTGGTGGAGTTGCCGTAGCGGTCGATCTGCAGCGTGCCGCCGATGAACATGTCCATGGCGTAGTGGCCGGCCGTCTGGCAGTAGGCGCGATTGGAACGCATGGTGCCGTCCGGGCCGATGAAGAAGACGTCCGGGCGCGCTTCGCAGTACTGCTGCATGCCCAGCTCGCCGCCGAAGCAGTGCACGGAATCCACCCAGCCGGATTCAATGGCCGGAATGAGCGTGGGGTGGGGGTTGAGCACGAAGTGCTTGCAGATTTTGCCCTTGAGGCCCAGTTCTTCGCCGTAGGTGGGCAGCAGCAGTTCAATGGCCGCGGTGTAGAAGCCGATGCCGTGGTTGAGGCGCTGCACGCCGTACTTGGCGTAAATGCCCTTCAGGGCGATCATGGCCATCAGGATCTGGGAGTCGGTGATCAGGGCCGGGTCGCGGGTGAACAGCGGCTCCAGGTAGAAGGGCTTGGGCGATTCGATGACAAAGTCCACCCATTCGCCGGGAATGTCCACGCGCTGCACTTTTTCTTTGTCGCCGTCCACCAGTTTGTTGACCTGGGCGATGACGATGCCGCCGGAGAACTTGGTGGCTTCCACCTGGATGGGCGTGTCTTCGGTGTTGAACCCGGTGTACAGGTTGCCGTTGCGGTCGCCTTCATAGGCGCAGACCAGGCAGACTTTGGGCGTCAGGTCCGTGAAGTAGCGGGCGAAGAGTTCAAGGTAGGTATGGATGGCGCCGAGCTGGAGCTTGCCTTCGCCGATGAACTTGGCGATCTGGCCGCCCATGGGGCCGCCGTAGGCGAAGTCCAGCTTTTTGGCGATGCCTTTTTCAAAGATTTCCAGGAAGATGGGCAGGGCCAGGGCGGACTGGACCATGTGCAGGTCGTAGATTTTGTTCTTGTCGACTTTGGAAAGGCATTCGGCCAGAAAGTCCGCCTGCTTCTGGTTGTTGCCTTCCAGGTTTATTTTTTCACCGGGCCGGATCACCGCTTCAAGAAGCTTGACCGTGTCTTCGGCTCCGACTTCCTTGCCTTGGCGCACCAGGGGCGCCGCCAGCTTCATTCTTTCGAAATACTCGGTTTTCCGGGTATCCCATTTTCTTTGTTCAGGCATTGTTTCCTCCGTAAGCTGCGTGAAGGGAATACCATTGTATTACCGTGGCGCTTCGGCAAAGCGGATCTCGCCGGAATCGACGCGCAGGGCAGTGCCGTCGTCCGTCAGCGCCGTCAGGGCGCCGTGGCTGTCGAGATCAAAGGCCGTCGCGTGGGAATATCCGTACCCGTCAGGGAGGATAATCTTCTTGTTCATGGTGCAGTTGTGTTTCAGCCAGGCTTCGCGCACCGGGGCAAAGCCGTTTTCCGTCCAGACGGCGAACCAATGGTCAACCATGGCGCCGATGGCCTGGAGCAGCTCTTCCCTAGGGAAAAGCCTCCCGCCGGAGAGCAGACGGAGCGACGTGGCCGCGCCGCGTAAATATTTCGGGAAATCGTTTTCGCCGTGCGCTATGTTGACGCCCACTCCGAGAATAAGAGGGGTTATGGAACCGGGCGGTTGCGCCGCGCTTGTTTCCACCAGCAGGCCGCAGCATTTTTTGCCGCCGTGCAGCAGGTCGTTGGGCCATTTCGCTTCCAGGGCGACCCCGCAGGACGCGGCCACCGCCTCGCGCACGGCCACCGCGAAAACGAGCGTGGACTGGGCCAGGCGCTCAGCGGGGACGGCGGCGGGCATGATGAAGCTTACCCACAGCCCCAGGCCGGGGGCGGATTCCCAACGCCTGTCGTGGCGGCACTGCCCGGCGCTCTGGCTGTCCGCGACAATGACGCGTTTTTGCGTGTCGCCTTGAGCCAGAATACGCTGGGCTTCGGCATTGGTGGAATCGAGCCGCGAAAAGCGCGTCACGGCCCAGCCGGGAAGGGCGCAAAAGGGCGAAGCGCCATGGCGCACGCCGTGGCCGGCACAAGGCTCCGGTGCGGAGCCTTGCGGCCGGTCGGCATGAAGGAGCGGGACCGCTCCTTCGCTATATGCGGCATGGTATGCCACACGCACCTCGATTTACGGCATCCAGCCGATAGTGGCGATAAACACGCCCGTCGCGATGGCCGTGGTGATGACGCCGCAGATCTGCGTGCCCATGGCAATAGGCATGATGACGCAGTAGGGGTTTTCCTGCATGGCGACCTTCTGGGCGATTTTCGCCGTGGTGGGCATGCAGGAGACGGCGGCCACGCCGATAACCGGGTTGAACTGGCCCTTGAAGATCTTGTAGAACATCCAGGCGCCGAGAATGCCGCCCACGCCGGAAACCGCCAGAGCGATAATGCCGAGCACCACCAGGATGACGATTTTCGGGTTCAGCAGCACGCTGGCGTCGCAGAGCACGCCGAGGAGCAGGCCCATGAAGAAGGTGGAACCGTAAAGGATGGTGGATTCAAGCAGCCGCTGCAACGGCTCGATTTCCGCTTCCTTGATGGCTACGCCGAGGAAGAAGGACAGGATGAGCGGCGCGGCTACCGGCAGGATAAGGCAAAGCAGGGCGCAGAGCACGACGGTCATCAGGAACTTTGTTTTCTGGGAAACATCCGGAACTTCGAACTCCATGTCGATGCCGCGGTATCCGGCGGGGATCAGCGCTTTCAGCAGGAAGGGGTAGCCGACGTACGTCAGGCTCAGGTACAGGTAGGCGATGATGGCAATGGGCACAAAAAGGTCCTTGGCCAGGACCAGGGAGGCGAAAAGCACCATGGGGCCGTCCGCGCCGCCGATAATGGCCACGGAAATGGCCTCGCCCGGGGCAAGGCCCAGGTAGCGGCCCACCACCAGGGCGGCAAAGGTGCCCAGTTCGCCGAACAGGGCCAGGATCATGCAGGTCCAGGGCCGGACCAGGATGAAGGAAATTTCGCTCATGACGCCGATACCCATGAACACCAGGCAGGCGATGAGCGCGTTGGAAAAGCTTAATGTATAAATTGGCTGCAGGAAGTTGACCTGCATGATGTTGACCACGTCGGCCGGATCGGACACCAGCGGGTCAAGGATAATGTTGCCGATATTGCCGTTTATAAACAGTACGCCCGCGTTGATGGCGATCATGCCGAGGCCCATGGGCACCATGATCAGCGGCTCAAGCGTACCCTTGAAGCCGTAATAGGACAACACGATGCCGAAAAGGATCAGGCCGACCCGGAACAGGGCGATAAGGGTGTCTTGCATGAACAGGCTGGAAATGCCGGGGAAGAGTTGGATTAATTGTTCCATTGACGGACTCCTGGCCTAGCTCTGGCCGTTGCCATTGTCTGATTTGCTCATAACGCTGTTGATGACAAGCACGACAGCGACCACAGCCAGCGAAATGACCGCTGTAAGGCCATAACACAGCAGGGCGTACGTTATAACGTTCATGCGCGTTCCTTCTGTTAGAGTTCCTTGGACATGTTCCGTGGCCCATGCGGTTTTTCTGAAAACGTTTTATGTCCCCCAAGGCAAAAGGCTGATTTTTGTCCAGGGCCGCACCGCAAAGGTGCTGCCTTTGGCTCCAAATCAGCCTTTTCCCGTCAAGGGCAACGTTCGCTTTTCAGAGACATACTCAAGGCCGGCGCCGACAAAAAAGCCGTCCATGCGGCATGAGCGCCGCGCTGGACGGGGGTATCTTTGCACAGGTGTGCGGGAAAAAGGAAAGCCGCCGTGGGCCAGTCTGTTCGCGTGAAACCACAAGGACGCATAACGCGACCTCCAGGGTTTACGCCTTCTTAACTACTACAGCGTCACAACGGCGAATTTATCAACTCACGCAGTCCGGCATCCGTATGCCGAACCATCGCTCCCGGCGGAACTTGCGCCGGCTGCGTGCCACATGGCATCGCACGTAACCTGAAGTATCAGGTTATTGTTCAGGATATACAAATCATGAAGACTAATCAAGTGGTATTTGACAGAGCAAGGCTGTGAGCCCGGCTTGACCGGCGGTTGCGCGGGAAAGCGGAACCGCCTTAAAGGTGCATCACGCCAAGGCCGCCGCGTTCGTGGTTGGTAATGGCGGAAAAGGCCGAGTCGCCGTAAGCAGAAACCGCCACCCATTTGCCGTCCGAGACAATGGCCACTTTGGCCTTGATGCTGTTGGAAATGGATGTGCGCGGCATCATGGCCTGGAAGGCTTCAAGGCTGGCGTGCAGCACGGCGTGGACCTGCCCCGGAGTCTTTTTTATGACCCCGCCCGCGAGAGCGGCGTTGATGATGGATTTGGCGTAGCTAATGTTGATCTTGTGGGCGGTGCCGGCAATAAAGGTCACCGCGGCGCGGATTCCTTCCCGCCTGGCGATGGCCTCTTTGATCATGTCTTCTTCGCTCTCGTCGGTCATGGAGAGCAGCAGGGCGATTTTGCCGATGCGTGTGGATAGGCCGATTGTGATCATACTGACCTCATGAAGGCTGTTGCGCAAAGCGCGGCAACTACGCGCACTGCTTTGCCCGGGGGTGAAAAATCCGGAGCGCCACGGTCTGAACAGTTCGATCAGGTAACAGCGGGAGAGGCGAGACTAAAATCGCGAGTGGAGGCAAAATAAAAAACACGCTGCCGGAACTGCGGGGCATTTGCCCATGCTGCACGTACGATGACGCGCGCTTGGCTGGATACACTAAAATTGCCGACAACACAAGTCCGGATGGCCGCGGCGCGCCGTTTACGGCTTGTGTTGCCCGCCCGGCCGCAAGACCATAAAGGGGGGGCGGGCGGGGCGGCCGGCGGCGGGAGCGGGGCCCCCGCCGCCGTTCCGGCATCAGCGGTTCTTTTTGAAAAATTCCAGGGCTACTTCCGGAAACAGGGCGTAGCTGAGCACATCTTCCACGCTGGCGTTGGGGTAGCCTTTTTCCTTCAGCGCGGCTTTCAGGGCTTCCATTTGCGGGGGAATGTCGTCGGCCGGGCGGTGGGTGATGCGTTCCGCGCCTTCCAGAATCTTGTCCGCCACTTCCGGGTTTAGAGGGGCGGGGGTTTTGCCGTACTTGCCCCGGGCCAGGTCGCGCACGTCCTGCGGCACCACGGCGTAGCGCTCGCCCATGCCCACGTTCATAGCGGCCATGGAACCCACGATCTGGCTGGTGGGGGTGACCAGGGGCGGGTAGCCCAGGTCGGCCCGCACTCTGGGCATTTCTTCCAGCAGTTCGTCGTATTTGTCTTCCCAGCCCTGCTCCTTGAGCTGGTTGCGCAGGTTGGAAAGCATGCCGCCGGGGATCTGGAAGGTCAGAACCTTCACGTCCACGTCAAAGCAGGTGTTGAGGTTGAAATCCTTGGCCAGGTTTTTTTTCACGTCGCGGAAGAAGTCGGCCAGAGGGTAGAGGCTTTCTTTCTTGATGCCGGTGTCGCGGTCCCGGCCTTCATGGGCGGCGACCATGGATTCCGTGGCCGGCTGCGAGGTGCCCAGGGCGAAAGGCGAAAGGGCGCAGTCCACCACTTCCGCCCCGGCTTCCGCGGCTTTCATGTAGGCCATGGAAGCCATGCCGCTGGTGTAGTGGCTGTGCAGGTGCACGGGAAGGTGCTTGGTCTTGGGGTTGGCCTTGAACTCCCTGACCAGGTCGTAGGCCACGTAGGGGGCGAGAAGGCCGGACATGTCCTTGATGCACAGGGAATCCACCCCGCGCTCGGCAAAGTGTTCCGCTACTTCCACAAAGTTCCTGGTGGTGTGGAAAGGGCTGATGGTGTAGATGATGGCGCCCTGCACGTGGGCCCCGGTCTTTTGGGCGGCCCTGATGGAGGATTCCAGGTTGCGCACGTCGTTGAGCGCGTCAAAGATGCGGATGACGCTGACGCCGTTTTCCACCATCTTTTCCACAAAGGTTTCCACCACATCGTCGGCATAGTGGTTGTAGCCCAGAATGTTCTGGCCGCGCAGCAGCATGGAGATGGGCGTCTTTTTCAGCTTGGCCCGCAGTTCGCGCAGGCGCTGCCAGGGGTCTTCATTCAGAAAGCGCAGGCAGGAGTCAAAAGTGGCGCCGCCCCAGGCTTCCAGCGCCCAGTAGCCCACGTTGTCCAACAACTCCAGTTCGGGCTCCATGTCGGAAAGACGCATGCGGGTGGCGGCCAGGGACTGGTGGCCGTCGCGCAGCACGGTTTCCATGATGCCCAGCGGGACGTTGCCTTTGGCGTCAGCGGTTTTGTACACGGGTTTTATCGGCGTAAATCCCATACCTGTCTCCTTGTTCGGGGGGAGCTCCCGCGCTGCGGCGGGTGTTCCGGGTTGCATTGTTTTGCTTCACATAAATATAATAAGACGCGTGCGTGCAAACCCCAAAAGTTCTTCCGACCCGGCGTTGACCGGGGGCTGTTTACAATGAACGTCCACGGGGCCGCGGTCGCCCGCATGCCCACCGCGCGCGAAGCTGACCCCCTGTCGCGGGGGCAAGGGGCTCAGCCCCTTGCGGGTGCAGGGCAGCGCTCTGCTTTGACTCTCCATTGGCGTCGACAGCTAAAACCGTTTCAAAACCGCCGCTAGCACGCGGGCAGCAGCCTCCTGGTAAGAAGAAAGCGGTACGCGGCCGTTGCCGCCGCGATTTTGGCCACGGCGGCCGGCACAAAGGGCAGAAAGCCGACGGCCAGGGCCTTGGACAGGGAAATATTGATTACCTGGGCCAGCCGCAGCGAGCCCAGCAGCAGAAAAAGCGTGTACCCCGACGCGCAGCAGAGCGCGATCATGGCGAAAGGCTTGAGCGGAACCCCGCCGGCCAGTCCGCAAACGGCCGCGCCAAGCACAAAACCCGCCAGGTATCCGCCCGTGGGACCCAACAGCACCGCGAGGCCCGCCTTGCCGCCCACAAAGACCGGCAGGCCCAGGCACCCGGCCGCCAGGTACAGGGCCACGGCCAGCGCCCCGCCGCGCGGCCCCAGAATCAGCCCGGCCAGCATGGCAAAAAAGTCCTGGAAAGAAACCGGCACCGGGCTGAACGGCAGCACGGGAATGGAAATGAAGGCGCCCACGGCGGTCAGGGCCGCCATAAGGGCGGTCCACACCAGGCGGTGAATGGAGTGCAAAGAGGAACCCTGCCGCATCGCGTTTTGCTTCCTTTATATAAGGCAGGCCCTGGGGTTTTGTGCCGTGTCCGCCTCATGCCGCCCCGGGCAGTGCGACCGTCATGCCGGCGGGATACAAGAGCGAAGCGAAAATGCCGGGAAGACGGAAGCGTTGTTTCATAAAAAGCCTGTTTGCCGCGCGGGGCGGGAAAACGTGCTTTTCTCCGGAAAAGCGGTTCCGGCGGCGAAATTCCTTACTTTCTTCCGAAGCGCAAATCTATAGCAGGCATGCAACTATACGTACAGCAAGTGATAGCTGTCACAAGCAGAAAAAAATGCATTGTTTTACAACTTTTAACGCTAACGTTTTCATCGAATACGAAAATTTTATCCCATGGCCCAAATGACCCCGCAGCGAGGTTTCGCTCCGTCTTTCATTTTACTGTCACGGCTTTTCGTTTTATAACGTCACAAACTTTGTCCAGGTACACCTTTTAACCGTAAGGCAGGCAGTATCATGGCGTACGTCATCTCTCCGGAAGTCTCCTCGGTCATCTCCACGCTGCTGGCTGACGCCAGAGTCAAAAAAGCGCTTGAATTTATTGAAAAAGATCATGGCAACCGCGTGGAGCAGCAAAAGGCCATCGCGCTGGTGCAGGGCGAAACCGGCAAAGAACATCTGGCCCGGACACCCATGTATAAAAAAATGCTGCAGGAACACCAGGTTGCCGACATAGAGCAGGACAGCGTGGCCAACGTGTACGGCCGCGTTTACGGCAGCAAGGGCAAAGGCCGCGGCAAATACGTTCTGCTGGACGCGCAACTGGACACGGTGTTTCTGGAAAGCACGCCCCTGGCCATTACCGAAAAGGACGGCCGCATTTACTGCCCGGGCATAGGCGACGACGCGGGCGGCCTGGCCGTGAACCTGCAGATTTTGCGGGCTCTGCGCCATGCCGGGTTGCAGACCGTGGGCAACGTGCTGGTTTCCGGCACGGCCTGCGAGGAATCCAACGGCGATTTCCGGGGCATCCGCAAGCTGATCGCCGACCACGGCAAGGACATTTCCGCGCTGATTTTCGTGGACGGCCAGAGCAACACCCGCTGCGCCTGGGCCTTTGTGGGAGTGCGCCGGGCGGAGTTCATTTTCCGGGGACCCGGCGGGCACAGCTGGCGCAAAGCCGGCACCCCGGCCTGCATCCATGCCATGTGTCGGGGGCTAGCCGCCATTTCCGAGTTCAAGCTGTCCTCGGACCCCAAGACCACGGTGAACATCGGCGTGATCCAGGCGGGCAATTCCGTGGGCGCCATAGGCGCGGAAGCCAGGGTGCATATGGACATGCGCTCCCTGAGCATGAAAGAGCTGGATGAGCTGGACAAAAGAGTTGTGGCGGCCTTTGAGGCGGGCATCAAGGCGGAAGGAGAGTTTCGCGGCAAGCCGGGCGAAATCACCATGGAACGCGTGAGCATGGGCGATATCCCCACCGGCACCACAGCCATCGACGACCCGCTGATCCAGTCCGCCTGCGCGGCCACGGAAGCCGTGGGCGAGCAGTATGATATCGGCATTTCCTCCGCGGGTTGCAATCACGGCTGTATCGCGTCTTACAACGGCATTCCCGCCGTGGCCGTGGGGTATGGCGGTATCAACGGCAATAACCACGCCCTGGATGAGAACTTTGACCCCACCGACGCCTACAAGGCCTCACAAAAAGCGTTGCTCATCCTCCTGGCCATGGCCGGGCTGGAAGGGGTGACCAAGCCGCTGGCCAAACTGTAGTTCTAAATTGAGCGAATACGAAAAAACGAAAGGGAGCCGGAAGGCTCCCTTTCGGCCTTTCGGGCTCAGAAGCGGACCAGCCGGCAGCCGTGCGTTTTTTCATACGCGCGCCAGGCGGACGAAAAAGAGGACTCGCGCTGAACGTACCGGCCGGAGATGGCGGCCCCAACGCCCTATGAGTTTCATTCATTGAAAAAAGAAAATCCCCCGCCTCTCGACGGGGAACCAGACCTTTGGCACCCTCCCGGCTCAACGGCCGGGAGGGTGTTCGCGGCATGCCCGGCATCCGCCCGGCTGCCGGCTGTTGCTTATCCGGCGGTCACCGGTCCGTTGCCGGTCCGCTGCCGGTCAGAACCCTGTCCACCACCGCCATGAAGGCGCGCTCAAAATGTTCCGGCGCGAACGTGGCGGCATGGGCGGCCAGTTTCGCGGGATCAAAGGCGTCTTCCATGCGCTCGAAGCGTTCCACGGCATCGTTCAGCGCGTCCACGCTCTGCTCACGGAAGAAGAGCCCGGTTTCCCCCTCGCGCAGGGTTTCCAGCGCGCCGCCCCGGCCATAAGCGATAACGGGGCGCCCCGCCGCCTGGGCCTCCACGGGCACAATGCCGAAATCCTCCTCGCCGGGGAAGATGAGCGCGCGGCACTCGCGCAGCAGGCGGACGCTTTCCTGCTGGCTCTGGCGGCCGGCAAAGCGGACGGAAGGCCCGGCCACGCGTTCCAGCGCGGCGCGCTCCTCTCCGTCGCCCGCCACGATGAGCTTTCTGCCGGAACGACTGAAGGCCCGCACGGCCAGATCCGCGCGCTTGTAGCTGACAAGATGGCCGTAGCAAAGGTACGGGGCGTCCTTGCCCGGTTGGGTGAAGGCGCCGTTTTCAGGGGCAAAGGCCGTCACGTCCACGGGCGGGTGGATGACTTCGGATTCCCGGCGGTAGTGCTTGGCGATGCGCTTGGCCACGTGCGCGGAATTGGCCACGAAATGGTCCACCCTGTTGGCGCTGGCCACGTCCCAGATGCGCAGCGGGTGCGCCGCCAGCCGGAAGAGCAGGCGTGAGATCATGCCGCAGCTTTTGAGGTACTGGGGGTAAAAGTCCCACAGATAGCGCATGGGCGTGTGGCAGTAACAGATGTGCGGGGTGAGCGCGTCCGTGAGCACGCCCTTGGCCGGGCCGGATTCGGAGCTGATGACCAGGTCGTAGCCTGTTAGGTCCAACTGCTCCAGGGCCAGGGGCATGAGCGGCAGATACTTCTGGTACCAGCGCCGCGCGAGCGGCAGGCTGTTGATGAACGTGGTACGCACGGTGTGCTTGCGGATGAGCGGGGAGACGCTCTCCGGCGCGTACACGTGGGTATAGATATCCGCCTGGGGGAAGAGGCGGCACAGGGCTTCCAGCACCTTTTCCCCGCCCCGCATGCCCACGAGCCAGAAGTGGATGATGGCGACTTTCATCTCATTTCTCCACTTCGGTCAGCGTGAAGCGCATGCGGCCGTCGCCCGCGCGGGTGAGCGTGTAGCGCAAAATGGTGTCGATCTGGTTCACCCGCTCGTCATGGCGGAAGGTGAGCACGCGCGTGGCATAGGAAAAAGGCTCATCCGCGCGGGAAGCGGGCGGGCGGGGCAGGGCTTCGGCGCCCAGGCCGCGTTCGGCGGTGATGATGACCTCGTCCCCCACCTGGCAGGTGCGGGCGGCGGCCCCGTTCAGGCAGACCAGGCCGGAATTGCGGGTGCCGGGCAGCACGTAGGTGCTGATGCGCGCGCCGCTGGACTTGTTCCAGATGTTGACGAATTCCAGGGGCAAAAGGCCGGAAGCTTCCAGGATATCCGCGTCAATGGTCACGGAACCGTGGTAATGCAGCGCGCTTTCCGTGACCCGGACGCCGTGCAGCTTGGGGCCGGTAAAATTCAGGCGCAGCTCCGGGCAGTCCGGGGAAGAGGCCTCCCCTTGCGGGTAGCTGAGCAGTATGTCTTTTTCCACGTCAGGCTTGGGCATGGCTGAATCCTTATTACAAGCGGTAACTCCGGGCTGGGTATCAGAGCGTGGCCTACTTGTACAGCCTGTTCGCGGCTCCATGCCTCGGTTTACACTGGCGCGACGCTCCGCAGCAGCACGCTCAGCGGGTGCGCGGCCGGAAGGCCGGAACCGTGGCGCATCTGCACCCGGCAGGTGCCGCATTCGCTCAGCGTCAGCGGCGCGCCGCTTTCCTTGAGCGCCGTGAACAAAGGCGCGCCCACGTCCATGCCCACCTCGTACTTGCCCTTTTTAAAGCCGTAGCTGCCGGAAATGCCGCAGCAGCCCGCGTCCATGTCTTCCACCGTCAGGCCCGGCACGGCGCGCAAGAGATCCAGGCCGCTGCGGCCCACGCCCAGGGCACGCAAATGGCAGGGCGCGTGATAGGCCATCCGCGCGTGCGGCGGCCGCGCATCCTTAAGCGACAACTCGCCCGAGTGGATGCGTTCCAGCAGAAACTCGCAGGCGTCGTACACAAAGTCGGCGTACAAGCCCAGGCGTTCCTCTTCCGGGAACAGGTCGCGGTATTCCTGGGTGAGCATCAGCGTGCAACTGGGGCAGGCCGTGATGACCGGCACCCCGGCTCCGGCCCAGCGCGCCAGTTCCATGCTGTTGACCCTGGCCCGGTCCAGGGCGTCGTCCGCGTAGCCGTTGGCCACCAAGGGCAAACCGCAGCAGACGAAGTTTTCCGGCACGATGACCGTGTACCCGGCCAGTTCCAGCAGCCGGATCAGGTCCAGGCCCACCCGCGGCTCATAATAACTGATAAAGCAGCCCGGAAAGAGCACGACGTTCTTGCTGTCCGCGTCCGGCCTCTTTTCCCGCCGCAAGGCCTTGCGCGCGGCCAGAGACGCGAAAGAGGGCAGGGGCGCGCGCTTTTCAATGCCCAGAGCGTCCAGCGCCAGCCGCGAAAGCGGGTTGTTCATCCCAAAATTGAGCAGCCAGGCCGGAAACACCGAGGCCAAGCTCCCCATGGCCCCGCTGTGGCCCATAAGCCAGTCCCGCAAAGGCGGTTTGTGTTCCCTGCAGTACGCCGCCCGGGCCAGCATATTAAACGTCGCCACCGGCACGCCGGAAGGGCAGGAAATGTCGCAGTTCTTGCAGTTGGAGCAGTATTCCAGCGAAGCCTCGTCCCCAAAGCCCAGCAGCCGGAAGCGCTCGTACGCCGGGCCCGTCAGTTTGGGGCCGCGAAACTTCATCGTGGCCGCGGCCACAGGGCAGTGCGCCACGCAAATGGTGCAGGCCGTGCATTTATCGGGGTTATGCTGCGTATGCATTTTGGAATGCCTCCGGCGGCCAGGGGAAGGGGAAAACCGTCCGCCTCGGATGACGGCCGGTCCGCCGTCCTGGCGGACACGGCCTCTCGCGCCGGGATGCTGTGCAGGGCGTGTAAGCCGCCGGCGGGCGCGACCGCCGGCTCAGTGCCCTTAATCCTCTGTTATTCTTGCTCCCCGTCGCTTCGCAGCCCCACGTCCTGTGGGGCAGGTTGTGCTGACACGAGGGAGGGGCTGTGCTGTTTTCAGCATGGGTCATCAAATTCAGACACAACCCTTTTTAACTTTTCACAGTGGCACTCGACAGTATGTGAGCGCCGTGGCGCGAACAGAACGGCAGTCGCGCACCATTTTCTTTGTCACCCTGTAAGGGGTCCAGGGGCGCCAGCCCTTGGCGGGTGCAGGGCAGCGCTCTGCTCTCACTCTTGGATGGCTTCGACATCTATGCCTTACTCCCTGCGAAGTACCCGGTTGCTAAAGCCACGCCGCTGCCGGATTTTTCCGTGGCGAAATCGTACCCGGCCAGGGAGCGGCCTACAAAAAACACGTTCTGTAAAAGCGGGTCGCCGGACGGGTCCACGGGACGGAGTTCCTTGTCCACAGCCACGCCCATGAGGGCGAAGGGGTGGGGCTCCCGGCCGAAAAAACGCGGGCAGGACCAGTCTTCCTGGGCCTTGGGCGCGGTGGCGGGCAGCTTGAACACGGTTTCCCAGGCCAGACCGGGCTCGGTGGTGATGCCGTCGCTGAACAGACCGCCGGTGGCCATAATAATGGTCTCGGCGTGGTAGGCGCGGCGGTTGCCGGGCCCGCCGGTGACCAGGGTTTTGCAGCGGCCGTTTTCCACCAGGGCTTCGCTGACCGTGGAGTTTTCCGCAAAGGCGATGGAACCGCCGCGCATGGCCTGCATGAGCGCGCTTTTCAGGCGCAGGCCCGTGACCGAGGGCGGCGGGCAGAAGAGTTCGATGACTTTGACGCCCAAATCGCGCTCCAGATCCGCGTGCAGGGCCGGGTCGGGCCGGGTGCCGAGTATGGCGGGAATGAGCACGGCTTCCGTGTTTTTGGCGGCTTCCGCCAAGGCGCGGCGCAGCCAGGCGCGGCCTTCCGGCCCGTCCACGAAACGGGCCAGGTCCAGGGCGCTGCTGTCGCGGGTGCCGTTGCCCGTGCCCAGCAGGGGCGAAAACACGGAAACGCGGGACAGGGGCTTGCCCGCGAACTGGGGGCAGGCGGCCAGACCGGCGGCGATCAGGTGCGGGGAAAAGTCCTTCATGCCGGTAACGCCCAGCACGGCGAACGATTTGGCGGCCTCCAGGCTGGCCGGGTTCATGCCGCAGGAAGCCAGCCAGATGGGCTTCATGGTCCCGGCGGCCGTGGGCAGCCAGAGGTTGCCTGTCCGGTTTTCGGGCCGCGCCAGGGGGTAGCCCGCTTCGGCGGACAGAGTGCCGAGAAAGGCCAGACTGTCGCGGACGGCTTGCTCGCCCAACAGACGATAGGGGTGGTTGGGGGCGAGGCGCTCCATGGCCGCGAAGGGGTCGCCGTCGACCGGGTCCCGGCCGGTGTAGCCGAGGATGTCTATGGTGCCGCCGCCTATGCTGACGGCGCCGCCGCCCTTGCTGATGAGCAGCACGCGCCTGCCGCGCCTGACGGCGGCGGCCGCCGCCACCAGGCCGGAAAACCCGGCCCCGGCCACGATGACGTCGTACTGGTGTTCCACGGCGGGCGGGCGGGAAGCGAGGACGGGCGGCGTCCAGGACCAGGGGACAGCAGGGGCGGGAGGAGCCGCGTCCGACTGCGTTTCATCCGGAGCGGGACAGGAAGAGGAGGCGGAGCCGTCGCTCTCGGTTTCGCACGCGCCGTCTATGTTCAGGGTCGCGCCGTAGATGCCGCGTTCCAGCTCTATTTCCCGCAGCTGGTTGCCCCAGAGCAGGGGGCGGATGCCGTGCCAGCGTTCCTGGAGAAAGGTGCGGAACAGGTCCTGGGGCGGAGTGTGGCTGAGCAGCGAGCCTTCCACCAGCGCGCCCGTGGCCCGCAAGGCGCAGAAACTGCCCTGGCAGGTGCCCATGCCCAGCCGCGTGCGGCGGCGGATGTCGCCCAGGGAATGGCTGGTGGGTTCAGAGGCCGCGATTTCGAATTCCGCCATGGTCACCAGCTCGCATTCGCAGAGCAGCAGCTTTTTCCAGGGGGTTTCCTCGGCCTTGGCCACGGCGCGGGGCAAGTCGTCGCCCAGGCGGGCGGCGGCCAGCTCCAGGCCGGCGGCCGGGAAAAAGTGCCTGGCCCGGCGCATCAGGTCCGGCGAGGGTTGCGGGATGATGGGTTCCGCGGCCGTGCGGCAGGGTGTGCTGACGCCCAGGCGCTGGGCCGCGCGGTCGCAGGTTTTTTCGGCCATCAGCCGGAACGATGTGAATTTGCCGCCGGTAATGGAGAGCATGTTGCGGATGCCCTCTTTTTCGTGGTCGATGATCACGAAATTACGCGTGGCGGAACGGCCCGTGGAAGCGTCCGGCGAGTACAGCGGCCGCGTGCCCGCGAACGCGCGCAGCATGCGGTATTCCTTGAGCTTGGGGAACAGGGCCTCGCCCGTGTCCAGCAGCTCCAGCACTTCCTTGCTGCGCGGCACGGTGTCGTCCGGCCGGTCCGTGGGGATGGAGGTGGTGCCGAAAATGGTGATGGAGCCGTGGGGCACGAAAATATCGCCGTCCGTGGCCTTGCGCAGGCGGTTGACCACCCGGTCCGTAAAGCGGTGGTTGAAGGCGAGGAGCGTCCCCCGGTCCGGGGTCACGTCCACGTGAATGCCCGCCAGACGCGCCACTTCCCCGGCCCAGGAACCGGTGGCGTTGATCACGAATTCGCAGGCGATGCGGCCTTCTTCTTTGGTGCGGGTATTGAGAAAGCGCACCCCGCGCACCGTCCCGTTTTCCGCGTCCAGGCCGGTGACGCGGGTGTAAGTGTACACCTCGCCCCCGTGGCGGCGGGCGGACATGGCGTTGTGCCAGACCAGGCGGAAGCCGTCCACGGCCGCGTCCGGCACGCGGTACACGGCCTTGGCGCGGGGGGTGAGGTTGGGTTCGCGCCGCCGGGCCTCTTCCACGCTGACCTGGGTGACGGGAATGGAACAGGAGACGCAGGCGGCGTACCACTTGCGCTCAAAGTCCGGGTCGTCCAGTTCCGTGCGCACGAAGTAGCCTTCGGTGTCTTCCACGCAGGAAGCGCCGATGCGGCGGAGAATGGCGTTTTCGGTAATGCATTCCGTGGCGGCCAGGGGGTCGCTGAAGGCGTAGCGCGCCCCGCTGTGCAAGAGGCCGTGGAAACGCGAGCTGGTGCCGGAAGCCAGGTCGCCCTGTTCCAGCAGCACGGCGGCAATGCCGCGCATGCACAGGTCGCGGAGTATGCCGGTGCCTGTGGCGCCGCCGCCGATAACGACAACAGTGGTTTCTTTCATAGCAACTCCCTTGAGAAGGGACGACCGGCGCGCGGCCGGGGGCCTGGATCACTCATTCTGCACAGTAGCGTATTGAACGGGTAATGCAAGGGGCTTATGCGCTTGCCGTTTCGTTCTCTAAGGTATAGAGGGGCCTCATTGCGTCCGGGGGATACGAAAACTCGGTGACCCGGGCCGCGATAAGGAACGGACATGGCGGGGACGAAGCGGATTGGCGTGACAGCGCAAGACCGAGAGACCGAAGGGCGTTCCGGCGTCATGGCGGCGGCCGCCGCTTTCGCCATCTGGGGGCTGATGCCCCTGTACTGGAAGCTGCTGGGCAACGTGCCCGCGCTGGAGATTATCTGCCACCGGGGGCTGTGGTCCTTCATCTTTCTGCTGCCCTTTGTTTTTCTGACGGGCAGAATGACGGAAGTGCGCGCCGCTCTGAACCCGCGCGTCCTGATGCTTCTGACGTGCAGCACGGCAGCCCTGGCCGTGAACTGGTTCGTGTTCATCTGGGCGGTGAACGCGGGGCAGGTGCTGGAAACGAGCCTGGGCAATTTCATCAACCCCTTGTGCAACATGGTGTTCGGCGCGTTGTTTTTCCGCGACCGGCTCCGCCCCGTGCAGATGCTGGCCGTGGCCCTGGCCGTCATTGGGGTGAGCGTGCGCGTCTTTTCGCTGGGCTACGTGCCCTGGGTGGCCCTGGGCCTTGCGGGCAGCTTTTCCATTTACGGCGTGCTGCGCAAAATCGTGACCGTGGAAGCAGTGCCCGGCCTGTTCGTGGAAACGGCGCTCTTTCTGCCTGTGGCCACGGGCCTGATGGCCTGGTTCGCCGGGCAGGGGGAACTGGTGTTCACCAGCGCGGGCACGGGCACCATGCTGCTGCTTATCGGCGCGGGCGTGGGCACTTCCGTGCCCATGGCGCTTTTTGCGTACGGCGCGCGCCACATCACCATGACCACCCTGGGGCTGCTGCACTACGTGGTTCCGACTTGTTCGTTTCTGCTCGGAATTTTCGTTTTCCGTGAATCGTTCACGCTCTCCCACCTGCTGACCTTCGCCTGCATCTGGGCGGCCCTGGCCGTCTACACTGTGGACGGCTTGTGGGCCTTACGGAAGGCCCACAAGCGAAAATGACGGGATGCCTTGCCACCGTCCCGCATGGCTAAACCTAAAAGCAGTGTATCCGCGTGCGGGCGCGCTGTCAAAAAAATTTTCCTTTCCGAAAATTACGGCTTGCGTTTTGCTTTTTTTCGCGCCAATATTCCTGGTGCAACAGGCGGAATAATCAGGTAGACTGCCCTTGCGGCGGTTTAGGGTTTGCCGCCCGACGTCCTTTTACGGAACAGCCCCCACGGGTATGCCGGAATAAACGCTCCTACCGCGAGGTGCAATGGTGAAGACGAATCTTACGGACAAGAAAACCATCCACAAGAAGCTTATCGCCTGGGTCAACGAAATCGCCGCCCTGTGCCAGCCGGACGCTGTGCACTGGTGCGACGGGTCCGAGAGGGAAAAGAACAGCCTGAACGACTTGCTGGTCAAAAACGGCACCTTTATCCCGCTGAACCCCAAAAAGCGGCCGGGCAGCTTCCTTGCCCGTTCCAACCCGGCGGACGTGGCGCGCATGGAGCACCGCACCTTTATCTGCTCCAAGAAAGAAATGGACGCCGGCCCCAACAACAACTGGGCCGACCCCAAGGACATGCGCAAAAAGCTGGACGGGTTGTTCAAAGGCTGCATGAAGGGCCGCACCATGTACGTGGTGCCCTACAGCATGGGCCCCGTGGGTTCGGATATCGCCAAGATCGGCATTGAAATCACCGACTCGCCCTATGTGGTGGTCAGTCTGCGCATTACCGCCCGCATCGGCCAGAAAGTGCTGAACGTGCTGGGCAAGGACGGCGAGTTCGTGCCCTGCGTGCATTCCGTGGGCGTGCCGCTGAAAGCCGGTGAAAAAGACGTCACTTGGCCCTGCAAGCCGGAAGACATCCACATCGTCCACTACCCGGAAACCCGCGAAATCTGGTCTTTCGGCAGCGGCTACGGCGGCAACGCGCTGCTGGGCAAGAAGTGCCTGGCCCTGCGCATCGCCTCCGTCATGGCCCGGGACGAAGGCTGGCTGGCGGAACACATGCTCATCGTGGGCATTGAAAGCCCCGAAGGCGAAAAAACTTACGTGTCCGCCGCCTTCCCCAGCGCCTGCGGCAAGACCAACCTGGCCATGCTCATCCCGCCCAAGGGCTTCAAGGGCTGGAAAATTTACACCGTGGGCGACGACATCGCCTGGATCAAGCCGGGCAAGGACGGCCGCCTGTACGCCATCAACGCGGAAGCGGGCTTTTTCGGCGTGGCCCCCGGCACTTCCGACAAGACCAACAAGAACGCCCTGGCTTCCTGCCGGGCCAACACCATTTTCACCAACGTGGCCATGACGGACGACGGCGACGTGTGGTGGGAAGGCATGACCAAGGAAGCCCCCAAGCACCTCATCGACTGGAAGGGCCAGGACTGGACCCCGGGCTGCGGCCGCGACGCCGCGCACCCCAACTCCCGTTTCACCGCCCCGGCCAGCCAGTGCCCCAGCATTGACCCGGATTGGGAAAACCCCAAGGGCGTGCCCATCAGCGCTTTCATTTTCGGCGGCCGCCTGAGCAAGAACGCGCCGCTGGTCTATGAAGCCTTTAACTGGACCCACGGCGTGTACATGGGAGTGACGGCCGGTTCGGAAAAAACCGCCGCCGCCGAAGGCCAGGCCGATATCCGTTACGACCCCATGGCCATGCTGCCGTTCTGCGGCTATAACATGGGCGATTACTTCGCGCATTGGCTGAAAATGGGCCGCGTCACGCCCAAGCCGCCGCGCATTTTCAAGGTCAACTGGTTCCGCAAGGACGAAAAGGGGCGTTTCATCTGGCCCGGCTTCGGCGACAACCTGCGGGTGCTGAAATGGATCGTGGACCGCGTGCGCGGCCGCGTGCAAGCCGTGGAAAGCCCCATGGGCCTGATGCCCTACTATGAGGACATCCACTGGACGGGCCTTAAGTTCACGCGCGAGGAGTTTGACGGCGTTTCCGCCATCAACCGCGACGCGGGCCTGAAAGAAGCCGAAGGCCAGAAAGTCTTTCTGGAGCAGTTCGCCAAAATCGGCAGGCTGCCGGAAGAGCTGACGCACGAGCAGCGCCTGCTGGCCATGCGCATGGAACGCTCGGAAAAGGTTTGGAAGCTGCCCAAGAAATAGGGCGTCTGTCTGTAAAATGCGGAATACCCCGGCGTCAGGTGATGCCGGGGTATTTCGCATTTTCACAAAGAGAGCGAAGTGCCTTTGAAGCGTCCGCGCCGCAAGAGCATTTTTCCAGCGGAGCGTTTCAAGAAACATGCTTCAGGGACAAAAAACGCTTTTTAGAGCAGTTGAACATTGAAAATGTTCAACTGCTCTGCAAGGATTTGTCTTCAAATCCTTGCCGCGAGATTGGCGTAGGCTGGCTTTGCCCGCCGTTAAGCGACAATCTCAAAGCGAAACTGCTCTAGAAACAGCCCTAATACCGCCGCCCGTCGTACGCCAGGAAAAAGCGGCGTACCTTTTCGTCCGGCCAGCGCGCGCCGGGAACCAGGGGCGGGGTGCTTCCGTCCAGGGAAGCCCGGATGGCGCCGTCGTCAAAACCTATGGCGGCGGCGTCTTCATACGTGGTGCTGTAATAATAGGCGTCCAGCCGCGCCCAGTGGATGGCGGCCAGGCACATGGGACAGGGTTGGCCGGTGGCGTAGAGGGAATATCCGGCAAGGTGGGGGGATTGCAGCGCGGCGCAGGCCATGCGGATGGCGGCTATTTCCGCGTGGGCCGTAGGATCGCTGCTCGCCAGAACCTGATTGGCGGCCACAGCCGCGATTTCCTGCGAAGCCGTGGCAAAAACCGCCGCGCCAAAAGGGCCGCCGCGTCCCTGCCGAACGCTTTCCTCCGCCGCGCGCAGGGCCTGTGCTATAAGCGCGGCGTTTGGATCATATTGTATCATATTCCCCCCGTTAAGGTTTTTTGAGGAAGGGAGGAGGTCCGGAGGAGGGAAACCCCTTTACAAAAAAGGGGTTTCCTTCCTCCGGGTGTCACGTCACCGCGCGCATCGCCCGTGCGACCTATTCCGGCATGAACGCCAACGCGGCCAAGGGCGGCAGGGTAATGGGCAGGGCGTGCCCGTGTTCGCGCCGCACGGCCTCTGTCACGCCGTAGTTGCCCACGTTGGAGCCGCCGTAAACTTCGCTGTCGGAATTGAAGGCCTCGCGCCATCCGCCGCCGTGGGGGCAGGGGACAAAGTAGCCTTCGCGCACCACGGGTGTGAAGCTGAAAACCCAGAGCACGGGTTTAGCGCCTTGCGCCTTGCGCAAAAAGGAGATGACCGAGGAGGAATAGTCCGCGAAATCCAGCCAGGAAAAGCCGGTCCAGTCGTTGTCTTCCGCGTGCAAAGCCTTTTCCCGGCGCAGCAAGGCGTTCAGGTCGCGCACCGTGTTCTGGATGCCCTGGTGGGCGGGAAAGTCCAGCAGCATCCAGTCCAGTTCCTTGTCCTGGTTCCATTCGTTCCACTGGCCGAATTCGCTGCCCATGAACAAGAGCTTTTTGCCGGGGTGCGCCCACATATAACTATAGAACAGGCGCAGGTTGGCCTGCTGCTGCCAGACGTCACCGGGCATTTTAGCCAGCAGGGCTTTTTTGCCGTGCACCACTTCGTCGTGGGAGATGGGCAGGATGAAGTTTTCCGAAAAAGCGTAGATCATGGAAAAGGTGAGCTTGTTGTGGTGGTAGGCGCGGTGGATGGAGTTTTCCGCCATGTAGCCGAGCATGTCGTGCATCCAGCCCATGTTCCACTTGAAGGTGAAGCCAAGGCCCCCCGCGTACACCGGCCGGGAAACGCCGGGCCAGGCCGTGGATTCTTCCGCTATGGTCACCGCGCCGGGGTGCTGGCCGTGCACCACGGCGTTGAGTTCCCGCAACAGCGCTATGGCGTCCAGGTTTTCCGTGCCGCCGTGCTCGTTGGGCCGCCATTCCCCTTCCTTGCGCGAGTAGTCCAGGTAGAGCATGGAGGCCACGGCGTCGATGCGCAGGCCGTCGATGTGGAATTCCTTGAGCCAGTAAAGCGCGTTGGAAAGCAGGAAGTTTTTCACCTCGTGGCGGCCATAGTTGAAAATGTAGGTGCCCCAGTCCGGGTGTTCGCCCAGGCGCGGGTCCATGTGCTCGTACAGGGCGGTGCCGTCAAAGCGGCCCAGGCCCCACTGGTCTTTGGGAAAGTGCGCGGGCACCCAGTCCAGGATCACGCCTATGCTTTCCTGGTGGCAGCGGTCCACAAAAGCTTTCAAATCCTCCGGCGTGCCGAAGCGGGAGGAAGGCGCGAAATAGTGCCCGGTCTGGTAGCCCCAGGACAGGTCCAGGGGGTGTTCGGCCAGCGGCATGAACTCGATGTGGGTAAAGCCCATGTCCTTGACGTAGGGAATGAGCGAATCCTTCAGCTCGTTCAGGCTGAGGTAGGGGTGCCCCCCGCCGTGACGCCGCCGCCAGGAACCGGCGTGCACTTCGTAAATGCTGACGGCCCGGTTGAGCGGCGGGCCGTTTTCCGCGCGCGCCTGCATCCAGGCCGCGTCGTTCCAGGCGTGGTTGTCCAGGTCCCAGGCCACGGCGGCCGTGCCGGGCCGCAGTTCCGCGAACAGGGCCACGGGGTCCGTCTTGTAGACGATGGTCCCACCCGCCTGCTTGATGCCGTACTTATACAAATTCCCTTTGCGGATGCCCGGCACAAAAGCCGCCCAAATGCCGGAAACCCCCACCGGGTACAGGGGCAGTTCCCCCCAGCGCCAGTCGTTGTCTTCCGTAGCCAGGCACACTTCTTTCGCGTTGGGCGCCCAGACGGCGAAACGGTAGCCCGCGACGCCGTCCCGTTCTTCCGGGTGCGCGCCGAGAATGCGGTAGAGGTCCCAGTGCTCGCCCTTGCCGAATAAATACAAATCAAAAGGTTCAATAAAAACAGGCAGTGTACGCGCCTGGTTAGTGCTGGTCATAAAAGCTCCTGTTTTGTCGAAGCCATCCAAGAATACGAGCAGGGCGCTGCCCTGCACCCGCCAAGGGCTGTCGCCCCTGGACCCCTTTCAGGGATATGCGCAACGTTCGTTTATAGTTTTACCCACCCTAATAGAGTTTTTTGAAAAAGGGATGGGGGTTCGGGGGAAGGGAAAAAACTTTTTTGCAAAAAAGTTTTTTCC
>JAVBNC010000078.1:0-16584 GCA_031551765.1 Desulfovibrionaceae bacterium
AAACTTTGACAGGGGTATGTCGGTTATCTCGTTGATAAAGCGGTCCCGTACAATTACGGTTCCGCCCCTTTCAGCTTCTCAAATCAGCACCCGCCAGTATGTGAGCGCCGTGGGCGACAATTCCGCGGGATAGCGGACTTGCCCGCCGGGGTCCTCCCCGGCGCCCCGAAGGGGTGAGGGCCAGGACGGCGCCCAAATCAACAGAACGGCAGATACGCACATTTCTTATAGTCACCCTGAATGGGTTCCACGGGGCGCGCCCCTTGGCGGGTGCAGGGCAGCGCCCTGCTCTCATTCTTGGATGGCTTCGACAGCTTTGCCTTTAAAACACTTTGAAAACGCTCAACAAACAAGCCAGGGCGGCAAAAGCCCCGGCCAGGGTCAGCAACTGCGGGATACGCACCAGACGCAGCCGGGCCATGATGGATTCGGTGACGCCCACGGCCACGGCCACAACCAGGATGCCGCCCAGGGACGCGGACAGGGCCAGGGGCAGGCTGTCCATGTCCGGCAGCAGCACGCCGCTGATGATGGCGCAGAAGAACCAGAGTTTGAGGGCCGCGCCGTATTCGATAAAGGCCAGATCCACCCCGCCGTGGTCCAGGATCATGACTTCGTGAATCATGGTCAGTTCCAGGTGGGTGTTGGGGTCGTCCACGGGGATACGGCAGTTTTCCGTGAGCAGCACCACGAAAAAACTGGCAGTGAGCAGAAGCAGCACGGGCCAGTCGTTGGTCCAACTGGCCCCGGACGCCGGGGAAAGCATAGCGGAAAGGGAATAGGACCCGGCCAGCATGCCCAGCGGCATCAAACCCAGAAGAAAGACCGGCTCGGCCAGGGCGGAAAAGGTGGCCTCACGCGAGGCGCCCATGCCTTCGAAGGCGGAACCCGTGTCCAGGGCGGCGGTGATGGTGGCGAAACGGGCCATGGCCAGCAGGTAGGCGGCCAGCAGAAAGTCGCCGTTGAAACTGAGCAGGGCCTTGTGCCCGGAAAGGGGCAGAAAGCACAGCGCGGCCAAAACGGCGGCCAGCCCGGCCATGGGTCCGGCCCGGAACACCCAGGAACTGGTGTGCGAGTAAACCGCGCCTTTGTGCAGCAGCTTGTGGAGGTCGTAATAGAGCTGCAGGCAGGGACGGCCGCGCCGCCCGGCGAAGCGGGCCTTCACCTGGTTGATGATGCCGGAGAGCAAGGGGGCCATAATCAGGGCCAGAATGAGGGAGAGCGCTGCCATGGCTTACCCCAGTTTCCAGGCCAGCAGGGCCATGAGCGTGAGCAGGATGTAGAGAATGTAGGCATTCACCCTGCCGTGCTGCAGCTTTTTGCACCAGCGGGCCAGCACGGTCACGGCCCGGAACATCGGGGCAAACAGTCCGTTCGCCATCCAGTCCGGGGCACTGTATGTGGCTGTGGCTGCCATGGGAAAGAATTCGCGCAGCAGGGGCAGCTGTTCCCGGGAACGCAGGATGGAACGCATGAAAAACGAGGCCGGTTGCGAAAAAGAACCGCCGGAATACTGCATCCGGGCCGTGGGCGCGATATAGCCGCAGTCCCAGGTGGGGGAGGCGGCGATTTCCCGGCCCCGGAGCAGGCGGCGGCGCAGCAGAAAGAGCGCCAGAAAAAAGAGCAGCAGCATCAGAAAGCCTTGGTTGACCGACTGGAGCAGCTCAAAGGCGCTTTGCAGCGCGGGCGCGGCGTGGCTGAGGCTCCAGGCTGCCGGGGGCGTAAGGGCCGGGGCGGCGGCAAGCACGGGGATAGGGACGGCCCCGCCGTGGAGGTGCGGGCTCAGGGCGGCGGAAAGCGCGGCGGCCGTCCAGGGGGCGGCCAGGGCGGAAACAAGGCACAGCGCGGCCAGCGCCAGGATGGACCCAAGCTGCAGGCGGCAGGGGTCGTGGGCGTCGCGCACCAGGCCGGAACGCGCTTCCCCCAGAAAGGCCAGGCTGAACAGCCGCGCGAAGCAAAGCAGGGTAAAGCCGCCGACAAGGGCGAGCATGAACAGGCCGCACCAGAATACCAGGTTCAAGCCCTGCGCGGGCAGGCTCCCGCCCGAAGCCATGGCGATGTAGAGCAGAAATTCCCCGGCAAAACCGTTGAAGGGCGGCAGGGCCGCGATGGCGGCGGAACCCAGGGCGAAGCAGGCGGCCGTGAGCGGCATGCGTTTTTGCAGGCCGCCGAGGGCGCTCAGCGAAAGGCTGCCCGCGCCGTGCAGCACGTTGCCCGCGCAGAGAAAGAGCATGCCCTTGAGCAGAGAATGGTTGACCAGGTGCAGCATGGCCCCGGTCAGGGCCAGCAGCGCCAGGGCCGTGTGCCCCTGCTGGCGACAGAATAGCCCCATGCCCAGCCCCAGGCAGATGATGCCCATGTTTTCCACGCTGGAATAAGCCAGGGAGCGCTTGATGTCCCGCTGCGCCAGGGCGAAAAGAATGCCGACGACCCCGGAAAAGGCTCCCAGGCCCATGAGCAGGTGGGCCCACCAGGCTTCCCCCGCGCCCAGAAAGGACAGGGTGCGCAACAGGCCGTAGACGCCGGTTTTGATCATGGCCCCGGACATCAGGGCGGAAACGTGGCTGGGCGCGGCCGGGTGGGCTTCCGGCAGCCAGACGTGCAGAGGCATGATACCGGCCTTGGTGCCGAACCCGGCCAGGGCCAGCAGGAACAGCAGGCCCGCGCCTTCTTTGCCGCCCTGGGCCATGAAGCTCTGAAAGGAAAGCCCGCCGCCGCTCTTGGCCGAAAGCAGGCTGAAAAAGCCCAGCAGGAACAGCGCGCCCAGGTGCGCGGCCACCAGGTAAATCCAGGAAGCGGCGCGCACCCTGGCTTCGTCGTCATTGATGGAAATGAGGAAAAAGGGCGCCAGGGACATAAGTTCCCAGGCCAGCAGAAAGGTGAAGGCGTCCGCCGCGACAAACACCAGCAGCATGCCCGCCGCGAGCAGGTTGTAGAAGAACCAGTGCAACCCCAAATGGCGTTTCCCGGCCAGGGGCGCGACGGCGCTGCCGCCGTAGATGGCGCAAATGCCGGAAAGCAGCAGCACGGGAATGCAGAAGGCGGCGGAAAGCGCGTCCAGCCGGAGCGCGCCCTCCCCCAGGGGGAGCAGCGTGAAGCTGAAAACCAGGGGGGCGTGGGGCTGGAAAAGCGCCTGCAGGGCCGGGACAAGCCCCAGGCCGGAACCCGTTGCCGCTGCCAGCGTGCCTATGCGGCAGGCGTGCTCGCCCCGGCCGGATAAGAGAGCCGCAAAGCCCCCGCCAAGCAGGGTCAGCAACGAACAAAGCACAAGCAGCACGGTGCCTCCGGCGGGCTAAAACGGTCCAATTCGGTGAGAATGCATTCCGTTTAGATATAATAAAGCAAAAAAAAACGGCGTGTTCCGTGTATGCACGAGCCGGAACGGGCCGCCTTCATGCGGGGTGCGCCGTTCCGTTTCGCCATTCGGCCGCAAAGCATGGCGGCTTTTTTGAGGTTGCAATGCGCTGATAAATTCATGGAAGAACATATCTGCATAGCTGGAGAACGCATTGGCGTCAATAGGGCGGATGAACGGCGGAAAAAGGACTGATGCGAAAACGCCCCGCGCCGGGCTGTTCCGGTCGCGGGGCGGGGAAAGCAAAGTGAGAACGCTCTATTTGAGAAAACCCTCGGCCACAAATTGAAGAGCGCCAGGCAGGCCTGTGCGCCAATATTCCCAGTTGTGGATGCCCGGCCGGATCATGAACACGTGGGGCACCTTCTTTTTGATCAGGGAAATATGGACCCAGGAGTTGCCGGGCATGAAGCGGTCGTCGGAACCGCAGTCGATGTAGACCCTGGTTTTGCCCAGCACGGCAGCGTCCAGGCGCTCCGCAATATACATGGGGTTGTAGTGCTTGTACGGCGCGGAAAGGCGGTTCTTGCCTTCCAGCCCCATGCCGAACGCCTTGGCGTAGCGCCGGTCGTAGCCCGCCTTGTCCATGTTGGAGATGTCGTCGTCCGTGCGCACGGCCGCGCTGAGCGCCACCGCGCTGCGGAACAGGTCCGGGTACAGCCAGGAATAGACCAGCGCGCCGTAGCCGCCCATGGACAACCCGCCTATGCTTCTGTGGCGCTTGCCCGTGCCGGGAATGTTGGTGACCCGGTAAGTCTTTTCAATGTAGCCGATGAATTCCTTGATGAACATGTCCTCCCACTTGTAGCCGCCGTCGGCGTCGTTCATGTAGAAGGCGGAATGTTTCAGCGTCTCGTCGCGTCTCCCGTCCGGCGTGACCACGATCATGGGCGGCATGGAACCGTCGGCGATCATCCTGTCCATGGTCTGGTTCAACTGGCCGTTGACGAACCAGTCCGCGTCCATACCGGCCTCGCCGCCGTGCAGCATGTAGAGAATGGGGTAGCTTCTGGCGGAGCGGTCATAGTCCGGGGGCAGGTAAATGCTGTAGCGCACGTCCTTTTTCAGGATGGCGCTTTTCATCAGCAGGCCCTCTTTGACGATGCCGCTGTCCGCCGCGTGGCCGGGGGCGGGGAGCAGGAGGAACAGGAACAGAAGCGCGGAGAGGCAAAGGCCGGATACGCGGGTACGCATGGCGAACTCCTTGTGGGGCGCGAAAAGAGAAGGGAAAGCGGCACGACGCCGCCTTCCCTTTCGCCTATACCACGCGTGGCGCAAAGTAAACGGCCGGGGCTGCGTCTAAAAAGCGTCTTTTGCCCCCTGGACTGCGTCAAAGTCCCTTTCCGGTCCAGGGCTGTACCATGAGAGTACTATCCCTGAACCGGAAAGGGACTTTTCCTTGCCAGGGAACAAAATCCGTCTTTTTAGAAGCAGCCCCGAGAAGGTCAGCCCGCCTTCCCTTTGTCCTTCGCGTTCCAGGGCATGCGCATCAAGAGTTGCCCCATCAGGCAGACGCCGGTCAGCCCGGCCAGGAACAGGCCCGCGCCCGCAAAAGCCGTAATCCAGAGAAAGACCGGGCTTACGAGGCTGAGCAGCAGGCTGAGCAGAATGATGGTCCCGGCCGCCATCTGGATCTGGCGGTTGATGGGCAACGGCCGTTTGACGCTGACCAGGGGCAGGCCCGCCGCTTTCCAGCCGGAAAGCCCCCCCTCCATGAGGTATATTTCCTTGAAGCCCCGCGCTTCCAGCAGCGCGACGCTGTTCTGGGTGCGCCTGCCGCTGTGGCAGAAAAACACGGCGGGCCGGTCCTGGTCCGGGTCTTCGGGAAGGGAGGAGAGCACGGACAAGGGCGCCAGGCGGCTGCCCGCTATGTGCTCGCGGGCGTATTCGTCCGGTTCGCGGATATCGACGAACAGGGCGTTCTGGGTTTCCAGCAGGGCCTTGGCCTGTTGGGGCGTGATGGTGCTGTGCATGGGGTGCTCCTTGGTTGCGCGCGTCAGCCCGTTCATGGAGTATAGGACAGGGCCGCGGAAAGGCAACAGAGAAGAGCTTTAAGCCCCGGCATGAACGTGCTATGGCTGGGTTTCTCCCGCCGAACATCTATATGGAGGACCCCATGCCCCACGCTCTCCTGCTCGTCACCATGGAACCGGCCGCCGGGATGGAAGAGGAATTCAACGACTGGTACGACCTGGAACACTGCCCGCAGCGCAAATCCCTGCCCGGCTTTGTGTTCGGCACGCGCTGGGTGTGCCTGGACGGCTGGCCCCGCTACCTGGCCCTGTACGGGATGGAGTCCGAAGAGGCCGTCCGCACCCCGGAATATCTGGCTGTTTCCGGAGCCAACGGCACGCCCTGGAGCAAAAGAATGCTGGCCCGGACCATAGGGCGGCAGCGCCATGTGGCCGTGGCCGTGGCCGGCAACGAACCCCTGCGGGCCGGGCTGGGCACGTGTTCCCGTCTGCTCATGGCGGGCTGGACCTGTGCGGAAGGGGAAGCGAAAATTCTGTGCGCCAAGGCTCGCGTCACGGCGGCCGCCCTGCCCGGCGTGCGCGAGTGCGGCGGTTTTCTGGTGCCCAAGGGGCAGGAGTCCCTGTTTTGGTTTTTCGTCGCGCTGGATTACCCCGCGCGGATGGAAGAGCTGGCCGCGCTGGCCAGGCCGGACGGCCGGGGCGCCACGATTTTTAACCTGTACGCCCCGTATTTCAGAAGCGGATACTGACGTCACTTTCCGGGGAAATGGGACGCGCCATGAAAACACTAACCATTGCCTGCCTGGGCGACAGCCTGACCCACGGCTACGGCGTGCGCCGGGAAGCAAGCTGGGTGAGCCTGGCGAACCTGGAACTGGCCCCGGATATCGTGCTGCTCAACCACGGCCGCAACGGCGACACCACCTCCGGCATGCTGTTCCGGCTGGAGCGGGAAGTGCTGCCCGCGCAGCCCAATGCCGTACTGCTCATGGGCGGGGCCAACGATATCGCCTATGACGGCGGCACGGCCCCGGCGCGGACCAACATGCCCGTCATGGTCCGCCAGGCGGCGGACGCGGGCGTCACGCCGCTGGTAGGCATACCGCTGCCCTATATCCCGGAGCCGCGTGAAGAGTGGGGCAGTTTCGAAGAACTGGTCCAGGCCGCCGCCGCGTACGACAGCTACGCCCTGTGGCTGCGGGAGTTCTGCGTGTCCTCAGGTCTGCGCAGCGTGGATTTCCGCGCCCGCTTCGAAGAAGATGTAAAACGGACCCGCGCCGCGCCGGGCAGCTACTTTTTTGACGGCCTGCACTTCAACCCCAAAGGCCACCGGCTGCTCGCCGCCCGCATGGTGGAAAGCGCCAGAGAGCTTTGGGCCGAAGATTAGTTGTCGAAGCCATCCAAGACGAAAGCAGGGCGGAGCCCTGCTTTCGTCTTGGATGGCTTCGACAGCTGACTAAGCTCTTCACCCCCCCGGCCGCTTTGCCTGCAGACGTGTGGCGATCAGAATGCCGCTGATGATCAGGAAGCCGCTGGCCCAGTGGACCCAGCGCACGCGTTCGGCCAGCAGGATGACGGCGGCCACGCCGCTGAAAAAGGGCAGGGTGTAGTAGAGAAGCGAGGCGTTGGCCGGTCCTATGCTGGCGATGGCCTTGTTCCAGAACCAGAAGCCGCCTATGGACGCGCCCAGGCCCAGGTAGAGCACGGAGAACCAGGCCACCGGGCTGAAACGGACCGCCGCGCCCCCGGCCAGTTCCCAGGCCATGAACGGCAAGAGGGCGATAAGCCCGGCTATGAACAGAATGGTCATGAACACGCTGGGGCTGGTGCCCGCGGGTTTGTAGCGCACCTGAAAGGTATACAGCGCGAAGACGAAGGCCCCGGCCAGGGTGATCAGGTCCCCGGTCTGGAATTTGAGATGCAGCAGGGCGTCCAGGTCGCCGCGCACGGCCAGCAGCACCACTCCGGCAACGGCCGTGAGCAGGCCGATGATGCGGGCGGGCGTCAGGGCTTCCCCCAGAAAAATGCGGGACAGCAGCAGGGTGAACACCGGGGAAGCGGTGGCGATAAGCGCCATGTTGATGGCGTCCGTGCTCTTGCCCGCGACGTAAAACAGGGTGTTGAACAGGGAAACCCCGGTCAGGGCGGCGAAAAGGTAATAGCGCCAGTGCGTTTTGATAGCGGGCCACTCCCGCAGGCAGTCTTTCCAGCAGAAAGGCAGCATGAACAGGGCGGCGCAGGCCCAACGCAGGCAGGCCAGGGTAATGGGCGGCACTTCCCCGGCCATGGCCCGGGAAATAATGAAATTGCCGCCCCAGATGGCGGTGGCGGCGAGGGCGCAAAGGGCTCCCCGGAAGGTTATGGCTGGCGGTGCGTGCATGGTTTGTCCTGTCGACAATGTCCGCCATGGGTAGCCCCTTGCCCGCCCCCTGTCAATCGCTGAACGGGCGTGTTCCCGGCAGACAGGCAGTCTTTCCTGTGCTAGATACCCGCTCATGCGAATTCTTTTTTTAGGCGACATTGTGGGCCGCCCCGGCCGTCAGGCGCTCAAGGCGCGGCTTTCTCCGCTGCGGGAAAAGCTGGGCCTGGACGCGGTCATTGCCAACGCGGAAAACGCGGCCGGCGGCGTGGGCATCACCACGGAAACCCTGCGCGAAATCCTGAACGCGGGCGTGGACATGGCAAGCCTGGGCAACCACGCCTGGCGGCATAAAGAAGTGTACAACACCCTGAACAACGAGCAGCGTGTGGCGCGGCCCGCCAACGTGGCGCCCGGCGTGCCGGGACACGGGCTGCGCGTTCATAGACTGCCGGACGGGCGGCAATTCGCGCTGCTCAATCTTTTGGGCCGTACTTTCATGGAGCCGGCGGACTGCCCTTTCCGCGCGGCGGAGGTCCTGCTGGCGGGGCTGCCGGAAAGCGTGACCCTGCGCTTCGTGGACATGCACGCGGAAGCCAGCAGCGAGAAAAAAGCCCTGGCCGCGTTTCTGGACGGCAAGGCCACGGCCGTGGTGGGCACGCACACCCACGTGCAGACGGCGGACGCCGCCATTCTGCCCGGCGGCACGGCCTATATCACGGACCTGGGCATGTGCGGGGTGGAAAGCTCGGTGCTGGGCATGACCGCTTCTTCCGTGATTCCCCGTTTCATGGACGGCCTGCCGCAGCGCTTTACCCCGGCCAGGGGCGAGGGCGTGTTCAACGGCCTGGTCGTGGACGCGGACGAGGACACGGGCAAGGCCACCGGAGTGACGCTCTTGCGCGAGGGCATGCCGGACGTCTTTGATCCTTCCTGCAGTTGACAGTTCGGGGTTTTGCCTGCAAGACAGGGCACAGAAAATATGACACCTTCCATAAGCAAGGATTGAGCGATGTCCGAACAGCAAAAAAAGCCGTCTCCGGTTTCCGCCGCGGAACTGGACCGGCAGCTTGCCCTTATCAAGCGCGGCTGCGCCGAACTGATCAACGAAGAAGACCTGCGCAAGAAAATCGCCAGAGGCAAGCCGCTGCGCGTCAAAGCCGGGTTCGACCCCACGGCCCCGGACCTGCACCTGGGCCACACCGTGCTCATCCATAAATTGCGCCACTTCCAGGAACTGGGCCACACTGTGGTCTTTCTGATCGGCGACTTCACCGGCCGCATCGGCGACCCTTCCGGCCGCTCGGAAACCCGTCCCGCGCTTACGGAAGAGCAGGTAATGGCCAACGCGGAAACTTACAAGAAGCAGGTCTTCAAGATCCTGGACCCGGAAAAGACCGTGGTGGATTTCAACTCCCGCTGGCTGGGCTCCATGAGCTTCGCGGACGTCATCCGCGTGGCTTCGCGCTACACCGTGGCCCGCATGCTGGAGCGCGACGACTTTGAAAAGCGCTACCAGGGCAATATCCCCATTTCCGTGCACGAATTTCTCTACCCCCTGGCCCAGGGCTATGACTCCGTGGCCCTGGAGGCGGACGTGGAACTGGGCGGCACGGACCAGAAATTCAACCTGCTGGTGGGCCGCCACCTGCAAGGCCAGTTCGGGCAGGAGCCGCAGTGCGTGCTGACCATGCCCCTGCTGGAAGGCCTGGACGGCGTGCGCAAAATGTCCAAGTCCTACGGCAACTACGTGGGCATAGACGAAGCGCCGCAGGAAATGTTTGGCAAGCTGATGTCCGTGTCCGACGAGCTGATGTGGCGCTATTTTGAGCTGCTCTCCAGCAAGAGCATGGACGAAATCGGCGCCCTGCGCAAAGACGTGGAAGAAGGCCGCGCCCACCCCAAAAAGGTCAAGGAAAGCCTGGCCTGCGAAATGCTGACCCGCTATCATGGGGCCGACGCGGCGCAGGAGTCTCTCGCCTCCTTTAACGCCGTGTTCGCGGGCGGCGGCGTGCCGGACGACGCGGCGGAACACGCCTGCGCGGCCGGGGAAGCCTCCAGCCCCGTGGTCTTTCTGACGGACGCGGGCCTGACCGCCTCACGCGGGGAGGCCAAGCGGCTTATCGCCCAGAACGCCCTGAGTGTGGACGGCCGGCCCTGCACGGACGGCCTTACGCCCTTCACGCCGGGCAGCTACGTGATCAAGCTCGGCAAAAAGCGCTTTTTGCGCCTGACCGTGAGCTGAAACCGGACCCGAGGCGCCCATGGCATCCGCTACCATGCCCCTGCCGCCCGCCAGAATCCTGGTGGTGGACGATGAAGAGGATATCCGCTTCTCTCTGCGCGGCATTCTGGAGGACGAAGGCTACGAGGTGCTGGAGGCGGAAAGCGCGGAAAACGCCCTGGCCCGGCTGGCCAAAGAACCGGTGGGCCTGGTGTTCCTGGATATCTGGCTTTCCGGCATGGACGGGCTGGCGGCCCTGGACCGCATCCATCAGCAGCTGCCCTCCCTGCCGGTGCTCATGATTTCCGGGCACGGCACCATTGAAACCGCCGTGTCCGCCATCAAAAAGGGCGCCTACGACTACATTGAAAAGCCCCTGTCCCTGGAAAAGGTGGTCATAGCGGCGGAACGGGCCCTGGAATTTCACGCCCTCAAGCGCGAGAACCAGGCCCTGAAAACCCACCAGGCCGCGCACCGCACGGAATTTTCCGGCATTTCCCCGGCGGCCGTGGCCTTGCGCGAGCAAATAGCCAAGGTGGCCCCCCTGGACACCTGGGTGCTGATTACCGGCGAAAACGGCACAGGCAAAGAAATCACCGCCCGGGCCCTGCACTCCCAAAGCCGCCGCAGCGCCAAGCCCCTGGTGGAAGTGAATTGCGCCGCCATCCCGGAAGAACTCATCGAAAGCGAGCTTTTCGGCCACGAAAAAGGCGCATTCACCGGTGCGGACAGCGCCAAGACCGGCCGTTTTGAATTGGCCCACCAGGGCACCATTTTCCTGGACGAAATAGGGGATATGAGCCTGAAAACCCAGGCCAAGATCCTGCGCATTCTCCAGGAACAGCGTTTCGAGCGGGTGGGCGGCACCCGCACCATCCACGTGGACGTGCGGGTCATAGCGGCCACCAACAAGAATCTGGAAAACGCCATAGCTGGCGGCTCCTTCCGGGAAGACCTCTACTACCGCCTGCGGGTCTTCCCCCTGTCCGTGCCGTCCCTGCGCGAGCGCCGTGAAGACCTGCCTCTGCTCATCGGCGAATTCGCCACGGACTTTTCCCGCGACCACAGCCTCAAGCCCTTCACCCTCACCCCGCAGGCCATGGACGTGCTGCGCGGCTACGCCTGGCCCGGCAACGTGCGGGAACTGCGCAATTTCGTGGAGCGCACCCTCATCCTCTACGGCGGCCAGACCGTGGAACCCGCCATGCTCCCCCCGGAAATCCTCAAGACGCAGGCTTCCGCGCCTGCCTCCCCCATAGCCGACGCCTCCGTGGCCCTGCTCTGCGCCGCGGACCTCGCGGAAAACGACTTCAAAGCCGCCCGCGCGCGTTTTGAAACCCGCTTCCTCGCGGCCAAGCTCCAGGAATACGGCGGCAACATCACCCGCCTGGCCGAAGCCATCGGGCTGGAACGCAGCTACCTCCACCGCAAGCTGAAGTCGTACGGGATCCATTCCGGCGAGTAGGCGCGTAAGTAAAGACAATTTTGTCGAAGCCATCCAAGAGTGAGAGCAGGGCGCTGCCCTGCACCCGCCAAGGGCTGGCGCCCCTGGACCCCATTCAGGGTGGGTGACGGGAGTATCGCCTTTTACTGCACGTCATTCTGAGCTCGAAAAAAGAGCGGGACCGCCGTTTACATGCGGTCCCGCTTCATCAACGCAATTTAGCCCCTGATTCTCTTCCGCTATTTACCGAACGCCCCTGTCACATACGCGGTCAGCAAGGGCATGGCAAAGCGGCTGTCGTAGCGGGCTTTGTCCGCTGACAGGGTGCGGGCGGCGTCCACGGGCGTCTGGGCTTCCGCGTAGGGGCGTTTCTGGATCATGGCGGCGAAGGAATCCGCCACGGCGGCCAGGCGGCCCAGGCGGCTGATCTGGTCGCCCTTGAGCTTTTGCGGGTAGCCGGAACCGTCCAGGCGCTCGTGGTGTTCCAGCACGATATTCTTCATTTCCTCGGACAGGAGTTCGAGTTTTTGCAGCACCTTCATGCCGACCAGGGGATGCGGGGGGATTTTTTCTTTTTCGTCGGGCTTCAGCGGCGTGGTTTTGCCGGTGATGAACGGGGGCACCTTGGCCATGCCGGAATCGTAGAGCAGGAAGGCCAGGGCCACGTGGTCGAATTCCTTGCGCCGCAGTTCCGCGCCCTGGGTTGCGTCCAGCAGCCACAGGCCGGTGCAGAAGGCGTTGAGGGCGTGGGTGATGAGGCTGTGCTCGCCCAGGTGCAGGCGGCGCATGAAAAGCTTGAGGCGGTGCCTGTCCTGCCAGATGTATTCGGTGACTACCTGCGCGTCGGTGTACAGGGGGTCGAACAGGGGCCTGACGGGCTGCTCGAGAAATTCGCCCAGACGCAGGCCCAGAGCGCGGAGGGAAATGTCCGCCACTTCGCCGGGCTTCAGGTTCTGGTCCACCAGCACCAGGTCCAGCTGCTTGACGATGTGCTGTGAGTAAATGGGATGGTCCGTGCGGGAAACGAAGAGGTTGCCTTCGTCGCACAGGCGCTGCAACTGTTCCACCTGCTCGTTGCTGATACGCGCGCCCTTGTGGATGAAAGGCAGAAGCTGGCCGGTTGTCTCACGCAGTTCGAACAGGTCCAGCGGCGGGCGATACTTGGGGAAACTGCCCAGAATGGCCTGGCTGATCTGGTAGTATTCCTCGGAAATATTGCCTGGCGGGGCCTGCTGCATGGGGTCCTCGTTGGTTGTGCACCGGCGCGGGAAGGCGGCTGGCGGGTACCGGAGCGTTTCCATTCTATGGCCTGAAACGCTCCAGTACCCGCGGAGGGCTTACTTTGTAAAGACCTTTACCACATTGGTGCCCACGGTGTCCGTCTTGTCGGCCGCCACGTGCCCGTACCGCTCCTGCCCGGCGGTAATGACCACCACGTCGCCTTTCTGGAAGGCGGGGCTGTTTTCAACAAAGGTTTCGGCGGCTTCCAGGTGGTCGGTAACCTCGCCCGTCAGCGCGCTGGGTATGACGCCCCAGCAGAAATTGAGCGTGTGCAGCGTGGAAGGGTAGCGGGAAAGCGCGTAAATGGGCTGGTCCGGACGCTGGGAAGCGTTGGTGCGCGCGGAGCGGCCCGTGACGCTGTGGGTGACGATGGCCTTGGCCCTGATTTTTTCCGCCAGCAGACAGGCGGAGTAGGAAAGGAAGCAGGTCACGTCCTTGCTGTCGGTATCGCAGCGTATGGCGCGGTTTTCCGTAAGCGGCTGTTCCGCCAGCAGGGCTTCGGCCTGGGCGGCTATCTCGTTCATGAAACGCACGGCTTCCACGGGGTAGTTGCCCATGGCGGTCTCTTCAGACAGCATGACGCAGTCCGCGCCGTCCAGCACGGCGTTGGCCACGTCCGTGGTTTCCGCGCGGGTGGGGCTGGGGTTGTTGACCATGGACAGCAGCATCTGCGTGGCCACGATAACCGGCTTGCCCGCCCGGTTGCAGGCGCGGATAATGCGCTTCTGCATGGCGGGGAGAAGCTGCAGAGGGCACTCTATGCCCAGGTCGCCCCGGGCCACCATGACGATGTCCACGGCTTCCAGAATTTCGTCCAGGTTGTTGACGGCGTTCTGGCGTTCCAGTTTGGCCACCACGGGCACGTCCCGGCCGCAGGCCTTGATGATTTCCTTGGCGTCCAGAATGTCCTTGCCCGTCTGCACAAAGGAGAGCGCCACCGCGTCGATGCCGAGAGCCAGGGCGTCTTTCAGGTCTTTCCTGTCCTTTTCCGTCAGCGCGGGCACGGCCACGGACTTGCCGGGCAGGGCCAGGCCCTTGCGGGAAGTGACAATGCCGTTGTTGCCCGCTTCCAGCACGAACAAGCTGGGGCCGGACTTTTCCGCCACCAGGAACTGCAGGCTCCCGTCCGCCAGCACCAGCCTGTCGCCCACTTCCATGGCTTTCATCACCGGCTCGTGATCAAAGGGGATGAAGGGCAGGTCGGCGTCCGCCGGTTTGCTGGTGCCCAAAAGGGCTTTATCGCCCTTGTTGAAGGTGATGGAGCCCTCTTCCAGGGTGCCGATGCGGATTTTGGGGCCGGAAAGGTCCTGCATGATGGTCAGGGGAAAGCCCAGGCGCTGTTCAATGGCCCGGATGTTCTTGATGATGTCCACGAACTTGGAGGCGTCGCCGTGGGAGAAATTGAGGCGGAACACGCGCACCCCGGCTTCCGCAAGGGCTGCCATGGTTTCCGGGGAATCGGAAGCGGGGCCTACCGTGGCGACTATTTTCGTTTTTGCTAACATAAGAATTCCTCGCGCGAAAAAAGATGACAGCCTCCCCGGTCCGCCGGACGCTCACAAAGCGCGCCGGGGCCGGGCAAAAGCCGAAAAACTCCATACCCGCATAGTCTACTCACTTTCTTGTCGTTGTAAATAATATAGGGTGGAACGCGGCTTTTTTCACAAAAATGTAATCACACGAAAACATTCTTTACTCCTTGACATAGGGGGTGAATGAAGGAATAAGTGGTAAAAAGTGGTAAAAAATGGTTAAGGAGACGCCAGGCCCATGCTTTTCCGAGGCAGATCAACACGCACCCTGGACGCCAAGGGACGGCTCATGCTGCCCCCGGAGTTTCGCGATATCCTCCTTGACCGGAGCGAGGGCGGGCGTCTGGTGCTGACCACCTATGACGGCTGCATTGTGGGTTTTCCCTGGCCGGACTGGGTGGAGTTCGAGGAAAAGATCAACCGCGTCCAGAACCCGGCCCGCAGCGTGCGGGACTTCCGGCGTCTGGTGGTGGGCGGGGCGGAACCCATGACCGCCGACGGCCAGGGCAGGCTGCGCCTTTCCCGCGACCACATGCAGTACGCGGGCATAGGCAGGGAAGCCGTGCTGGTGGGCCAGGGCCCGCGCTTTGAGCTGTGGGACGCGGCCCGCCTGAACCCCGTGCTGGCGAAAGACTTTGACGACGTGGCCCAGTCCATGGCGGAAAGCGGTATAGATTTCGTATTTTAGGGTTAGCTATGGTTTGGGGGCAGTTATGAACGGCGCGGGCGTAAACGCCTCTCTCCGGCATGTGCCGGTGCTGCTGGCCGAGGTGCTGGAATATCTGGCACCCCGGCCCGGCGGCCGCTACCTGGACGGCACCCTGGGCCTGGCCGGTCACGCTTCCGCGGTGCTGAACGCCGCGCCGGACAGCTTGCTGCTGGGGTTGGACCGCGACCAGGAAGCCCTGGCCCTGGCCGCCGAGCGCCTGGCCTCTTTCGGGAACCGCGCGCGCACTCGGTATTCAGCTTTCAGCGACGCGGCTTCCTGCCTGGACGAAGCGGGCTGGGAAACGGTGGACGGCGCGCTTATTGACATCGGCGTCTCCTCGTTGCAATTGGATTCGCCGGAACGCGGCTTCAGCTTTATGGCCGACGGCCCTCTGGACATGCGCATGGACCCCTCTTCCGGCGCGGCCCCCGCCTCTCGTCTGGTGAACACCGCCCCCTTCGAAACGCTCAAGGACATCATCAGCTCGGGTGGGGAAGAACCCCAGGCCGGCCGTATCGCGCGGGCCATTGTGGAAGCCAGGGCCAAGAAACCCCTGACCACCACCCGGGAACTGGCCGCGCTGGTGGAAAGGGCGTACCCGCCCAAGTGGCGGGCCACGGCGCGCAACCACCCGGCCACCCGCACCTTTCAGGCCCTGCGCACGGCGGTCAACAACGAAGAGGGCGAACTGCGGCAATTCCTGAGCCAGGTGGCTCCGCGCCTCGCTCCGGGCGGCAGGCTGGTGGTCATTTCCTTTCATTCGCTGGAAGACCGCATCGTGAAGAATTTTTTCCGGGAGGAATCCACGGGCTGCATCTGTCCCCCGCATGTACCCGTTTGTTCCTGCAACCATAAGGCGACCCTGCGCGTGCTGACCAGAAAACCGGTCACGCCCTTGCCGGAAGAAGTGGCGGCCAATCCCCGCGCAAGCAGCGCCAAGCTGCGGGCCGCGGAAAGGCTGCCGGGCGGGGGACAAGGCTGATGGCGGGCGAGGAACACGGCGGCGCGGCGGGCAGGGGCTGGGTTCTGGCTTTGGCCCTGTCCGTGGCCACAGGGCTGGCCCTGGGGCTGGCCCTGGTGTGGGTAAACATAGAGCGCACCAATATCGGCTACGGCGTGCGCCGCCTGCAAGGGGAACTGGACGGCCGCCTGGCGCATACGACCAAGCTGGAAGTGGAACGGGACAGGCTTCTTTCCCCCTACGCGCTGGACAGAAAGGCCAAGGAGCTGGGCATGCGGCCCGCTAAATCCGGCCAAAACCGGCGCATGGACAACGGAACGCTGCAGACGCTGCCGCGCTGAGCGCAAGGAGAGCGATACAGTCCTCCGGAACAACGGCAGGGCATGTCGACACTGCGAGGGTTGCCGCTTCGGAAAGCTTTTTTACGCGGAGAGGTACCCGCCTTAAAAAAGCTTTTCATACGACGGGAACAAAAACCTTCGCAGTGTCAACGGGCCCTGGAAAAAAGCGGCAACCCGGGCCGCACGAAGAGAAACGGAACACGGAACGATACCCCTGCCCGATAAAGTTTTTAGGAAAAGGGATGGGGGTCCGGGGGTAGGGGTAAGCCCCATTTTTAAAAAGGGGCTTTCCCCAACCCCCCGACCCCCAAACCATTTACAAAAAACATTATAGGGCAGGGGTATCGTTGCGGGTTCCGGTTATAATAGTGCGGGCCCGGGTGGCGCAGTTTTTCCGGGCCCGGT
>JAVBNC010000113.1:0-3071 GCA_031551765.1 Desulfovibrionaceae bacterium
GCGTTCACGGGGTATGTGGGATTGTTGTAAAAGTGGTTGCCGAAGCCACCCACGAGTGAGACCCGGCGCTGCCCTGCTCTCACTCTTGGATGGCTTCGACAAAATTGTTTTTGCTTACTTGTCAGGAAACATCATTGTGAAAAACCTTCTGGTGTGATTTAGTGGGCGCAATTCTCAATTTCAGGCCAGGAGGACGCCACATGACCGGAGTTTCTCGCAATATCCTTATCGGCGGCGCGGCTGGGCAGGGGCTAGCCACTATCGGGCAGGCCCTGGGCAAGGCCCTGGTGCGCAAAGGCTATCACCTGCACGTCACCCAAACCTATGAATCGCGCATCCGGGGCGGGCACAATACATTCGCCCTGCGCGCGGGCACGGTGGCGGCGGACGCGCCCGTGGAAAGCATTGACCTGCTGCTGGCCCTTAACGCTTCCGAACTGCCTTTGCACCAGCCGAACCTGGCGCCGGACGCCTTCGTGGTCAGCGGCGAGGACGTGCCCGCGACCAGTCCGCGCCATTTGCGCATTCCCATAGCCGAACTGGCCCAGGGCGTGCACGAAAACACCCTGTTCCTGGGCGTGGTCGCCTGCCTGCTGGGTCTCACGAAAGAAGGCGCGGCTTCGGCCCTGCACCACTTTCTCGGCAAGCTGGACCCCAAGGTGGCCGAGGCCAACGAGCAGGCCCTGGAACGCAGCTACGCCTGGACCGCGTCCCACAAGCCGGATTTCGCGCCCCTGCCGCCGCCGGGTCTGCCCGAGGGCAGCCGGATCATGATCCACGGCAACGAGGCCATAGCCATGGGCGCCATGGCCGCCGGGCTGAAACTGTGCTGCTTCTACCCCATGTCGCCGGGCACCAGCATTCCGCTGACCGTGGCCGGGGCGGCCGAGCGCATGGGCATTGTGGTGGAACAGGTGGAAGACGAAATCGCGGCCGTGAACATGGCTTTCGGCGCGTTCTACGCGGGCGCGCCCGCCCTGGCGGCCACGTCCGGCGGCGGTTTTTCCCTGATGGCGGAAGGCGTGAGCCTGGCCGGTGTGGCTGAAAACCCGCTGGTGTTGGCCGTCGCCATGCGGCCCGGCCCGGCCACGGGTCTGGCCACCCGCACGGAACAGGCGGACCTGGACGCCGCGCTCTACTACGGCCACGGGGAATTCCCCCGCGCCGTGCTCGCCCCCGGCTCCATTCAGGAGTGCTTTGACCTGACCCGCCGCGCCTTTGAGCTGGCGGAGCGCTACCAGACGCCCGTCATCATCCTTACGGACCAGTACCTGGCGGACTCCTTCCGGGGCAACGAGCCCTTCGCGTTCACCCCGCCCGCCACGCCGGACTGGAAAGCCCTGCCCGACGACCCCGCCTACGAGCGCTATGTCATGACCGAGGACGGCATTTCCCCCCGCCGCCTGCCCGGTTTCGGCAAGGCCCTGGTGGTCTGCGACAGCCATGAGCACACCCCGGACGGCCACGTGACCGAGGATTTGCCCCTGCGCGCCAGAATGCAGGCCAAACGCATGGCCAAGCTGCGCGGCATGGCGGCGGAAGCCATTCCCCCGGCCTTCAGCGGGCCGGAAAACCCGGATATCTTATTGCTCTGCTGGGGCAGTTCCAGCGGCGCGGTGGAAGAAGCCGCCTCCACCCTGAGGGGCCAGGGCGTCAAGGCCGGGGTCTGCCACTTCACGCAGCTCTGGCCGCTGCGGCCGGAATCGTTCGTCCCCCGCCTGCGGGCCGCGAAGGAAACCGTGATGGTGGAAAGCAACTACACCGGCCAGTTGGCGGGTCTGCTGCGCCGCGAGGCGGGTTTCAGCGTCCACCGCATGGTCACGCGCTTTGACGGTCTGCCGCTCACGTCCGCCTATATCCTGAACCAGCTCAAGTCCCGCTAAGGAGGCCGCCATGCTCGATACCGCCATTTACGGAGACTACCACACCTCCTGGTGCCCCGGCTGCGGCAACCACGATATCCTCGTTGCCCTGAAACAGGCCCTGGCAACCTGCGACCTGCCGCCGGAAAAAGTGCTCATGGTCAGCGGCATAGGCCAGGCCGCCAAAGCCCCGCACTACATCAACGCCAACGTCGTCAACGGCCTGCACGGCCGGGCCCTGCCCGCGGCCATCGGCGCGAAGCTCGCCAACCCGGACCTCGCGGTCGTGGTGGAAAGCGGCGACGGCTGCCTGTACGGCGAGGGCGGCAACCATTTCATGGCCGCCGTGCGCCGCAACATCAACCTTACCGTACTGGCCCACAACAACGGCATCTACGGTCTGACCAAGGGCCAGGCCAGCCCCACCAGCACCCCGCACATCAAAAGCAAAGCCCAGCCCTTCGGCGTGCTCAGCACCCCCTTCAACCCGCTGACCACGGCCCTGGCCCTGGGCGCGGGATTCGTGGCCCGAGGCTTTTCCGGCGACAAGGAAAACCTGCCCGGCCTGATCGCGCAAGCCATCCGCTATCCCGGTTTCGCGCTCATCGATATCCTGACGCCCTGCGTTTCCTTCAACAAATACAACACCTTCGGCTGGTACAAAAAGCATTCCGCCCCGCTCCCGTCAAACCACAACGCCGCCAGCAAAGCCGCCGCCCTGGCCGCCGCCGAGCAGGCCGACCAGGAAGAGCCCTTCTTCCCCCTGGGCGTGCTCTACCGCCGTCAGCCCGGCCCGGTCATGGAAGACCACTTTCCCATGCTTAAGAATGGGCCGCTGGCCTTGCAGAAGGTCGATTTGGCTGCCTTGGAGGCTGTACAGAAGGGCTTTATGTAGGCAAGAGAATGCCTCCGGCGGCCAAAGAGGGCTCTGCCCTCTCTAGACTCTTCCACCAAAAAACACACCCCTTGGAACTCATTCAGGGTGAATAAAAACTCGTGCGCATCTGCCGTTCTGTTGATTCGGGCCGTCCTGGCCCTCACCCCTTCGGGGCGCCGGGGAGAACCCCGGCGGGCAATTCCGCTATCCTGCGGAATTGTCGCGCCACGGCGCTCGCATACTGGCGGATACCGACATGAAAGGTTGAAAGGGGCGCTGCCGTTATTGTACGGTAGCGCCCTGTCTCTTATCCGCTCCGGGGCCGGTGAGAT
>JAVBNC010000024.1:0-17099 GCA_031551765.1 Desulfovibrionaceae bacterium
GTGGGTTTCGCGGGCGGGCTGCTGGACCGGGACACGGGCCTGGTGCGCTTCGGCTGGCGGGACTACGACCCGGAAGTGGGGAGGTTCACCGCGCCGGATCCGGCGAGGGACATGCGCGGCGACGGGGATCTGTACGACTACCGCGTGGACGACCCGGTGAGCCGCATAGACATCTTGGGGCTGAAGTTCACCCCAAGAAACAGCACGGCCCTGCCGCGTCAACCCGGCGCAAACCAATACCCCCGCCTTTCGCGCCTCCCCCGCGCCGTCCTCCGCCCTCTCCCGGCCCGCCCCTCCCCGCTTCCCGGCCCCTTCAAAAACCCTGTCAACCCCCTTTCTTCTCCCTTGTTCCCCCTTCCTTCTCCCTTCTCCCCGGGGAGGCGAAAAACCTGTGTTAGGCTCCGCCCAAGCTCGGAATTCGGACCGGGCCGCCCGCGCGCTTTCGCGCCACGGCCCGCCGGCGCGGGCCGCAACCCGGATGGGAGGAACACCCGCATGACGTTCAAGCTTTTTGTGGATGAAGAAGGCAAACCGGGCTTTGCCGAAAACGGCGCCCCGCTGTTTTTCCAGCCCGGCGGCTCCGGCCCCGCGCCCATAGACGTCAACGACCTGCACGACCAGGTGCGCAAGGCGGGCGCGGAAGCATCCGCCCAGCGCAAGGAAAAGGAAGCCCTGCGGGAAAAGCTCAAAACCTTTGACGGCCTGGAAGCGCAAGCCGCCCGCGCCGCCCTGGAACGGGTGGCCGCTCTGGACGCGACAACGTCCCATGCCAAACCGGACGCCACGGCCAAAACCAAAGCCCCCGCGCCCCAGGCCGTATCCGTCGCCGCCCCGCAAACCCCGGCCGGCCTGGAGCAGGCCCTGGAAGAAACCCGCGCCGCGGGCGAAGCCGCCGTGCAGGCCAAAGAGCGCATGATCCACGACCTCTTGGTCAAAAACGCCTTCAACGCGTCCGCCTTTCTGCGCGAAAAAACCGTGATCCCGCCGGATTTCGCCTACGCCGCCCTCTCCGCCCACTTCAGCGTGGAATACCCGGAAAACCCGGACGGCCGGCCGGGCGAACCCGTGGTCATTGCCAAGGACGAACGCGGCGAGATCCTGCGCGACAAAAAGAACCCCAACCTGCCCGCCGGCCCCGAAGAAGCCATCCGCCAGCTCATCGAACGCCACCCCAAACGCGACGAGCTGCTCAAAGCCCCCACCCCGCGCGGCGGCAGCGGTTCCCGTCCCGGCTCCTCCGCCGGCGCCGCCACCTGCCTCGCCGACTGCGCCAGTCTCGCCGAAAAAATCGCGTATCTTAAATCGAAGGGCGCTGTTTAGTTGTCGTAAAATTCTCGAACATCTCAAAACCCCCAAAAATCCTCAACTAGTACAAAGGAGAATCCTCATGGCTTTTGATTTGGTCGTCTTTAACACCCAGGTGCGCACGGTGGCCACGGAAACCGTGTCCGAGCAGGTCCGGCTGTTCAACGAAGCCTCCGCCGGGGCGATTACCCTGGTGCCGGGCGCGGAGAACAGCGGCGACATCAGCATGCGCGCCAGCTTCAAGCAGATCGCGGGCCTGGTGCGCCGCCGGGACGTGCATAACGGCGCGAACGCGGTTTCGGCTTCGCGTCTGGCGCAGCTGACCAACAACTTCGTCAAGGTGGCGGCGGGCACGCCCCCCATCGTTTGGGAAGCCGCCCAGTACGCCTGGGTGCGCCAGAACCCGGAAGCCGCCGCCATTGTCATAGGCGAGCAGCTGGCCGCCGGCATGCTGGCGGACATGCTCAACGTGGCTATTTCCGGGGCCGTGGCCGCGGTTTCCAACGTGGACGAACTGACCCTGGAAACCGCCGCCGCGCCCACGCTGGGCGACCTGGTCAGCGGCGCGGGCAAGTTCGGGGACCGCATGGGGTCTCTCGCGGCCTGGGTGCTGCACTCCAAGACCATGATCGACCTGTACGGCAACGCGGTCTCCAACGGCCAGAAGCTGTTCACCTACGACACCGTCAACGTGATTGCGGACCCCTTCGGCCGCCGTTTCGTGATGACGGACTGCGACGCGCTGAAAGACACCTCCGGCGGCCCCGCCGCGTACCGCATCCTGGGCCTGACCTCCGGCGCGGTGATGGTGGAGCAGAACGACGACTTCCGCGCCAACATCCAGTCCAGCAACGGCACGGAAAACATCCAGGACAGCTACCAGGCCGAATGGAGCTACAACCTGGGCCTTCTGGGCTACTCCTGGAAAGACGGCACCGGCGTGAAAGCCCCCAGCAACGCGGCCATCGCGGATTCCGGCAACTGGGAAAAAACCGCCAGCTCCAACAAAGACACGGCGGGCGTGCTCATCGTCACGAAGTAGAGACAGAGATGTCGAAGCCATCTTGGATGAAAGCAGGGCTCTGCCCTGCACCCGCCAAGGGTTAGCACCCTTGGAACCCATTCAGGGGGTATAGACACGATGTGCCCCGGCCGGATTGTATTGCGGGCATGGCAGCCTGCCGTGAAACCGCGCGGTAACTCCGCCTGCGAAGCCCGGATATCCACCCTGAAAGGGGTCCAGGGGCGCTAGCCCTTGGCGGGAGAGTCCAGAGAGGGTGGAACCCTCTCTGGCCGCCGGAGGCATCCCAATCATGAAAGGAGAAACCATGCCCGACGCGCTGATTGTAGAGGACGGCAGCGGCCTGCCCGGCGCGGACAGCTACCTGTCCCTGGCCGAAGCGGACGCCTGCCACGCCCGCCTGGGCAACACGGACTGGCCCGCCCCGCCCGTGCCCACTGACGACGACCCGGACCCCGAGGACCCGCACGCCGCGCGCAAAGCGGCCTGCCTGCGCCGCGCGGCCCTGTTTCTGGACGGCCGGGCCGCCGCCCGCGTGAGCGGCGCGCCCAAAAACGCGGGACAGGGCCTGCTCTTCCCCAGGGCGGGGGCCGTGGATTTCCAGGGCCGCCCCCTGGACGGGGGTTCCGTGCCCGCCCTGTACAAAAGCGCGGCGGCGGAAGCGGCCCTGCTGGCTTACAGCGGCGCGGCCCTGGCCCCGGAAGTCCCGGCGGGCCCCCTGGTGCGGCGCCGCCGCACCGACGCCCTGGAAACCGAATGGGTGGCGGAAAGCTACGGCAAACAGCCGGTGTTCGGCTGGCTGGACCTCTTGCTGGCCCCGCTGTTCGGCCCGCCCGCAAGCGGCACGCGCTGCCTGCGCGTGGAGCGGGGCTGAGATGTGCGCCGTCAATGAAAAGCTGGAGCACTGGCTCGCGGAACAGCGGGCCGCCTACGGCCAGCTCGCGGCGGACGGAACCCTGTTCGCCTTCACCCGGCCCGGACGGGGGGCCTTTGATCCGCGGGCCGGGGCCTACACCCCGGCGGAGGATCAAGCCTACACCGCGCCGGGCATTCTGAAACGCCTGGGCACGGGCGCGGCGTGCCAAAGCTGGCAGGCCTCCGGTCTGACGCGAAAGGGCGACGGCCTGCTGTTGATAGCCGCGGGCGACTACGGCCCGGAGCTGCAAGACCGGGTGGCCCTGTCCGGCGAAAGCTGGACGGTAATGGCCGTGGACACCCTGCGCCCCGTGGGCGTCCCCCTGCTGCACCACTTGCTCATCAGGAAAGTCTGACATGACAAGCGCCTTCAGCGGAGACGTCGGCCTGTGGGCCGGAAAAGCGGGCCTTAAAGCCGAAAGCGCGGTCCGGGCCGTCACCCGCGAGCTGGGGGTGCGCGTTATCGAGCGCACGCCCCAGGACACGGGCCTGGCCCAGGCCAACTGGATGCCCGGCAGCGGCGCCCCGGACACCCGCACCACGGATTCCCCGTCCGGTGCGGCCGACACCTCCATAACCCGTCTGGACCAGGCGCTGGACAACCACGCCTTCAGCCAGGACGGCTCCTTCTACATCACCAACGCCCTGCCCTACGCCGAAGCCCTGGAATACGGCCACAGCGGCCAGGCCCCCCAAGGCATGGTCAGGCTGACGGCCGCCGAGTTCGCGGGGATCGTCGCTGAAACGGTCAGTAAATAGCTGTCGAAGCCATCTTGGATGAGAGCAGGGCTCCGCCCTGCACCCGCCAAGGGCTAGCGCCCCTGGACCCCGTTCAGGGTGTTGATGACGGGACAGCCCACTCGAAACGCTCTCCTGTGTCCGCACTCGCTTACATGCCCACCACGCGCGAAGCGTACCCCCTGTCGCGGGGTCCAGGGGGGTCACCCCCCTGGCGGGTGCAGGGCAGCGCCCTGCTCTCATCCAAGATGGCTTCGACAACTAAAGGAAAACAAGCATGAGAACCCCCACCCCTGAGATACGGCGCGCGCTGGACGGGCGGCTGATGGCGGCCCTGCCCGGGCTGGGCCTGGACCCGGCGCAAGACGCGGCCTGGCCCAACGCGGCGTTTACCCCGCACGCGGAACGGCCATATGTCCGGCCGAACTGCCTGTTCGGAAACACCTCGCCCGCCGGGCTGGGGCCGCAAGGCTTTGAACTCTTGAGCGGCGTGTACCAGGTGGACGTGCTGGGCCTGTCCGGCCGGGGCGTGGCCCAGGCGGAAGAACTGGCGCGGGGGCTGGCGGACGCCTTTCGCGGCGGCGCGCGGCTGGTGTGCGGGGAAGCGGAGCTGCGCATAAGCGCTTCTTCCGTGGGTCCCGCCATGCACACGGAAGGCAGGCTGCGCATTCCGGTTTCCGTCCGCTGGACCTGCCACGCGGCCAGATAGAACCACATCGTGAACGGCCTCGTCCGAGGCGTCCTTACCAATCGGTATATATAACAATCAACCACCACAACAGCGGGGGCGGACAAGCTCTCGCGGGAGGCAGAAACTATGGCTATTTTCGCCGCCGGGGGCTTTCACGGCACCCGCTACGTCAAGGAAAGCGCTTTCGGCCAAACCCCGGCCAACCCCGTGCTGCGCGCGCTGCGCCACACCGGCAACTCCCTGGTCCTGGGCAAGGATTCCTTCCAGTCCGGGGAACTGCGTTCCGACGCGCAGATTTCCGACCTGCGCCACGGCAACCGCAAGACCTCCGGCAACATCGGCATCGAGTTTTCCTTCGCGGAATACGACGATTTCCTGGCCGCCGCCCTGCGCTCGGAGTGGAAGGACGATTCCGCCGCGCCCGGCCGCAAGATTCTGACGGCGGGCACCACCATGGCCAGCTTCACCATTGAGCGCGCCTTCCACGATATCGGCCAGTACCAAAGCTTTACCGGCTGCGAGGTGGACACGCTGACCCTCAGCGTCAAACCCAACGCCATGGTCACGGGTTCCATCGGCATCAAGGGCCGGGGCGCGGGCTTTGCCGTCGCGCCCCTGGATGCCGCGCCCCAGGCCAGTTTCACCCACTCCCCCTACGACGGCTTCGCCGGCGAGCTGCTGGAAGGCGGCGTGAAAAACGCGGTGCTCACGGGCATTGAGCTGTCCATCGCCAACAGTCTGGAGCCCGCCTTTGTCATCGGCTCGGACATGGCGGCCGCCATCACGGCGGGCCGTATCAACGTCACCGGCAGCGTGAGCGCGTATTTCGAAAACATGGACCTGCTGACCAAGTTCGTCAACGAGACGGAATCCAGCCTGTCCTTCACCCTGGGCGACGGGGCCAGCGCCTCCTACGTGTTCACGCTCCCGCGCATCAAATACAGCGGCGGCGACAACCCCGTGGACGGCGAAGGCCCCGTGCGCCTGTCCATGCCCTTCCAGGCGCTGTTCGACGAGGTCAGCGGCACCAACGTCAGGATCGACAGGATTCCCGCCTAACGGGGTAAAAGGCACTGGATCCCCCGGTCAAGCCGGGGGATGACGGGTGCTTGCGTAAGGCTTGCGGCACAGAGTTTCGCGTTCCCGAACGTCATTCCCGCGCAGGCGGGAATCCAGTGCCTTTCCCTCTTCCGCCGGGTTGGCTTCCAAGCCGGAAACACACCATATCCATGCCAAAAACAAGGAGTAATCATGAACGAGAGCACGTCCCAAATTCCGACCGCGTCCCCCGTCCAGTCCTTCGACCTGGGCAGTTTCGAGGAACACACCCGCGACAAAGAGTGGGTGAACATTTGCCACCCGGTCAGCGGCGCGCCCACGGGTCTGCGCATTCTGGCGGCCAGCCCGGATTCCGAGCACTACCGCCAGGCGGACCGCAAAATCAAAAACCGCAACCTGGCCTTCATGCAGAAAAGCCGGGGCAAGCCGCTGAGCATGGAAGCCCTGGAAGCCGCCGGGCTGGACCTTATCGTGGCCATCACCCTGGACTGGCAGGGCGCGCGCTGGGACGGCCGCGAGCTGGAATGCGACGAGGCCAACGCCCGCATGCTCTACGCCACGTTCCCTTTTATCCGGGAGCAGGTGGACGCCTTTGTGGGTGACCGCGCCAATTTTTTCGGCGCATAGAGGACGGCCTGCGGGAAGCCATGGGCCGCCACGTGGCCCTGACCGCCCCCCGCAAGGACGGCTCCCGGCTCATCGACCACCTGGAAGCCACCGGCGGGGACTGGCAGGAAGCCTTTCCCCCGCCGGACCCCCCGGCCGCCGCGTCGGATATCTGGGACTGGTACTGGGAACTGCGCGCCGCCGCCCCTTCCGGCATGAACGGCCCAAACCCCGTCTCCTGGACGGAACTGGAAGCCTGGTCCCGCCTCACGGCCCGGCCGCTCAGCCGGCGGCAACTGCATCTGCTTCGGCTCCTGGACGTGGCGTTTCTGAACAGCCACGCGGAGCAGGCCAATAAGGCCCGTTAAGAGCATTTGGCGAAGCCGTCCAAGAGTGAGAGCAGGGCTTCGACTCTTCATTGGCTTCAACAACTAACCCTGACGGGAGTGTATATATGACCGCAACCGCAACCATGGACCTGGCCGTTCTCGGCCTGGAAGTGCGCAGCGAGGGGGTGGAGGACGCCTCCAAACGCCTGTCGGAGTTTTCCGGTATGGCGGACGCGGCGCAAAAGGCCACGGACAGGCTGCTCGCCTCTTTGGAACGCCTGCGCCGCAACGGGGGGGATTTCAGCTTCGGCGCGGGCGGCTCGGATTCTTTTCTTGCGGCCGCGCAAGAGGCGGAAGACTACACCCGCGCCATGGAGGACGCGGGCAACAGCGCTTCGCGGGCTTCCGGCAGCCTGCGGGTGCTGGAAAGCGCGCTTTCCGGGCAGAGCCGGGCGCTTTCCGCCTCCCGTGACAGCCTGTCCGGGCTGGTCAAGGAGGAAGAGCGCTGGCTCAGCCAGCAACAGCGTCTGGAAACGGCCCGCAAGAGCGGGATGGAAGCCCTGGAAAAGCGCGGCGAATACCTGCGGGAAAGCGCCGACGGCGCGGACGCGCTGGAGGAACGCTACGACGAGCTTTTCGTCAGCCTGGACCAGGGCTATGCCGATATGTGGGACGGCATGCTCGCTTCCGGGGCATCGTCCTTTTCCCTGTTCACGGGCCAGTTCGGCGGGTTTTTGAGCGGCCTGATGCGCATGGCTTCTTCCAGCACCGTGCTGGTGCGTATCGCGGGCCTGTTCGGGAGCGGGAGCGGGTCCGGCGGCGGCATGCTGGGCGGGGTGGCGGATTTGTTCGGCGGCTCCGGCGGGGGCGGCGGTTCGGGCGGTCTGAGCGGAATTCTCAGTTCCGTAAAGTCCGTGAAAAGCCTGTACGACTACGGCAGTAAGGCCTGGGAGTATGCAAACCTGAACTGGTTCGGCGGCGGGGCGGGCGTGAACGCCGGCATCCCGTCTTTTGGCGCGGAGGGCGCGCTGAATATTTATGGCCTTCCTGAGTTGGCTTACTCCGCGGAACAGCTTGCAACCGCAAGCAACGTTTTCAACAGCACCGTCAAAACGCTGATGGACAGCGGCATGACGTATGCACAAGCCTCTGCACAGGCCAATCTTGCGTCGCAAGCGAGCATGCAGGGCGGCTCCGCAAGCGGCGCAATGGCCGGAGCTTCCTCAATTGGAGCAGTGGGATCTCTTGTCACGGGCTTGGCCAGCGCCATAGCCACAATCATTATGGCGGATCAAAAAACATACAAACCGGCCACGGGCATGGCCGGCGCGGCCGGCGGCATGGCTGCCGGATGGATGATCGGCACATTGATAAACCCCGGCTTTGGAACAATGGTTGGCGCGGGCCTTGGCGCCGCTCTCGGCGCCTGGCTTGGCGTGCAGTTCGGCGGCGGCGGGCCTAACAAGGCCGCCACGCGCATTCAGGGCCTGATAAACCTGACCAACGACCAGACGTTCCTGGAAGGGTCCGGTCAAGACTACGTTGCGGAAATACAGCAGGGGAAAGACGGTTTTTTAAAAGAGGGGGGCAGCTACATCACCTACGCCCGCTCAAACAAGAGCGACACAGATTTGTGGGGCATGACGCATGACCTGTTCAATATAACCAACTCCGCAATGGATCTTATTTTGACGGCCACCAAAGATGTGGCGGATATCATGCCGGATTCCATCAAAGATCAGTGGTGGAATAGTGCCGCCATGCAGGAAAATGTCGCATTCGGTAAAAGCTGGAAAGACAAGAAAATCACTACAGAGAATTTCCAGGAATGGGGCAACGACCTGGCGTCGGACATACAACGCCAATGGGCGAAAGGGTTTTCCCAAATCGACTTCAGCAAAGACTGGGAATACTCCGGGAAACTCATTGTCGATCAGCCCCAGGTGCGTGGCAACCTTACGCAGGACCTGGTGAAGATCGTTGACAACATGCGGTCCACGGGCGTGGAGGCCCTGCGGGACATCGTCAACAACCAGGATCTGGTGGACCTGCTGCACGCGGAAATACAACGCACGCAGCCGGAATGGACAAAGGATCTGTATTTCACGGGCGAACAGCGCCTGGAAATGAACACGCCGGAGTATATCCGGGGCGTTCTGGAAAATGAGCTGGCCAGGTGGGATGCTGAAATAGCCGCCAGGCGGGACCGCTCCTACATTGACGACAATGGGGACAATATCCCCGTCGCAAGGGAAGAGGAGTACAAAGACCGCCTGACCGGCCGGGAGATCGTCGTCAGCCTGTTCGACATGGTGCGCGGCGGGCTTGGCATGAACAATACGGGCCCGGACTTCAACTGGCTGACCATGGACAACCTGTCGGACAACCTGGCCGAAATCCAGGCCGCCGACTTCGACACGCTGCAGGCCGCATTCGACAAGTTCATGGCGGCCCTGTCCGGCATGGCCATGGTGGAAAGCATCATCGACAACATTGAAAACCCCCTCGCGCCCGTCAGCCAGTGGGTCACGGACGCCCAGGCCGCCGTGGAGCGAATGAACGCCCACCGCGCGGAATACCTGGAAGGCACCGGCTGGACCGACGAGGCCATTGACGAGGTCATGGAACGCTACCGTTCCGCCGTGACCGGCAGCTTCATGGACCAGATCAACTCCCTGCTGCACCCGCTTTCCGAGCTGCAGTCCGCGACCAAAACGCAGATTGAGACCATTGACGGCTGGCTCGGCGCCCTGAACGCGCTGGGCGCCACGGAAGCGCAGATCGCGGAAATAGAAGGCGCGCGCGCCCGGGTGCGGCAGAGTCTGCTGGACCAGGCCAACAGCTACGTGCTGTCCCTCAGCGGCGTGGACCAGGCCGCGCGGGCCATCAACGCGGCCTTTGACGACCTGGTCGCGGCCATGGATATCGCCGGGAGCAGCCTGGCCGACGTGGCCAGGGCGGAAGCGGCCCGCAACCAGGCGCTTTCCGACTCTTACCAAAAGCTCTCCGTGCCTTTTTACGACGATTTGCGTGTACGCGCGGCCACGGCCGCCGGGGACGACGCTTCCGGCCTGCGGAAAGACATAGCCCGGCGCAACGAGCGCGAGGAAACGGCCCTGAAATTCGGCCAGGACAGCCCGGAATACGCGGCCATGCTGGCCGTGCAAAAGGCGGAGCAACTGAAGGCGGCGGCGGACAAGGCCACGGCGGAATACGAAAGCCTGGCCTCTTCCCTGAGCGCGGCATCCCAGGCGGCGGCCGGCGCGCGGCTCTCCTTTGTCAAAAACCTGCTGGCCGCCCTGGACAGCGCCGCGAACAACCTCAAACAGGCCGTGGACGCCTGGGCGGAAGGCGCGAAAAGCGCCTGGGTTTCCGCCGCCCAGGCTTACCGGCAGGCCCTGGAATCCGAAATTTCCACGCAAAGCGCTCTCGCGGGCCGCATGGGCCAGACCCGGCGCGGCCTGTGGGCGGATTCCTCCCTGGTGGGCCAGGACCGGGCCTACGCCTCGTCCATGGCGGGTCTGGAAGCGCTGTACCAGTCCGCCCTGGCCGGGGACGCGGGCGCGGCCGCGGAACTGGCCTCCGGCGCCAAAAGCTTCCTGGCCGCCAGCCAGGCCGTGAGCGCGGACAGCCAGGCCTACAACGCGGATTTCGACTGGGTGCAGGCCATGCTCGCGGACCTGGAAACGCAGGCCCAGGAGCGGGCGGATGCCGCCCGGTCCGAGCTGGAACTGCTCCAGTCCCAGCTGGACGAGCAGGGCAAGGCCAACGCCAGCCTGGAAGAGTTGAAAGAAGCCACGCTTGCCGCGCGCGCCTCCTACGAGCGCGCAAGGGAAGAGCAGGCGGCGGCGTATGAGCGCTGGAACTTCGGGGAAATCGCCACCGGCCTGGAAAGCCTGGAAAACGCCTACCGAGAAGCGGAAGCCGAATGGCTCGGCGTGCAGGCCACGCTGAACGAAGCCCTGCTGGCGGGCATCACCACCCAGTCGGAACTGGACAGCCTGCGCGTGACTTCCAAACTGGACGAGTTGAAAGAGGCCCTGCTTTCCGCGCAGGGGCAAAGTTCCGGCCCGGATTCAGCCCTGCTGGCCGCGCTGGAAGCGGCGCGGGCCGCCATGGAGACGGCTTCTCAGGCGGCGGCCGCCGCGGCCGCGGACGCGCAGGCCAAAATCGGCCAGTCCGGCAACTACGCGGGTTCCAGGTACCAGACGGAATACGAGCTGCTGGCGGCCAAGGCGGCGGACATGAACCTGGGCCGCGTCTCCCCCGGCCAGGCCGCGTCCGGCTGGACGGCCGCCGGGGTCAAAGAGGAAATCCTGCGCCAGGGCATGAGCGTGTCCGAATGGTACGCCCGCTACGGCAAGCCGGAAGGCTTCGCCCAGGGCGGCCTGGCTTCCGGCTGGGCGCTGGTGGGGGAAGAAGGGCCGGAACTGGTCAACTTCTCGGAGCCGGGCCGGGTGTACACGGCGGAAGAAACGCGGCGCATGCTGGCCTGCCCGGCCGCGGGCACGGACGGTTCCCCGGAAGCGGCGCGGGCCATGCTGGCGGAACTGCGGGAACAGAACGCGGAACTGCGGCGCGTGGCCGCGCGTCTCGCGGCTATCGACAAAAACACCAGAAGCGGCGCGGAAAGCCTGGAAAGCCTGGCGGAAGACGGCCTGGCGCTTGCCGGCACCGCCGCCGTCAAAAAAACGGAGTGGGCAAGCTAGTGCAAGCTATTATCCCCCAAAACTTAAGCATTCTGAACGATTCCGTGCCCGAGGACGAGGCCCCGGCCTGGGACGAAGGCGCGGCATACGAAGAAGGCGACAGCGTCACCGACGCGCACTACCTGTACCTGGCGCTTACGGAAAGCCAGGGCAAAAAACCCGGCGGCCACTGCGACATGGAAGGCGCGCCCTGGCGCACCATTTCCGTGACCAACAAATACGCCTGCCTGGACCTGTACCGCTGCACCCAGACCGTGGCCCCGCAAGGGCAAAGCGAACTGGTCATCCAGGTGCCGTTCACGCGGCCCGCGACCGCCGTGGGGCTGCTCAACCTGGGCGCTTCCGCCCTGCGGGTCACGCTGCAAGACAGCACGGGCGAAACCGTGTGGGACAGCGGCGAAAAAAGCCTGCTGCGGGATTCCGGGTCCTGGTGGGACTACTACTTCGGCCCCTTCCGGCAGGAGAGCGACGTGGTGCTCACAGCCATCCCGCCCGTCAGCGGCGTTTTGACGGTCACGCTCACGGGGCCGCGCCCGGCCGTGGGCTCTGTCATCGTGGGGGAAAGAGTGCTGCTGGGCCAGACCCAGTACGGCGCGCGCAGCGGGTTCATCGATTACTCCGTCAGCGGCACGGACGCTTTCGGCAACGAAGTGTGGGTCAAGCGCCGCAACGCGCGGCGGGGCACTTTCCCGGTGTTCCTGGACCCCAAAGACCTGGACCACGCGCAAAAACGCCTGGCCGAGCTTTCCGGCAACCCGGCCCTGTGGATAGGCGACGACGGCACGGGGTTCCAGTCCCTGATCATTTTCGGCTTTCTGAAAGAATACGAGGCGGGCCTTGATACCTGGGGCCGCGCCACGGCAACCTTTGACGTGCGAGGGATAGTATGACGGCCTTTGACCCCATCCAGCCGCTGCAAGGCATAAACGAGCCGCTGGCGCTGAAAGATTCCGGCGACCCGGAACGCTTCAACCGGGCGGCGGAACGCAACCTGACGGACATAAAAGCCCTGGCGGACGGGCTGAACAGCGATTTCATCCCCAAAGCCAACGAGTTCGGCGCGGGGCTGGCCGCATCCGCGCAAAGCGCCTCGGCGGACGCGGCGGCGGCCAAAGCCAGCGAGACGGCCGCGAAGGCAAGCGAAACCGGCGCCGCCCAAAGCGCGGCCACGGCAACAAATGCGGCGGCAGCGGCGGGCGTCTCGCGGGAAAAGGCCGCCGCTTCGGAAAGCGCCTGCGAGAGCATGGAGCGGGAAGTGCGGGGCCTGTACGGCGGCCTGACGCAAGGCGCCACGCCGGAACCCCTGCCCGGCTCCCCCATGGCCCGTGACGCATCAGGCCGCTCCCAGGCGGAAGACCCGGCTGCGGACAAGGACGTGGCCAACAAACGCTGGGTGGAACAGGGCCTGGAAGCCGTGCTGGAACGCGTGGCCGCCCCGGACGGCGAAAACCTGGTCCTGGACGGCAACGGCGACCTGAACCTGGGCCAGGGCGTCCGGGAAACGCTGGGGTATGTGGATACCGGCGGCGGCGTGAGCGCGGCCATTGCGAATTCCGTCATCCCGCGCGCCGGTCAGGAGGAAGTGGATTCTGGTGCGGACGTTAATAAGTATGTGGCGCCGAAAGAACTCACTGCCTGGGCGCAGTCGCAAAAAGGCCCGCAAGTGCGGTTTGCCCCCGCGCTGACGGCGCCGTCCGGCAATTCCTACGGACAGATAGTGGCCTCTTCGGCCGGGTCTCTCGTATTCGGCGCTAACGCTCCGACGACGTTTTACCGCTCGAATAATGACTGGTATTCGTCCGTTAACTCCGGATCTTTTGAGTACCAGGCAGGGACGGTGTCGATGAATGGGGCTTACGTGCTGGCCCCAGGCATGGCCGGAAACAACCTTATGCAATACAGCAACAATGGCGGAGCAAGCTTTGCTTCTGCGAACCCCGGATTCGCAATAGGCGGAGCTTGTACAAATGAAAATGGCTTGGGGTTTTGCGTCAGAAGTACCTATACGCAGTCTGTATACAAGTCTACCGGTCTGTACTCCGGGTCGTGGGTTGAGCAGCAGAATGTGCTGCCTGTTGCGCAGGTGTGGGGACCGATGCTGTGTTCCGGGCAAAATTTCATCATGTTCCCGGACAGCTCCAACCAGCTGGCTGTCTCGCAGAACGGGGGAACGAGCTGGGGGCTTGTATACGCGGGGATGTCGGGGTCCAGCCGTTCGTCCCTGAGCATGTCCGGAGATGTCGCGGTTTTTATGCAAGGCGGAAACGTCTATATTTCCCGAAATGGAGGCCTGAGCTGGTCTGCGGTCTCAATACCCGCTTCCGTGCTTATCGGCAGCACGGTGGCGGGCGTATATGTTTCCGGAACATACGCGGCAGCCAGGCTTAATACAAACGCCATTGCCTACTCCCGCGACAAGGGAGTTACATGGTCAAGATTTAATCTGCCGACACAGTATGCAGTAAGCTACTCTATAACTGTAAATGGAAATCTTGTGTACATTTGCGGAGTATATACAGGCAATGCAGGAATGGTTATATCCCTTTAATAGAGGACAACATGAAAACATCTTACATTTTCGATGCGGATACTCTGCTGTTCACTGGCTGTTCCAAATGCGTTGACGATGGAACCGTTGTTGAAAATTCTGTGGATTTTCCTCCTTTCATACAGGGCATGACGCATACCGCGCGGATTCTGCCCGACAGGTCGGCCTGGGAAATTATAGAGGACTACCGCCACAGTTACGTGGTGGACGCCGGCAACCGGCGCGTTCAGGTGACTGAAACCGGCCCGCTGCCCGAGGGCCTGCGCCACGTGCCCTGGGATGCGGTGGAAGCGGAGCGGGCGGAGGAGGAAGCGCAACGCCGGGCCGCCGACGAAGCCTCAACCATCCTCACCGCTCGCATGCAGCACGGCCTGGCGCAGACGGAAAGCTTCACGGCCCCGGAATTCGCCACCTTCGCCAAAGCGGGCTTGTTCAACGCCTGGGCGGCGGGCGTCAGCTACGAAACCGGGCAGCGCATCGTGCATGAAGGCGTGGTGTATGGGGTGATCCAGCCCGTCGCCGCCCAGGCCCACCAGCCTCCGGGCGGCGCGGGCATGCTGGCCGTATACCGCCCGCTGAGCGTGGACGCGGGAACCGGCGCGGAACCGGACGGCAGCCGGGACAACCCCTATGCGTTCATCAGCGGCATGGACGTGCGCGGCGGCAGGCACTACAGCTTTGAGGGCAAACTCTATCTCGCCAAGTCGGACATGATTCCCTGCGTCTGGAACCCCGGCACGCCCGGCCTGTGGCAGTGGGAACTGGTCGCGTAGGGCATGCCCCCCCAACGGCTGTTCCGGCGGCATGGACGCCCTGGCCCGGCGGGTGAATCAATACATCCGCCGGTCCGGGCCGCGGACTTTTTCCCGGCGGTTTCCGCACGCAAAAACGGCGGGCTGCTTTCTCAAGCAACCCGCCGTTTCCATTTCATATCTGGCGGAGAGGCAGGGATTTGAACCCTGGATACCCTTATGAGGTATACTCCCTTAGCAGGGGAGCGCCTTCGGCCGCTCGGCCACCTCTCCGCATGCGGCCGCAACGCGGCGCAGAGCAAGTCCAATAGCGGGGGCGGGCATGGATGTCAAGCTTCCACTTCGCTTCAGGCCCCCTCCGGCGGTATGAGGCACCTGCCGGCTTTTTTACGGCCCCCTCCGCCCCTTTCGCGCCTCATGCCCTCTTTCCGCCTAAAATACGTGACGCGTTGCCCCGCTTCATGTATCCTGGACCGGAACGCGGCGGCGTACGCCCGCCCATTCCCCTTTTCCGCAATCCAAGGAGGCGGCCATGCAACGCGCGCTTCGTTTCGCTCTTATCGGTGTTCTGTGCCTGGTATTGCTGGCCGTGGCCGCCGCCGGGCTGGCTGTTCTGCTCATTAAACCCAACGACTACAAACCCCAGCTTATCGCGGCGGTCAAAAAGGCCACGGGCCGCACCCTGTCCCTGCCGGGCGACCTTTCGCTTTCCGTGTTTCCGGGCATCAGCGTTTCGGCCGGGCCGGCGGAACTGACGGACGACGCGGCTTTCGGGCCGGAACCCTTTTTCCGCGTCCAAAAAATGAAAGCGGATCTCGCGCTTTTCCCGCTGCTCAGCGGTTCGGTGCGCATCGGCGAAATTGCGCTGGAAGGCGTGCGCGTCAAGCTGGCCGTCACCCAGACCGGCCGGGTCAACTGGGACATGAAGGCGCCGGGCGGACCTGGCGGGGCGGGCCCGGACGCGGACGCCGTCACCTCCACCCCCCTGCGGGAAGGGGCCGCCCCGGCCAAGCCCGCCGCCCTGCCGGACATAGGCATTGCGGATCTTTCCCTTAAGGACGCGGCTGTCAGCTACCGCGACCTGGGCAGCGGCGAAGCCTACAGCGTGACCGTAAGCTCCTTCCGGCTGGAGGATTTCGCCTCCGGCCAGAAGAGCAGTTTCAGCCTGCGGGCCGTTTTCAGCGACGAGCGGGCCAAGAAAAGCGCCGCCCTGGACCTGAAAGGCAGCCTGCACCTGGCCCCCGCCCTGGACAAGCCCACCGCGCTTTCCTTTAGCGGCAGCCTGGACAAGGCAGCGCTGGCCGGGGACCTGACCTTTGCCCTGCGTGAAGCGGCGGGCGTGCCCGCGCCCATGCTCAAGGGCGGTCTCAAGCTGGGCGCGCTGGACCTGGACCGCTACCTGCCCGCGTCCGGCCCGCAAGCCGGGTCCGCCCCGCAAAAGTCCGCCCAGGCCCGCAAAGCCGATGCCGCCAAAAGCGCGGAAGACGAGGAAAAGACCCTCAAGATCCTGCGGGTCATGGATATCGACCTGGCCCTGACGGCGGAATCGCTTACCGTGTCCAAGCTCCCCTTGCGGTCCATCCAGGCCACGCTGCGGGCGGAGCAGGGGCGGATCAGCGTCGCGCCCTGCTCCCTCAGCGTGGCTGAAGGCCTGCTGAAGCTGGAAGCCAAGGCTGACGCCCGGGGCAAGGCCCTGCAAGCCGCCAGCAACGGCACCCTGCGCGGCCTGAAGGTGGGCGCGCTGCTCAAGTCCCTGGCCGGCAAGGAATCCATTACCGGCGACCTGGACCTTTCCTGGGACGTGAACGGCGGCGGCCTGGCCTGGCCCGTCCTGTCCCGCTCCCTGGAAGGCAAGGCCGACCTCTCCATGACCAAGGGTCTGCTCACCGGCTTCCAGATCATTCCGGAAGGCATTACCGGCGTGGCGGGCGTGCGCCAGGATATCGTCATCGCCAGCCTGACCGGCACCTGGCGCATTACCAAGGGCGTGGCCAACAGCAACGATATCCTGCTGCAAGGCCCGGCCGTCAACGCCAAGGCCGCCGGACGCTTTGACATCCCCTCCCAGGCCATGGACTACCGCGTCACCGTGTCGCTGCCCGCGCTGCCCGAAGTGCCCGCCAGGGTCTCCGGACCGCTGGCCTCGCCGTCCTACACCGTGGACGCGGCGGGCCTGCTGCGCAACACGGCCAAAGGCGTGCTGCAATCCCCCGGCAAGGCCGGTGAGGGGCTTGGACGCGGGCTAAAGGAGTTGTTCAAGTAGGGAAGAAAAAAGGCATGCCTCCGGCGGGGGGGGGGGGGGGGGGGGGGGGGGGGGGGGGGGGGGGGGGGGGGGGCGGCGGGGGGGGCGGGGGGGGGGGGGGGGCGGGGGGCGGCGGGCGTCCCCTGATTCCAATTCTGGCCCCGGATGCCGGTGTCGGGCCGGG
>JAVBNC010000088.1:0-9910 GCA_031551765.1 Desulfovibrionaceae bacterium
TGGGTTCCAAGGGGCGCGCCCCTTGGCGGGAGAGTCCAGAGAGGGCAGCGCCCTCTTTGGCCGCCGGAGGCATGCTCTCCATCGGCTTCGACAAAATATTCCCCCCATCACTCCAGCGACTTCTTGGTCGCCAACCGGGCCAAGCCCAGCAACACGGCGGCGTACAGGGCCAGGATGGCGCAGTCTCGGAGGATAAGCTCGTGGACGTTGCCCACCAGGAACAGGGTCTGAAGCAACTCCACGTACCAGGTGGCGGGCAGGATCTGGGCTATGTAATAGAGCGCCTTGGGCATGCTGCGCAGGTCGAAGAGGAAACCGGAGAGGATGACCGTGGGAATGAAGGAACTGACGATGACGATCTGGCAGGCGAGGAACTGGCTCTTGGTGAAAGAGGAAATGAGCAGACCTATGCCCAGGGCCACGAGCAGATAGAGGGCCGAGGCCAGAAGGATGTAGAGGATCGAGCCGCGCATGGGCACCTGGAAGACAAAGTAGGCCATGGCGAGGCAGAGCAGCAGGCCGCCCATGCCCAAGCAGAAGTAGGGGACTATTTTGCCGAGCAGTATTTCCAGGGCGCGCACCGGGGAGACGAACAGGGCTTCAAAGGTGCCGCGCTCCCACTCCCGGGCCATGACCAGGGCGGTGAGCAGCGCGCCGATCAGGGTCATGATCAGCGCGGTGACGCCGGGCACCAGGAAGTAGCTGCTCTCCTGGGCGTTGTTGTACCAGAGCCGGGTTTCGGCCACGGCCTGGGGAAGGATTTCGCGGCTGGCCCCGGCGGCGCGTTTCCGGCCCCATTCGGCGGCGGCGCTTTCCAGGTAGCGCTGCATGATGCGGGCCTTGTTGGTGTCCCGGCCGTTGACGACGATCTGCAGGTCCGGCGTCTGGCCCGCGTGATTTCGGCGCAGGCGGACAATGGCGTCCACGTCGCCGGAGCGCAGCAGGGGCTCGGCCTCGCGCATGGAGGTGACCAGACGAGGCGTGAAGTAAGTGGACAGGCCCAGGGTGACGAGGAAATCGCGGCTTTCTTCCGGGGCCTGGTCCTGCACCACGGCCACGGGCACGTTCAAGACGTCCAGGGACAGGCCGTAGCCGAAGAGCAAGAGCAGCAGCACGGGCAGGATAAGCCCCAGGATAAGCGTGCTCTTGTCCCGCGCCATCTGATGGGTTTCTTTGCGGATAAGCGCCGCCAGCCGTTTGCGCAGGCGGGCGCGGGGCGTTTCCTGGGTCATGCCGCCTCCCGCGCTTTTTGCACTACCGCGATAAAGGCTTCTTCCATGGACAGGGCCGCGCCGTTGCCGGAAGCCTCCCGGCGCACGGCTTCCGGCGTGCCCAGGGCCAGCATGCGGCCGTGGTCCTGAATCAGGATGCGGTCGCAATACTCCGCTTCCTCCATGAAATGGGTGGTGACCACGACGGTGACGCCGCCGTCGGCCAAGAGGCCGATACGCCGCCAGAACTCGCGCCGGGCCAGGGGGTCCGCGCCGCTGGTGGGCTCGTCCAGGAACAGGATTTCCGGCTCGTGCAGCATGGCCGCGGCCATGGACAGGCGCTGCTTGTACCCGCCCGGCAGCTGGCCCGCGGGCTTGCGCATGACCCCGCCCAGGTTGAATTCGCGGGACATGGCGTCGATGCGCTTTTCAAGACGCTCCCCGCGCAGACCATAGGCCCCGGCGAAAAATTCCAGGTTCTCCCGCACGCTGAGCGGGCCGTAAAGGGAGAATTTCTGGGCCACATAGCCCAGGCGCTGACGGGCGGATTCGCGGGCATTTCGCACATCCACCCCGGCCACGCTCAAGGAGCCGGAGGTGGCGGGCAGCAGACCGCAAAGCATGCGGAAGGTGGTGGTTTTGCCCGCGCCGTTGGGTCCGAGCAAGCCGAACACCTCGCCCCGGCCCACGGAAAAGCTGACGTTGTCCACGGCCGTGAAGGCCCCGAAACGGCGCACCAGGTTGCGGACTTCAATGATCGGCTCGCCTCTGGCAGGGGACGTGACGGCGGGAGCGGCGCCGGGCGCGGCGGCGGAAACAGCGGCAAGCGTTGTGCCAAGTGCCGCGCCGGATGTTGCGCCAGCTGTTGCGGAGGACTGTTGCGGCTCTTGCGTTTCGCTTGCGGTTTTGGCGCGCAGCAGCGCCATGAAGCTGTCTTCCAGGTTCTGGTCCGTGGGGCGCAGGGCCGCGCCCTGAAGGGCGTCCTCCGGAAGCGCGGGCAGAGCGGCGGGGCGCGACGCGTTGCCGGGCAGCACGAAACGCACGCTCCCGGCCTGGGGCAGGGCGTCGACGCAGCCGGGCAGGGCGGCCAGGCGGCGCTGCAAGTGCCGGGCGTTGTCCCCGGCGGCGGGCACGGCCTGAAAGCTTTGGCAGGGCGCGAGCGCGAGCAGTTCCTGCGGGGAGCCTTGGGCCAGAAGTTTGCCTTCGTGCAGCAGCAGCACGGAACCGCAGCGGGCGGCTTCATCCATGTAAGCGGTGCTCATGAGCACGGCCAGGCCCTCGCCGTGCGCCAGGCGCTGGATGATCTGCCACAGCTCGCGGCGGGAGAGCGGGTCCACGCCCACGGTGGGCTCGTCCAGCAGCAGCAGTTCCGGCAGGCGCAGCAGGGAGCAGGCCAGGCCCAGTTTCTGTTTCATGCCGCCGGAAAGCTGGCCCGCAAGGCGTTTGCGGAAGGGCGCAAGCTCGGTCATGGCCAGCAGTTCCGCGTAGCGTTCCTCCCGCCGCGGGGGCGGGATGCCGTGCACGTCGGCGTAGAGATCCAGGTTCTCCTGGACGGTCAGATCCTCGTACAGGCCGAATTTCTGCGGCATGTAGCTGATGCGTTCCTGCACGGCTTGCGGTTCTTGCGCCGGGTCCAGGCCCAGCACGCGCACCGTGCCCCGCCCCGGCCCGAGCAGCCCGGCCAGAATGCGCATGAGCGTGGTTTTGCCCGCGCCGTCCGGCCCCACCAGGGCCGTAACCCGCCCCGGCGCAAGGGAAAAGGACACCCCGTCCAGCGCCCGCACCACCCCGCCCCCTTCACGGGCAAAGGTTTTGCACAGCCCCCGGACCACGGCGCGGCCGCCGTCGTCAATAGACGAGTCAGTAAGGGGCGAGTCAATATGGGGGCCTAGCTGTGCCATGGTACGCCTCGGAACAAGCGCAACTCCCGAAATAAGCTCCTGTCACGGGGTCCAGGGGGATTATCCCCCTGGCGGGTGCAGGGCGGAGCCCTGCCCGCCGGAGGCCTTTCTTACTCAACTTTCATGATAACCGTAGCGGGCATGCCCAACCGCAAGCGGTTTTGCGGATCGTCCACATGGACCCTGATTTCGTAGACCAGGGAAGTGCGCAGCTCCGGGGTCTGCACGGCCTTGGGGGTGAACTCGGCCACTTCGGAGATGAAGCCGACGACGCCTTCCACGGGATCCTTGGGGTGGCTGTCGGTATACACCAGGGCTTTCATGCCGGGCTTGACGCGGCCGAGGTCGGTTTCCGCTATATAACCGCGTATCCACTTGGGGGAGAGGAGCGCCAGGGAGAACACGGGGCGCTGCGCGGACGCCATGTCCCCGGCTTCCAAAAGGCGGCTGCGCACCACGGCCTGGGAGGGACTTTTCAGGCTGGCATCCTCAAGCTGGGTGCGGAACTGGGCCAACTGCTGCTGCCGGGCGGCCAGGGTGGCTTCGGCTTCCGCAATGTCCTCGTCGCGGGGGCCGAGCAGGGCCAGGGCCAGAGTTTTGCGGTCGCGGGCCAGCTGGGCTTGGGCCACGTTGCGGCGCGAGAGGGCTTCGTCCACGTCCTGCTTGCTGACGGCCACGCCCTTGGAACGCTCCCAGGTGGTTTTGTAGCGCTGGTAACTGGCCTGGGTAAAGGCGGCTTCCGCTTCCGCTGCGGCCACCACGGCGCGGGCCTGGTCTATTTCCTCGGGACGGGTGCCGTTTTTCAGGCGCAGCAGCGCGGCGGCGGAGGCCCGGGCCTGGGCTTCCGCCTCCGCAACGCGCTCCAGCAGGCGGCGGGTATCCTGCCGGGCCAGCACCTGGCCGGGCGTGACGATATCCCCTTCCTCAACCAGCAGCTCGGCCACGCGTTCCGGGTCGTTGAAGGCCAGCGCCACCTGACGCTGGTCCACGGTGCCGTAAACCATAACTTCCCCGCCCGCGCGCCGTCCCAAGCCGAAATACAGCCAGGCGGCCAGGGCGGCGGCAGCCGCCAGCAGCAGGGCGAAAAGCGCTTTGTTCCTCATGCGCCGCTCCTTGGGGATATGCTCCATGGTTCCAACATACTGAAATTATAATTTTAAGTCAAATTTTAATTTACTTTAATTCCGGACCGCGCTATACCAGCCCCATGAACCCCAAGCCGAGCACGAAAACCCCCAAGCGCCAGGACGGCGAGCAGACCCGGCAGCGCCTGCTGCAGGCCGCCGGGCAGGTGTTCGCGGAACGCGGCCACGCCGACGCCACCAGCAAGGAGATTTGCGCGCGGGCCGGGGCCAACGTGGCGGCCGTGAACTACTATTTCGGCGGCAAGGACAAGCTGTATGAGGAAGTGCTGGTGGAAGGCCACCGCCAGATCATCAGCACGGACGCGCTGCGGGCCATTCTGGACGGCGCGGGCAGTGACGTGGACAGGCTGCGCGCCCTGCTGGCCCATTTCGCGCGGGCGGCCACGGCCCCGGAACCCCTGTGGGGCGCGCGGGTGCTCATGCGCGAGCTGGCCATGCCCTCGCCCTTCGCTTCCGCCCTTATCCGGCAGGCCGTGCTGCCCAAGGCCGCCCTGGCCCGCCGCCTGATGGGCCGTCTCCTCAAGCTGCCGGAAGAACACCCCACGGTGCAGCGCGCCCTCATGCTCTGCCTCCTCCCCTGCTTCAGCCTGGTGCTGTTCCCGGAAGTTCTGCGCGGCCAGGTGCTGCCCGCCACCGCCAGCGACGCGCCCGGCATGCTGGACGACATGCTGCGCTACGTGCTGGCCGGTCTCGGCGCTCTGGCCGAGAAGCATAAGCCGTAGAAAGCTGTCGAAGCCATCCAAGAATGAGAGCAGGGCGCTGCCCTGCACCCGCAAGGGGGGTGACCCCCCTTGACCCCGCGACAGGGTGGGTGCGGGAGTTCCGTTTCATAGCTACACGTCATCCTGAGCGCAGCGAGGGATCCATCTATTCCCCCTCAAGCGCTTTCATGCGCGCCGTGCGAAATCACATTCCGGTGGAAGTTACAAAAAAAGCGTGTTATGCGACAGATACATGCGGAATTGTTTGCGGAAGCGCGTGTTTTGGCCGGAAAAGCATGCCCGCGCGTGAGGGAGGAGAGACCATGAAAGCAGCCCGGCGGCCGCTTGTTTGCGGTGTGCTTGCGGTATTTTTGGTGTTCTGGGGCACGGTCGCTTGGGCCGCGGCTCCGGAGGGTCCCGCGTCCAGGGAAAGCGCCGCGCCCAAGGCGGACTGGCCCACCCATTTGCGGCTGCTTACCGGCCCCAACGGCGGGCAGTGGTTCATGCTGGGCGAACCCATTGCCCGGGCGCTCAGCAGGCAGGTGGCGCCCACCACCAGCCGCGTGGGCGGGGGCGTGGCCAATCTCGACGCCATCAACCGCAAGATGGGGGACGTGGGGTTCTCGCTCGCCTGTTTCCTGGGCGCGGCCCATTCCGGGGAAAAGGAATACCAGTCCATCAAGCTGGACAACGCCGTGCTGATGGCCAACGTGTACCCGCAGGTGCTGTATTTTCTGGTGCGCAAGGACTTTGCCGAAAAACACGGCATAACCAGCGTGGAAAGCCTGCTGCGTCTGAAAAACCCGGTGCGCTTCGCTTCACTGAAGCCAGGCACGGCTTCGGAGTTCATTCTTTCGCTGCTGCTGAAGTACGGCTACAGCACGAGCTTTGAGCAACTGCGCGGCCAGGGCTGGCAGATATCCTTCAACAACTACGCGGAAACGGCGGACCATTTCGTGGCCGGCGAGCTGGATTGCTTTGCCTACACCGCGGGCACCGAAGTGCCGCTGATCCTGACCATGGAACAGCACACCCCGGTCATGGTGCTGCCGCTGGAAGAGAAGGTGCTGGATCTTTTAAGCTCCAAGTTCAAGACCGGCACCTATGTCATCAAGCCCGGCGTGTACAAAAGCGTGCCCGAACCCGTGCGCACCCTGGGGGACTACACCTGCCTGGTGGTGCGCAAAGACCTGCCCGACGACATGGCGGCGGCCATTTGCCGGGCGCTGTGGGAAAACAGGACGGGCATAGCCGGGGTTATCAAGGACTTCGGCGGGCTTTCACCGGAAACGGTGCTGGCCAGGGGCCTGCCCATGCACCCCGGCGCGGCCGCCTTCTGGGCTTCCATCGGGGCGAAGTAGCACGGGCCGCTTGGCGGTTTTCTTTCAGGAACAGCAGCTATGGACAGTCTACGCGCAAAACTTCTCGCCCCATTCATTGCGGGCATGCTGGCGTTGACGCTGCTGCTGGCCTGGTACACTTACGATTCCGCGCGCAAGGCCGTGGAAGGCGCCACGCTGCTCATTTCCGCCGACAAGACCAACCACACCGCGCAGTCCATGGCCCAGTTCTTCCGGTCCACAGGCAGCAGTTTGCAGCAGATGGTGAGCGACCCCCACGTGACCGCCCTGTTCGGCGCGGGCGGCAAGGGCGGGAGCGCGGAAACGGGCAAGGCCAGCACTTCCGACTGGCTGGAGATAGTGCAGCAGGGCAACGAATTCTACCGCGACCTGCTTATCGTGGACAAACACGGCGTGTGCATTGCGGCCAGCAACCCCGGCCTGATAGGCAACTCCTACGCCGAGGAAAACTACGTGCGCCAGGCGCTGGACGGGGTGTTCTCTTTCGGGGAGCCTTCCGTGGGCCGGGTGACCAAGCGGCTGAGCACGGTTTCCGCCGGGCCCGTGGACACGGCGGAAGGCGTGTCCGGCGCGCTGATCCTGATGAGCGACCTGCCCAGGATCGTGGAATACGGCAGCAAAAACGCCTACGATTCCCAAATCATTTTCACCGCCCTGCTGGACGGGGACGGCGTGTTCATGGCCCACAAGGACGGCACGCTCATGGGCAACGCGGGCCGCGCCTTTCCCAAGCTGTATGAAAAGCTGGCCCGCGTGGGGGAAAAAGGCGGCGAGGTCCGCTACGAGCTGGAAGGCAGAACCTACGTGGGCTACGCGAAACTGGAGAACACCAGCAACTGGGTGGTGCTGACCAGCGGCCTGGAAAGCGAAGTGTTCGCCCCGGCCACCCGCCTGGGCCTGACCGTGCTGGGCATCAGTTTCACCTTTCTGACCGTGATCGGCTTTGCGGTCATCCGTTTCGCCAACGGCATTCTCAGTACGCTGCTTTCGCTTATCGGCTACGCCAAGCGCGTTTCCGAAGGCGACCTGGCCTCCACCCTGGCCCCCACGGACAGAAAGGACGAGCTGGGCGTGCTGCACGCCTCGCTGCGGCGTCTGGTGGCCTCGCTGCAGTCCATGCTGGAAGCGACCCGGGAAGCCAGCAAAATGAAAAGCCAGTTCCTGGCCAACATGAGCCACGAAATACGCACCCCGCTCAACGCCATTATCGGCATGGCCTACCTTTCCCTGCGGGACAACAGCCTTTCGGACAAGCAGCGCGGCAACCTGGACAAAATCCAGCTGGCGGCCAGGTCGCTTTTGGGGCTGATCAACGATATCCTGGACCTCTCCAAGGTCGAGGCCGGCATGCTGGAAGTGGAGTGCACCCCCTTCAGCCTGAAGGAAGTGCTGGGGAACAGCCTGGCCATCCACCAGGACAACGCCGCGTCCAAGGGCCTGGAACTGCGCCTGGAATACGCGCAAGACCTGCCCGCGCGCTTTTGCGGCGACGCGCTGCGCATGGGCCAGGTGGTGAACAACCTGGTCAGCAACGCCATCAAGTTCACGGAAAAGGGCCGGATCACCCTGCGCTGCGGCTGGGACGAAGCGGCGGCGCAAGGCGTGGCGGCCGTCGTGCGCATCAGCGTGAGCGACACCGGCATAGGCATTTCCCCGGAAGCCCTGAAAAACCTCTTCCAGCCCTTTACCCAGGCGGACGCTTCCATCACCCGCCAGTTCGGCGGCACGGGCCTGGGTCTGGCCATCAGCGACAAGCTGGTCACACTCATGGGCGGCACATTCAGCGTGAGCAGCGAAATGGACAAGGGCACCACCTTCGCCTTTTCCGTCCGCTTCTGCCGCGCCGACCAGGGCGGGGAGCAGAGCGGGGCGGAAGAAGCCGGGGAACTGAGCTTCGACCAGTTGGACCTTTCCGGCAGGCGTATCCTGGTGGCGGAAGACAACGACATCAACCAGCTCATCATGCAGGAGCTGCTGGCCCCCACCGGAGCGGCCGTCACCCTGGCCGGCAACGGTGAGGAAGCCGTGGCGCGCATGCGGGAAGGCGGTTTCGACCTGGTGTTCATGGACATGCAAATGCCGGTCATGGACGGGCTGGAAGCCACCCGCCGCATCCGGGATATGGAAGGCGCCAAAGACGTGCCCATTATCGCCTTTACCGCCAACGCCATGAAAGAGGACAAGGACAAAGGCTTTGCCGTGGGCATGAACGATTACCTGACCAAGCCCATCGAGCCGGACCAGCTGCTGCAGATGCTGCGCCTGTGGCTGAACGCCGGGAAAAAGCCCGGCGGGAACACCGGCGGAACGCCGCCCGAAAAACCGCCCTGCGCCTGCTGCAGCGGCTAGAGCATTTCAACTTTAAAATTGTCTATGCGGATGAAATGCTCTGGTGTTGCGGAACGCAGAGCAGCAACGCCCGCGAGATTGGCGTAGGCGGGCTTTGCCCGCCGTTAAGCGACAATCTCATAGCGAAATTGCTCTAGGAGCAGCCCCAGGGGCCGTCTCTATTCTTTTTCACCGCAATCACCCGGACAGCAAGGAGGCACCATGAACCACGTCGCCGTTATCGTCGGAAGCCTGCGCAAGGACTCCACCAACAGAAAGCTGGCGCTGGCCCTGATGAACCTGGGCAGCGATCTCTTTTCCTCCTCCCTGGTGGACATTTCGGACCTGCCCCTCATCAACCAGGACATGGAGCAAAACCTGCCCGACCCGGTCAAACGCATGAAAGAAGCCGTCAAAGCGGCCGACGCCGTGCTTTTCGTTTCCCCGGAATACAACCGGGGCATGTCCGCCCCCCTGAAAAACGCCATTGACTGGGGTTCCCGGCCCATGAACGCCAACTCCTGGTCCGGCAAGCCCGCCGCCATAGCCGGCATAAGCCCCGGACCCGTGGGCACCGCCGCCGGCCAGGCCCAGTTCCGCAGCGTGGCCACCGTGCTGAACATGACCCTCATGAGCCAGCCGGAACTCTACCTCTCCATGCAAACCGGCTTCCTCGGCGAAGACGGCTCCATTACCGTCGATTCCACCAAAGTCTTTCTTCGCCGCTTCCTGGAACGTTTCGCGAAGTGGATCGATAAGGTGAAGTAGAATGCCTCCGGCGGCCGGGGGAAGGGGAAACCGTCCGCTTCGGATGACGGCCGGTCCGCCTTCCTGGCGGACGCGGCCTCTCGCGGCGGGGTGTTGTGCAGGGCGTGTAAGCCGCCGGCGGGCGCGACCGCCGGCTCGGTGCGCGTACTGAGCGGTATTTCTACCTCCCCGCCGCTCCGCAGGCCCACGTCCTGTGGGCCGGGTTGTGCTGACACTGAAGACAAAATAAGGCTCTCCGTTGATGTGACGGGGAGCCGCTTCGCTTTGTTGCGCCTTTTTCAGCCTCTCAAGCCCGCACCCGGCAGCATGTGGGCACCGCGCTTCCTGTCCACCCTGAATGGGTTCCAAGGGGCGCGCCCCTTGGCGGGAGAGTCCAGAGAGGGCAGCGCCCTCTTTGGCCGCCGGAGGCATTCTTGTCTTTATTTCGTCTGAAACAGCACCACAGCGGCGTTTACGGCAAAAGACAGACTCACGGCCGCGCCGGGGTCGAACAGG
>JAVBNC010000046.1:0-12754 GCA_031551765.1 Desulfovibrionaceae bacterium
ACCCCCATCCCCTTTCCCTAAAAACTTTATCAGGGTGTATGGGAACAAATCTCTTTGATGAGGCGGCTCCGTATAATCGCGCTGCCGCCTGTTTCCTTACCACGTCAGCACCCGGCAACATGCGGGCACCACATCCTTATCCCCCCTGAATGGGTTCCAAGGGGCGCGCCCTTTGGCGGGAGAGTCCAGAGAGGGCAGCGCCCTCTCTGGCCGCCGGAGGCATTCTCTCTCTATGCCAGTATTTCCTTCAAATCGCCGTCAGCGGTGCCGATGGGCTTGAGGGCGAAATTGTCCACCAGCACCTTGAGCACGTTGGGGGTCACAAAGGCGGGCAGGGTCGGGCCCAGGCGGATGCCCTTGATGCCCAGGTGCAGGAGCGCCAGCAGCACGGCCACGGCCTTTTGCTCGTACCAGGAGATGATCAGGGACAGCGGCAGCTCGTTGACCGAGCAGTTGAAAGCCTTGGACAGGGCCACGGCGATCTGCACGGCGGAAAAGGCGTCGTTGCACTGGCCCACGTCCAGAAGGCGCGGGATGCCGCCGATAGTGCCCAGGTCCTTGTCAAAGAAGCGGAACTTGCCGCAGGCCAGGGTCAGAATGACGGTGTCCTTGGGCGCTTTTTCCACGAACTCGGTGTAGTAGTTGCGGCCGGGTTTGGCCCCGTCGCAGCCGCCCACCAGGAAAAAGTGGCGGATGGCCTTGGATTTCACCGCTTCCACCACGGTGCCGGCCACGCCCATGACCGCGTTGTGCGCGAAGCCCGTGAGCACCTTGGCCTGGTTGCCGTTTTTGGCGTCCGCTTCGCTGAAGCCGGGCAGGGCCTTGGCCTGGGCGATAACCGCGCTGAAATCGCCGTTGGGCACGTGCTTGATGCCCGGCCAGCTGACCAGGCCCGTGGTGAACACGTTGGAAGCGTATGCGGGCAGCGGATTCTGGATACAGTTGGTGGTGAACAGAATGGCGCCGGGGAAAACCGGGAATTCTTTCTGCTGGTTCTGCCAGGCCGTGCCGTAGTGGCCCGCCAAGTGCTTGAACTTGTTCAGGCCGGGGTAGGCGTGGGCCGGGAGCATTTCGCCATGAGTATATATATTGATGCCCGTGCCTTCCGTGGCCTGGAGCAGGCCGTACAGATCCTTCATGTCGTGGCCGGAAACCAGAATGGCCTTGCCGGGACGGGGCGCGAGCGAAACCTGGGCGGGCACCGGGTGGCCGTAGGCGGCGTCATGGCCCGCATCCAGCAGTTCCATGGAACGCAGGGCCTGGCGGCCGCAGTCCAGCACGGCCGTAACCCACTGCGAAAGGTCGCGGGGGGCGTTGTCGTACCCGGCGGCCAGGCCCGCGTAAAAGTCCGCGTACAGCTGCGGGTCCGTCTGGCCCAGAATGGCGGCGTGGTCAACGTACGCGGCCACGCCCTTCAGGCCGTACAGCAGGGTCTGACGCAGGGAATTGAGGTCCGGGTTGGCGTCGAAATGCTCGGTGGAAAAAGCTTTGGCCTGGTCATACAAAGCCTGGCGGTCCGCCGGAACCTTCCAGGCGGCCGGGCCTTGCGCGGCCTTGTAGCCGGTTTTGGCGGCCAGTTTGTCGCGGGCGTCCACAACCTTGTTCAGCACGTCCGCCAGGGCTTCGGTGTCAAAGCTGACGTTGGTCAGGGTGGTGAACAGGGCTTTCACGGCCAGATGGTCCACGGACGGGTCGGCCACGCCTTTGGCGCGGGCGTCCAGGGCCACCAGGGCCAGCCCGCGCAGAGCGTAAACAATGGCGTCCTGCAGGGCGGCCGCTTCGGGTTTTTTGCCGCACACGCCGACAACGGTGCAGGCCACGCCTTTGGCGGTCTGCTCACACTGGTTGCAATACATGGACATGGTCATGGCGCACTCCTTATATGCTGGTTTGCCCGCCCTCAATGGCCGTTGCCGGGGGGGTGGGGCGTTTTTCTTACTTAGCCTTATAGCAGTGCTGGGAGAAAAAGCTGTGATTTAGGTCACAGAACCGCTTTTTTTCTTTTTTTTGTTTTTTCCCCTTACCTCTTGACGATACCGCGCAAACAAGGCTAGAAGAATCGTCTTGCCTCAAGAACATAGGCGCGTAGCTCAGGGGTAGAGCACTTCCTTGACACGGAAGGGGTCAGCAGTTCAAAGCTGCTCGTGCCTACCAGCAAAAAATTCCAAGGGAGGTCCGCCTCCCTTTCTTTTATCGTTTTGCATTTGAGGCGGACAGGAGGATTGTCATGAATATCCGTATTGACGGGGAGCAGAAAGAAGTCTCCCCCGGCATCAGCTGCGGCGAAGCGCTGAAAGGCGCCCTTTCCGGCAAGAAATTCAAGGCGACTGTCGCGGCCCGCTGTGACGGAACCCTGCTGGACCTCAGCGCTCCCCTGCCCGCCACCACCACCGAAATGGAAACCGTGACCCTGGACAGCCCGGAGGGCCTGGAACTGCTGCGCCACTCCGCCGCCCACGTCATGGCGCAGGCCGTGCAGCGCCTGTTCCCCAAGACCAAGGTAACCATCGGCCCGGCCATAGACAACGGCTTCTACTACGATTTCGACGTCAAAAAGCCTTTCGCGCCGGACGATTTCCCGGCCATTGAAGCGGAAATGGCTAAAATCGTTGCCGAAGAACAACCGTTTATACGCAAGGATGTCGGCAAGGCCGAAGCGGTCGCGCTGTTCCAGGCCAAGGGCGAGAACTACAAGGTGGAGATCATCAACGAGCTGGAGGCGGACAGCGTCTCCCTCTACTCCATCGGCGATTTTACGGATCTTTGCCGCGGCCCGCACCTGCCGCATACCGGCTTCGTCAAGGCTTTCAAGCTGTTGTCCGTGGCCGGGGCCTACTGGCGCGGCGACGAAAAGAACCAGATGCTTTCGCGCATTTACGCGACCGCCTTCGCGGACAAGCAGAGCCTGGACAAGTACCTGCACCAGCTGGAAGAAGCCAAACGCCGCGACCACAGAAAGCTGGGCCCGGAACTGAAGCTCTTCTCCTTCCATGAAGACGTGGCCCCGGGCATGGTGTTCTGGCACCCCAAGGGCATGCTGGTGCGCACCGTGCTGGAAGACTTTCTGCGCAAGGAACACCTGAAGCGCGGCTATGAAATCGTGCAGGGGCCGCAACTGCTCCGCCGCGAGCTGTGGGAAAAGTCCGGCCACTACGCCAACTACCGGGAAAACATGTATTTTTCCGAGATAGAGAACGACGCCTACGGCATCAAGCCCATGAACTGCGTCGCCCACATGCTGATCTACGGCGAAGACCGCCGCAGCTACCGCGAGCTGCCCTGCCGCTTCTTCGAGCTTGGGGTGGTGCACCGCCACGAAAAGAGCGGGGTCATGCACGGCCTGCTCCGGGTACGCCAGTTCACCCAGGACGACGCGCACATCATCTGCAGCCCGGAACAGCTGGAAGACGAAATCATCAGCGTCGCCGCCCTGGTGCGCGACTTGTTCGGGCTGTTCGGCTTCAACTACCGCGTGGTGGTCTCCACCCGGCCGGAAAAGTCCATAGGCTCCGACGAAGCCTGGGAACTGGCCACCAACGCCCTGATCAAGGCGCTCAAGCGCGAGGGTATCGAGTACAGCATCAACGAAGGCGACGGCGCCTTCTACGGCCCGAAAATCGACGTCAAGGTCACGGACAGCCTGGAGCGGGAATGGCAATGTTCCACCATCCAGTGTGATTTCACCTTGCCGGAACGTTTCGAGTTGGTATACATCGGACAGGACGGGGAGCGTCACCGGCCCGTCATGGTCCACCGGGCCATTCTCGGCTCCCTGGAACGCTTTATCGGCATTCTGATCGAGCACTGCGCGGGCGCGTTTCCCACCTGGCTGGCTCCGGTACAGGCCCGCATTTTGACCGTCACCGACGCCCAGGACGAATTCGCGGCCCAGGCGCTGAAAACTTTGCGCGAAGCGGGTCTGCGCGCCGAACTGGACACCCGCAACGAAAAACTGGGCTACAAGGTGCGAGCCGCCCAGACCGAAAAAATACCCTACATCCTCGTGGTGGGGGACAAGGAAGTGGAAGCGCGGGGCGTGAATGTGCGCCTGCGGAGCGGCGAGAGCTTGGGGCTCAAGTCGCTTACCGAGGCTATCGACCTCATCCACGCCGACTGTGACGAACCCTTTAAACGTGGAGGCATGCGCTATCGCTTCTCCTAATCTCAGGCCCCGCCGTAACGAACCCCAGGATCTGGTCCGCCGCAACGAACAAATCCGGGCGCGCGAAGTGCGCGTCATTGGCGCGGAAGGCGAGCAGCTCGGCATACTCGGCCGCAACGAAGCCATAGCCGCCGCCCGCGAGGCGGGTCTGGACCTGGTGGAAGTGGCGTCCACGGCGGAGCCGCCCGTGTGCCGGATTATGGACTACGGCAAGTTCAAGTACGAGGCCCAAAAGAAGAAGCAAGAGGCCAAGAAACGGCAGACCGTCATCCAGATCAAGGAAATCAAGCTCCGGCCCAAAACGGACGAACATGACTACCAGACCAAGGTCAACCACATCCGCCGCTTCCTGGAGGACGGGGACCGCTGCAAGGTGACCATTTTCTTCCGCGGGCGGGAAATTGTGCACAAAGATCGGGGACAGACCATGCTGGATCGGGTGGTGGAAGACACCAAGGATATCGGCAAGGTAGAGCAGGAAGCGCGGGCGGAAGGCCGCACGCTGCACATGCTGCTCACGCCGCTGCCCAAAAAATCCGCCTGATTGTTCTTGCTTTCCCGGCGTCTTTGACGCATTATGCCCCTTCCCCTTTGAAGGGGCTCTCGTGTTGTCTATAGAGCAAGTAACGCTTCAAATAGTCGCTTAACGGCGAGGAAACCTCGCCTGCGCCTATTTGGCGGCAAGGATTTGAAGACAAATCCTTGCGAGCATTTCAAGTGTGAAATGCTCTGGAATGTGGCGATTTTCGGGACCGCAGGCTCGGTCCCGGTGGAACGCGCGGTTTTTGGCCGCGCTTTCCCGGTCCCTGGGCGGGACTTTACCGGTTAATCGGCAAGGAGCGAATCATGCCCAAGATGAAAACCAGGCGGGCCGCCGCCAAACGTTTCGACGTCACCGGCAGCGGCAAGTTCAAACGGCGCAAGCAGAACCTGCGCCACATCCTGACCAAGAAAAACGCCAAGCGCAAAATGCGCCTCGGCCAGGGCGCCATTGTGGACAGTGCCAACGAAAAGGCCTGCCGCAGAATGATGCCTTACGCGTAAGCGCGTAGAATTTTGTCGAAGCCAATTTAGAATGAGAGCAGGGCGCTGCCCTGCACCCGCCAAGGGCTAGCGCCCCTGGACCCCTTTCAGGGGGGACCCGATTGAGATCGAGGTTCCGGGAAGACCCAATCCACCCCGCTGGCATAACTCTCCGCCTCGTGGGGTGATGAAATGGAGGCATTCCAGGCGTGTAAAGAGCGGGATGGCCGCACACAAGCGCCATAAGAAATATCTGGATCTTGCCAAAGGCTACCGCGGCGGCCGCAGCGTTCTGTACCGCACCGCCCGCGAGGCCGTTGAAAACGCCCTTGTCTATGCTTACCGCGACCGCAAGGCCAAAAAGCGCGACTTCCGCGCCCTTTGGATCATGCGCATCAACGCCGCCACCCGTGAACACGGCATGTCTTACAGCCGTTTCATCAACGGCCTGCAGACAGCCGGGGTCGCCCTGGACCGCCGGGTCCTGGCCGACATGGCCGTGCGCGCCAGAGAGGATTTTGCCAAGCTGGTCGAACTCGCCCAGTCCAATCTGAAATAATACGCGGCGCGCCGTGCGAGCCTTTGTCCCCCGGCGTTAAGGGGCCGGGTTGCATAGCAATTCCGCCCCGCCGGGGGACGAACCCTTTCCCGCACAGGCCGCGCCTCATGAGGTCCCGCCCAACATGACCCTCATCGACGCATTGCAAAGCCTGGCCCCGGAACTCGAAAGAGGCCTGGGCCAGGCTTCGTCCGTCTCGGAACTGGAAGATCTGCGCATCGAATTTCTCGGCCGCAAGGGCCGGCTGGCCCAAATCATGGCCAACCTGTCCAAAGTTACGCCGGAAGAACGCCCCGCGCTGGGCAAAACCGCCAACGCCGTCAAAGAACGCCTGACGGAGCTGTTCACCGCCCGCAAGGCCGAATTCGACAACGCCGGGGAGGCCGCTTTCCTGGCCCGCTTTGACGCCACCCTTTCCGGCGCGCTGCCCAACCTGGGCACCTTGCACCCCATCACCCTGGTGATGGAGGAAATCTGCGGCGTGCTCCAGGGCCTGGGCTACGAAGTGGTGGACGGCTTTGAAGTGGAGACGGACTTCCACAATTTCGAAGCCCTGAACCTGCCCAAAGACCACCCCGCCCGCGATATGCAGGACACCCTGTACATCACGGACAGCATCGTGCTGCGCACGCACACCTCGCCCATGCAGGTGCGCACCATGCTGGAACGCAAAAAGCCGCCGCTGGCGATCATCGCGCCGGGCAAGGTCTACCGCCGGGATTCGGACATCACCCACTCCCCCATGTTCCACCAGATCGAAGGGTTAATGGTGGACAAAAAGGTCAGCCTGGCCGAACTGCGCGGCACGCTCACGGCCTTTGTGCGCCAGCTCTTTGGGCCGGACGTTTCCGTGCGTTTCCGCCCCAGCTTTTTCCCCTTTACCGAGCCCAGCGTGGAAGTGGACATCTCCTGCATCATCTGCAAGGGCAAAGGCCGCGTGGGGGGCGACCCCTGCCGGGTCTGCAAGACCACGGGCTGGGTGGAAATCCTGGGTTCCGGCATGGTGGACCCGGAAGTGTTCAAAGCCGTGGGCTACGACCCCGAGGAATGCACCGGCTTCGCTTTCGGCCTGGGGGTGGAACGCGTGGCCATGCTCAAGTACGGCATCGGCGATCTGCGCCTGTTCTTCGAGAACAACGTCAAGTTCCTGCAGCAGTTCGCGTAAGGTGCGGGCCGCGACGGCCGCCGTCATCCGCCTTCAGTAACGTTATCGAATCGTAATCCTTCCGGGCATAGTCCCGGACCTTCCCCCGTCAGCCCAATTCGCGCGGGGGTACCCATACCCTTCCCGGTTCGCCGGGAAGGGAACTTGCGGAGAGATCCATGCTGCTATCCATGAACTGGCTTCGTGAATTCGTGCCCTATGAAGGAAGCGCCCAGGAACTGGGCGACAAACTGACCATGCTGGGCCTGGAACTGGAAGAGGTCCAGCGGCCTTTTGACGGCATCAGGGACGTGGTCGTGGGCCACGTGGTGGAATGCGGCAAGCACCCGGAGGCGGACAAGCTCTCCGTCACCCGCGTGGACGTGGGCACGGAAGTGCTGGACATCGTCTGCGGCGCTCCTAACGTAGCAAAAGGGCAAAAGGTGGCCGTGGCCCCGGTGGGCGCGACCCTACCGAACGGTATGTCCATCAAAAAAGCCAAGCTGCGCGGCGCGCCCTCCCACGGCATGATCTGCTCCGAAGTGGAACTGGGCCTGTCCGAAGACCACTCCGGCATCATGGTCCTGGACCCCTCCCTCGCGCCCGGCACGAAACTCGTGGACGCCCTCAAGCTGGACACGGAAGTGCTGGACATTTCCATCACCCCCAACCGGGGCGACTGCCTGTCCATTCTGGGCCTGGCGCGTGAAACCGCGCTGGGTTTCGGCCTGCCCCTGACCATGCCCAGGCTGAACCTGGCGGAAAGCGGGGAAGACGCCAACAAATTCATGAAGATAGAGGTCGCGGACGGCGAGCTGTGCCCGGTGTACCAAAGCCGGGTGCTCACGGGCGCGAAAGTGGGCAAAAGCCCGGACTGGCTGCGTTTCCGCCTCCAGGCCATGGGCCTGCGCGCCATTTCCAACCTGGTGGACGTGACCAACTACATCCTCCTGGAACTGGGCCAGCCCCTGCACGCCTTTGACCTGGACCTCCTGCGCGGCGGCCGCATCATCGTGAAAACCGCTGCGGAAGGCGAAAAATTCACCACCTTGGACGGCCAGGAACGCATTCTCACGGCGCAGGACCTGACCATCCGCGATGCGGAACGGGCCGTGGCTCTCGCGGGCGTCATGGGCGGTCTGGAAACGGAAATCAACGACCAGAGCACCCGCGTGCTGCTGGAATGCGCCATTTTCCGGCCCGGCACCGTACGCCGCACCGGCCGCCGCCTGGGCCTGAGCAGCGAGGCGGGCTACCGCTACGAGCGCGGCGTGGACCAGACCCTGTCCACCTTCGCCATGAACCGCGCCGCCGAACTGATGGCCCGGGTTTCCGGGGCCACGGTGCTGCCCGGCATCCCCAAACATGAGCCCAAGCCCTGGGTCAAGGCCGTGGCCAACTTCCGGCCGCGGCGCTGCGACGACCTGCTGGGCATTTCCCTGTCCCGCGAATTCTGCGCCTGCACCTTGGAAAAACTGGGCTGCGAGGTGAACACGGACAACGCGGAAGAGTGGACCATCACCGCGCCCGGCCACCGCCGCGACCTGACCCGTGAGCCCGATTTCATTGAAGAAGTGGTGCGCGTGCACGGCGTGGACCGCGTGCCGCCCTCTTTGCCCAAGATTTCCCGCCCCCTGGACCGCGCCGGGGCCAAACCCACGGAATTCGCCTTCTGGCAGCGCGTGCGCCACTGGGGGCGCGGCGCGGGCCTGAACGAAGTCATCAACTACAGCTTTGTGGGCCAGAAAGACCTGGATCTATTGAACCTGCCCCAAGAGGGCCGCATCCCGGTCATGAACCCGCTCACCGCCGACCAGGACGTGCTGCGCACCGAGCTGGCCCCCGGCCTGCTGGTTTCCCTGCGCAACAACCTGGCCCAGGGCCACACCGGCGTGCGCCTGTTCGAGCTGGCCCACGTGTTCCACGCGGACCCCGCTTCCGACACCACGGCCCGCGAACCCGGCCGTCTGGGCATTCTGGTGCACGGCGACCGTTTCGACAGCGCCTGGCCCCACGCCCCCGCCGACGCGGGCTACGCGGAACTCAAGGGCCTGGTGGAGCATCTCCTGGCTTCCCTGCACCTCTCCCCGGTCCACGTCGCCCGCCAGGAAGAGGAACACCCCTGGCTGCGCCCCGCCGTTACCGTCCACGTGGGCGAAACCCTCATCGGCCGCATGGGCCGGGTCAAGCCGGAAATAGCGGACGCCTTCTACGCCCGCAAAGAGGTCTGGGTGGCCGAGCTGGATCTGAACGCCCTGCGCGCCCTGCACGAAGCCAACCGCATCGTGTTCGCGCCCCTGCCCTCGTTCCCGGCGGCCCGGCGCGACATCACCCTGTCCGTGCCCTTTGATCTGCCCTCCCAGGCCGTGCTGGACGCCGTCACCGCCATGCGCCTGCCCATTCTTGAAGAAGTCCACCTCCACGACGTCTACGTCCCGGAAGGCGGCACCGACCGCAAACTCACCTACCGCATGACCTTCCGCCACGGCAAACGCACCCTGGAAGACGCCGAAGTCGACAAACAACGCGACGCCGTAGCCGCCCACCTGCCTAAGGTGCTTCCGGTGAGTGTGTAGCGGGTGGTGGCGTTCCGCCCGGGGTAACGGGGGAACCTTTCTGGGAAGAAAGGTACCCCCTTTCCCCCGGACCCCCTATCCCCTTCCAAAGAACTTTGACAGGGGGTATTGGGCGGTTTATCATAGATAGAAGTACGTGCTTTTCCGTAAGGGATTTTCTTGTGTGTCAGTATCCGACAGTATGTGAGCGCCGTGGCGCGAACAGAACGGAAGACGCGCACGTTGTTCCTTAGTCAACCCTGAATGGGGTCCAGGGGCGCTAGCCCTTGGCGGGAGAGTCCAGAGAGGGCGGAGCCCTCTTTGGCCGCCGGAGGCATTCTTTGACGACCACTCAAGCCCAGACAACCACCTACCGCATAGGCGAAGCGGCTTCGCTTCTGAACCTTAAGACGTACGTCTTGCGGTTCTGGGAGATGGAGTTTCCGCAGATCGCGCCGTTGCGCACGGAAAAGGGGCAGCGGCTGTACCGGGAAGAGGACGTGGCGGTGCTGCGGCGCATCCGGTATTTGCTGCATGAGCGGGGGCTGACCATTGAGGGCGCGCGCCGCATTCTGGCGGAAGAGACGCGCCAGGGCGGCGGCCGGGAGAGCCAGGGCACGCTGCTGCCCGTGGCGGAAGGCCCGGACCAGGATACGGCGGCGGACGAGGGGCTGGATTCCCTGGACCAGGTGCTGCGGGCGGAACTGGCCCCGGTTGCGCCGGTTGCGCCGGTCACGCCGGGTGCGCCGGTTGCGCCGGAGGGGGCGTCGCTGCCTTCCTCGCTGGCGCGGGAACTTGTCGCGGAACTGGAAGATATCCGCCGCCTGCTGGGCGGCGGGAATGCATAAACTTGCGAGGCTCTTGTGATACTCAGCCCTTCTCTGCTTTCCTCCGACTACAGCCGCCTGGGCGAGGAACTGGCCGCCCTGGAAGAGGCGGGCCTTTCCTGGGTGCACTGGGACGTGATGGACGGCTCGTTCGTCCCTAACATCACCTTCGGGCCGCCGGTCATTGCCAATCTGCGCAAAAAGAGCGGGCTGTTTTTCGACGTGCATTTGATGATCCGCGAGCCGGAGCGGCATCTGCAGGCTTTTGCCGACGCGGGCGCGCAAATGCTGACCGTGCACGCGGAAGCCTGTCCGCATCTGGAGCGCACCGTCGCGGAAATCCGCCGCCTGGGCATGCAGGCGGGCGTGGCGCTGAACCCGGCCACCCCGCTGTGCTTTGTGGAAGAAGTGCTGGACAGCCTGGACATGGTCCTGGTCATGACCGTGAACCCCGGTTTCGGGGGGCAGAGCTTTATTCCCAACAGCTACGCCAAAATCGGCCGCCTGGCGGACGCCATCTGCCAACGGGGCTGCAAGGCGCTGATCCAGGTGGACGGCGGCGTCACCCCGGACAATACCGCCGAGCTGGTGGAAGCCGGGGCCACGGTGCTGGTTTCCGGGTCCGCGTTTTTCGCCTTCCCGCCCTATGCGGAACGCCGCAAAGCCTTTGAGCGGGCCGCCGCCTTGAAGGCCTGAGGGGAAAAGCCATAGCTAAAGTTCTCGGCAACACCCAGGGCCTGAAACCCAGCGAACTCAAGGCGCTCTCGCGTCTGGCCGTGCGCCGCTACCCCAACGAAGGCGGCTATTCCCTGGACCAGGCGCGGGAACTGGCCGCGCTTTCGCGCCTTTTGGGCCGCCAGATCGGCCTGCTCATCGACCGCGCGGGCAAGCCGGAAATGGTGCTGGTGGGCGATACGAACGCCATCTACATCCCGGAACTGCCGCGCTCCCGTCTGGGAGCCGTGCGTTTGCGGGGCCTGCGGCTTTTCCACACCCACCTTTCGCCGGATCTGCTGTCCCAAGAAGATTTGATGGACATGCTGTTCCTGCGCCTGGACAGCGTGACCGTGCTCAGCGTGGACACCTGGGGCCAGCCTTTGCGCTGCCAGTACTCCCAACTGCTGCCGCCCAACCCGGAAAACAAGCCTTACCTGCTCTACGACCCCGTGCCCTGGGACCGGCTGGCGGTCGATTTCGCGGCCCAGGCCGCCGCCCTGGAAGAAGAGCTGGCCCGCGCCGTGCCCCAACTGCGGGAGACGGATTCCCCGGAAAGCCGGGCCGTGCTGGTCAGCGTCAGCGCCGCGCACCGCGGCGAACAGGAATCCAGCCTCACGGAACTGGCGGAACTGGCCCGCACCGCCGGGGTGGACGTGGCCGGAACGCTCATGCAGCGGGTGCACAGCGTCAACCCCAAGCTCATTCTGGGCAAGGGCAAGCTGGCGGACCTGGAAGTGCTGGCCCTGCAAGGCAACGCGGGCCTGGTCATTTTTGACGGCGAGCTTTCCCCGGCGCAGCTGCGCAACCTGGCGGACGTGACCGAGCGCAAGGTCCTGGACCGCACCCAGCTCATTCTGGATATTTTCGCGCAGCGGGCAAGCAGCCGCGCGGGCAAGCTGCAGGTGGAGCTGGCCCAGTTGCAGTACACCCTGCCCCGCCTGGTGGGCCGCAACAAGGCCCTTTCCCGCTTGGCGGGCGGCATAGGCGGCCGGGGCCCCGGCGAAACAAAATTGGAAACCGAGCGCCGCCGCATCAGCGACAAAGTGGCCCGCATCAAGGACGAGCTGAAAACCCTGCGCCGCCAGCGTTCCCAGGTCCGCGCCCGCCGCGCCAAAAGCCGGGTGCCCATCGCTTCGCTGGTCGGGTACACCAACGCGGGCAAGTCCACGCTGCTCAACACCCTGACCGGGTCCGAAGTGTTGGCGGAAAACAAGCTTTTCGCCACCCTGGACCCCACCACCCGCCGCCTGCGCGTCCCGGAAGAGCGCGAGCTGATCCTCACCGACACCGTGGGTTTTATCCGCAGCCTGCCCAAAGAGCTGGTGGAAGCTTTCCGCGCCACCCTGGAAGAGCTGGAGGAAGCCGACCTGCTCCTGCACGTGGCCGACGCCTCCCACCCGGAGCTGGACAAGCAGCTGGCCGCCGTGGACCACATCCTGGAAAGCCTCTCCCTGCACGAGACCCCGCGTCTGCTCATCCTCAACAAGGCCGACGCCCTGGACGAGGAGATGCGCACCACCCTCGCAACCCTGCACCCGGAAGCCCTGTTCGTCTCCGCCCTCACCGGCGAAGGGCTGGAGCGGCTGAGCGAAGCCGTGGTCAGCCGCATCGACTGGCGGAATATAGCTGCCGAAGCTGAGTAGGAGAATGCCTCCGGCGGCCAAAGAGGGCTCTGCCCTCTCTGGACTCTCCCGCCAAGGGGCGCGCCCCTTGGAACCCATTCAGGATGGATAGGAAACGGGTGCCCGCGTGCTGCCGGGTGCCGGT
>JAVBNC010000171.1:0-5163 GCA_031551765.1 Desulfovibrionaceae bacterium
ACCGCTGTTTGGAAAAAGGGGTTTTCCCCTTCCCCCGGACCCCCATCCTCTGTCCCTAAAAACGTTGACAGGGGGTATGGGGCGTTTCTCTTTGATAAAGCGATACCGTACAATTACCGATAATCGCCCTTTTCAGCTTTCCATTACAGCACCCAACGGCAGTTGAGCGCAACTTTTTTATCCAACCTGAAAGGGTTCCAAGGGGCGCGCCCCTTGGCGGGTGCAGGGCAGCGCCCTGCTCTCATTCTTAATTGGCTTCGACAACTACTCTACTGACTCCACGCCTTTTCAAAGTTCTGGCGGAACTGTTCCACGTTGACGGGCGCGAAACCGTCGGGTTTCGGGGTAAAGAGGAACAGCTCCTGGCTGGCGCGGCCGCTGACGTCCCAGCGCATGGGGGCCATGCTCCAGGCCATGTTGGCGTGGTTGCTGAGTTGGGCGTTCACCTCCGCGGCGGTCCAGCCCGGCTTGACGTCCAGGGTGGCGGCGAAGCGGGCGAAATCGTAGCCCAGAGCGGTCCAGAAGTCCGCGTCTTCCTTGCCCGCCTGCATGAGCGAGGCGTTCAGGGCTTCCCCGGCCGGGGTCAGGGTCTTGATGCGCCAAGCGCCGGGGAAGGCGGTAAGGCCGTAATAGCGGGCGTCCACGGGCACTTTCAGGTTGGCCAACTGCTGTTCCCAGACCGAGGTGCCGAGCAGGATCTGCCGGGTTTCGCGGAAATAGAACAGGTTGGGGACGAGGCTCTCCATGTTCTTCCAGCCGTCGGGCAGGAACACGGCCTGAAAGGAGACGCGCGGCGGCGCGGTGGCCTGCTTGTTGGTGCCCAGGAACCCGGCCACCTGCTTGTTCCAGGTTTCCGGCGCGTCCAGGGGGTAGGTGGTGGTGCGCACCACGGAAGCGCCCGCGCGGCGGGCTTCCGCCTCAAAGAACTGGGCCATGCGCTGGGCGTAGGCGTCCTTGTCCGGCATGAGAATGGCGTACTGGGTCACGCCCAGGCCGCGCGTGAGGCGGAACAGGGCCTGGACCTGGTCTTCCCAACTGGCGAAAAAGCGCCAGGCGGCGTGGCCTTCGTCCTGGTCGCTGAGCTGGGGCAGGAAAGAGAGGAAAGCGCGGCTTTCCGTAAGGCCCCGGCCTCTGAGCGCGGTGTAGTCCGCCGCGCGCAGGGGGCCGCCCACCACGGTGACGGCGGGGGGCAGGGCGGCCAGCTTGTCCAGCCAGTCCGGCTGGTCGGTGTCTATGACCGTGAGATGCACCGGACGGCCGGCAGCGGCGAATTCCTTGCAGGCGGTTTGCGCGCCCAGGGCGATTTTCTCGGCCAGGTTCCCGAACTGCCCGCCCAACGGCAGCACCAGGGCCAGGCTCTTGCCGGGCAGGGGCGTGACGGCCAGGTCCTTGGGCAGCACGGGCACGGGAGCGGCCGAAGCCCAGGTGGCGAACACGGAAGGATCGGCCAGTTCGCTCCCTTCGCGCAGGGCGGCGACCTTTTCCATGGCCGCTTCGCGTTGCGCGCTGTCCTGTCCGGCGCGGCGGGCTTCTTCCAGGCGGATCAGGGCGGCGGGGAACTGCTTTTCCTGCTCCGGCGCGATGCGCGCGGCCAGGCGGGAGAGGGCAAAATCTTCCGCGCCGTGCAAGGCTTCGAACAGGCGCTGTTCCAGCAGGGTTTTCTGCGCCTTGTCCGTGGCCGTGCCGTAGAGGGAACGCAGCGTGGCGTGCGCAGCCACGGCATCCCCGGCGCTCCACTGCTGGGAAGCGAGGGTAGTGCCCGCTTCCGCGCGCAGGGGGAAGGGCCGGGCCGGGTCCTGCAGCACGGCTGTGATGCGCGGCTTGGCCTCATACGGCGGCAGTTGGGCCAGGGCGGAGGACCAGGTCTGCTGCCATTCCTGGGTGGTGTCGGCGTCCTTTTGCAGGGCGCGCCAGCGGTCCAGGGCGGAAAGCGAAAGGTTGGGGTGGCGGTTGGCCTGGGCGGAAAGGGCCAGGATACGCCAGATGCGGGTGGCTTCCGTAGCGGGCAGGCCGGGCCGGGCGCTGAGGCGGGTGGCGATCTGCTCCGCACGGGCCGCGTCACCGGCCGCGTAGGCGGCTTCCGCCGCGTCAACGGAAGAGGTGTCCGCCGGAACCTGGGTTACGGGGCGAGAGGGAGCGGGCCGCGCGGGCTGCGGCTGGATGACGGTTTTCGGCAGACAGCCCGTAAGAGTGAGTGCGGCCGCGCAGCAGACAAACAGCGCCGCCATACGGGCCGCGCGTAAAAATGAAGCGAACAGCGGGTTCATGCACATATCCCCGGTGGAGTTGGCAGCGTTGTAAACAGTAGAGGCTACCGCGCTTTTGCCTCCAAGGCAAGATCCCGCGCAATGGACAATAGATGAGCCCTGGACGGCGGGGCGCGCAAAACGCATCCGTCGTCCGGGGGCATCGTAAAAGGAGTGGGAAGGTTCCCTAGAGCATTTTCACATTGAAATTTCTCTTTATGAAAAAATGCTCTGGCCTTGTGAAGCCTGCGTAACAAGGCCCGCGAGATTGACGTAGGCGGGGTTTCCCCGCCGTTAAGCGGCAATCTCAAAGCGAATATGCTCTAATCCGCCGTGCAGGAGGAACCGGCGCACGCGGTGGAGCAGGAAGGAGCCGGGGAAGAAGAAGCGGAACTGTCCGCTTTGGCGCAGCCCGCGCCGCCGTCCGCCTTGGCGCAGTCCGCGCTGCAGGGGGTCTTACGGTTGCCGTATTCCGTGGCGTACCAGCCGCCGCCTTTGAGCATGAAGCTGGTGTTGGATATGATGCGCTCCGCCGTGCCCTGGCATTCCGGGCAGGGGTGGCTGGTGTCTTCGTCCGCGTGCTTGTGCCATTCCTCAAAGACTTTGTGGCACTTCTGGCAGCGGTATTCGTAGATAGGCATGACGCCGCCCTCCTTAATATAAAATTGATGGATGCGCGACCGGGAAAAAACCGGACGGAGCACCCTGGAACAATTCGCTTGAGATTGTCGCTTAACGGCAGGCAAAGCCTGCTTACGCCAATCTCGCCGGCCTTGCCGCGCTTGGCTTCGCAAGGCCAGAGCATTTCAGGGATAAAATGCTCTCGGCAAAACTAAGCAGCGGTCCGCGCCTGTCAAGACGCGGCCGCTGCCGGAACATTGCTTTTCGCCGGACGGAAGGTGCCGGAAATCAGGCCTTTTTGGCGGCCTTGGCTTCGCGCACGCGCTGTTTCAGACGCTGCTCGCGGCGGTGGCGTCTGCGGTCCAGTTCTTTTTTGCGTTCGTGTTTCTTGTGGGCCATGATGCGCTCCTTGGCATGAGTAAGAACGGAGCTTTTAGCGCATGCGGGAAAACTTGTAAAGGCCGGATGCGCTTCCGGCAGGAACGGCGCGCGGTACCGTTCAGGACTTAGCGGTGCCCGCTGTCTGGTCGAAATAGCCGCTGGTTTTTTTTACCAGCTCAATGGCCGCGTCGGCGAAAGGGGTCGCTTGCAGCGCCGCTTCCAGGTCGCCGCGCAGTTCAGGCGCGAGTTCGGGCAGACAGAGGTGCAGCGCGGCCTCACCCGGCCGGAGCAAACGCAGGCGGAAATCCGCGGCCTGAGGGTCGGCGGCGTCTTCCGGGCGCGCAAGAGGCTGGACGGCCCCGTGGCGCAGCAGCGTTTCTTCCACCAGCCGTTCCGCCCGGCCCAAGGCGGCCAGCAGCGGGGCGTCCACGTCCATGCCGTAAGCGCAGCGGGTAAGCAGGCAGGGCCGTGCCGTCTGGTGTGGGCTGTCCAGGCCCAAGGCCCGGCCCGCATCGCGGATATCTTGCTTGGTAAAGCCCGCTTCCGCCAGGGGAGAACGTATCTCCAGCTCCCGCAGCGCGCGCAGGCCGGGGCGGTATTCCCCGCTGTCGGAGGCGTTGCTGCCGTCCGCCAGCGGACGCGCGCCCGCCGCGTCCCGCAGGGCGGTGAACAGCGCGCGTTTGCAGTGGTAGCAGCGCTCTTTGCTGTTGGACCGCACTTCAGGCAGCGTGAGCGGGTCCAGACGCAGCACAGTGCAGGCAATGACGTTCTTCTCGGCCCAGGCCAGGGCGGCGGCGCTTTCCGCTTCGGACACGTGCGGCCCGCTGACGTGCAGGGCCAGGATGTCCAGGTTCAGACAGCGCGCGAAATGCCCCAGAAAACGGCTGTCCAGGCCGCCGGAAAGGGCCAGAGCAAAAGGGCCCATGTCCCGCAGGACGCGTTCCAGCGCGGTGGTTTTTTCCGCCAGTTCCGGGGGCATGGTGTTCACGTCGGGGCCTTACATCCTTTCCAGGCGGGCTATGCGTTCCGCAATGGGCGGGTGGGTGCTGAACAGGGACGTGATGCCGCCGCCCGAGAAGGGGCTGACAATGAACATGTGGGCCGTGGCCGGGTTGTTCTCTTGCATGGGAATCTGCTTGCTGTACGCGTCCAGCTTGCCCAGGGCGGAAGCCAGGGAGCGCGGGGAGCCGCTGTACTGCGCCCCGGCCTCGTCCGCCATATACTCCCGGGAGCGGGAAATGGCGAACTGGATGAGCGAGGCCGCGATAGGCGCCAGCAAAGCCAGCAGAATACCGCCCAGCATGCCGGGGCCGGAGCTTTCCCCGTCCCGGCGGCCGCCGCCGAAAATGGCCGCCCACTGCAGCATGTTGGCCATATACACCACCACCGTGGCCATTACCCCGGCCACGGTCTGCACCAGGATATCCCGGTGGGCGATATGGCCCATTTCATGCGCCAGCACTCCCCGCAGCTCGTCCCGCGACAGAATGCGCAGAATGCCCTCGGTCACCGCCACCACGCCGTGGGCCGGGTCCCGGCCCGTGGCAAAAGCGTTGGGCGCTTCTTCCGGAATAATGCACACTTTGGGCTTGGGCACGCCCGCGTTGCGCGCCAGGTCTTCCACCATGGCGTGCAGGGCCGGAGCCTCGGCCGCGTCCACTTCCCGCGCCTTGTACATGCGCAGCACAATGGAATCCGAAAACCAGTAGCTGCCCATGTTCATGGCCAGCGCGATGACCAGCGCGATAACCAGCCCGGTCCGCCCGCCCATGGCCTGGCCCATCAGCAGCACCAGCCCGGAAAGCAGGGCCATCAGCAAAAACGTCTTGAATTGGCTCGTCATATTATTCCTCTTGCTAGCGCGACGCGGGGGGGGGGGGGGGGGGGGGGGGGGGGGGGGGGGGGGGGGGGGGGG
>JAVBNC010000069.1:0-35134 GCA_031551765.1 Desulfovibrionaceae bacterium
AACTTTTTTCCAAAAAAGTTTCCCCCTTCCCCCGGCCGCCGGAGGCATTTTATCTATCCAGTTCCGCCATGATTTCGTCGCTGATGTCAAAGTTGGCGTGGACGTTCTGCACGTCGTCGTTGTCTTCAAAGGCGTCGACCAGGTTCATGAGCTTGCGCGCGGCTTCCGCATCCACGGCTATGGTGTTCTGGGGCACCATGGACAGGTTGGCCTCTTCCGGCTCCATGCTGGCCGCTTCAAAGGCTTGGCGCAGAGTCTCGAAGCTTTCCAGGGCGCACTGCACTTCCCAGCTTTCGCCCTGGTCCACGATATCCTCGGCACCGGCTTCCAGGCCCACTTCCATCAGGGCTTCCTCGGTGAACTTGTCCTTGGGGAAGCTGAACAGGCCTTTTTTGTCAAACATCCAGGCCACGCAGCCGGATTCTCCCATGGAACCGCCGCCTTTGACAAAGATGTGGCGAATTTCCGCCACGGTGCGGTTGCGGTTGTCCGTGGCCGCTTCCACCAGAAAGGCGATGCCCGAGGGGCCGTAGCCTTCGTACATGACTTCGGAAAAGTCGCCGCCCGCTTCTTCGCCCGTGCCCTTGCGGATGGCCGCGTCAATCCGGTCTTTGGGCAGACTCACGGCTTTCGCGGCCGCAATGGCCGTGCGCAGCCGGGGGTTGTAGCCGGGGTCCCCGCCGCTCTTGGCCGCAATGATGATTTCCTTGGCCGCCTTGGTGAACGCCTTGCCCCGCTTGGCGTCCTGACGCCCTTTGCGGTGCTGGATATTTTTCCACTTACTATGTCCTGCCATGATCCGATCCTCATAAAAAATTGCAATACAAAGAAGAAGCTGCCTCTGCGCTATTGCGGGCGGGCTTCTCCTCCGGGATCGTGCGGGGGCAGGCCTTTGAAGCCGAGGGCGACGTAGAAGGTTTCCATGCTTTCGGAGCGGGAGCTTTCGGGCTTGAAAGATTTGACGCTGTCAAAGTGGGCGCGCATGGTTTTGGCGAGTGTTTGCACGTCCGGCCCCATGAACACCTTGACCACGAAACTGCCGCCCTTTACCAGGTACTGCAGGGCCACGGCCAAGGCTTCTTCCACCAGAGCGGCGGAACGGGCCTGGTCCGTGCCGCGGTGGCCGGTGGTGAAAGGCGCCATGTCGGACATGACGATATGGAAGGGCGCGCGCTTTGCCAGTTCCTCTTCAAAGGCCGGGCTGCGGTTGAAGACATCCTCGCGCATAAAGGTTACGCTGGCGGGAAAGGCCGTGTCCGTATCCTGAATGTCCGCGCCGAGCACGCTGCCGGAAGGCCCCACGAACTCCGCCGCGCCCAGGCACCAGGAACCGGGGGCAGCCCCCAGGTCCAGCACACGCATGCCGGGCTTGAAAATGCGGAAGCGCTTGTGGATTTCCTTGAGCTTGTAGACGGACCGGGCAGGATAATTTTCCTGCTTGGCCTTTAAAAAGTAATGATCCCGGTAGGTCTTCATGCGCCCTCTGAATGGTCTTCCAAACGGCCTTGCCGCTGAACGTCTTTTCATACACCAAAACGGCTCGCCCGCCAAGGGCGGCGCATGAGCGCGGCGAACGGGCAGAAGCGCCTGGTCCTGACCTCGGATACAGAGGGCCTTCTGGTGGCACCGGAAGCGTACGCCGCCCTGCCGCCGGACTGGGACAAGGCCGCCTGCCCCCTGGAAGAGCTGACGCCGGAACGGCTGGCCCGCAACCTGGCCTTGCCGCCGGGCCGCTCGGCCTTTCCCGGCAGGCCGTCCCTGTTTTTCTGCGTCAACTTCCGGGGCCTGGACAAGCACGGCGAGGCCTTCCGGCTCTGGCAGCGCGCGGGCGTGCCCGTGGCGGTCTGGGGCGTGGACAACCCCTGGAACCTGCTCTCCGGCCTGCGGGACGCGTTCTGGAAGGACGTTTTTCTCTTTGTCACGGACGCCTCGTTCCTTCCCGGCCTGAAGGCGGCCGGGGCGCGGCATGCCTGCCACCTGCCCCTGGCTGCGGACGCCAGGCGTTTCGCAACGGACGCGGCGCCGGAGCCTGTGACGCCGCCTCTGAACCCGCTGGTTTTTGTGGGCCGCTCGGCTTTTCCGGACAAGGCGCGCTTTTTCGTGGGCCAGTCCGTGCCGAAAAATATGCTCCATGCCGAACTGGAGCGTACACGAGTCGGGGAACGGCCGGACTTTTTCCACTGGCTGCACGCGCTGGGTCTGGACGGGCCGGACACGGCACTCTGGCCGGGCAGCGCTGCCCGAAAAGCCAGTCTGGGCGCGGAAGAATGCTCTTTCGCCTGGCGGCTGGCCTGCCTGAAGGCCGCCTTACCGGAAGGACTCACTGTGTTCGGCGACCAAGGCTGGAAAACGCTGCTGCCTGAGGGCACGCCAGCCGGGCGCGAAGCCCCCGACCTGCGCGGGCCGCTGGACTATTACGGCTCCCTGGGCCGGGTGTACCGGAACGCGGAATTTTCCCTGGCCATGACCAGCTTTCTGCTGCCCGCCGGGCTGAACCAGCGCCATTTCGACGTCTGGGCCGCCGGGGGCTTCTGTTTGACGGACGCCACGCCGGGCCTTGACCTGTTCCCGCAAGAGCTGGCCGAGCCCGTCACCTTCCGAAGGCCGGAGGATATCCCGCGACTCGCCGCCCGCTTCCGCGCCGACCCCGAAGGCAAGCGGGAACTTGCGGCGCGCTGGCGCTCGCTCATCCTTGCGGAGCACAACTACGGGCAGCGCATGGGCACTCTCCTCTCCAGCATTTTTTCCTGAGCAGGAATTTTTCTTGCCAGGAAAAAAGAAGCGCGCTATACACCTCCTCCTCTGGGGGTGTAGCTCAGCTGGGAGAGCGCCGCGTTCGCAATGCGGAGGCCAGGAGTTCAATCCTCCTCACCTCCACCAGAGATTTCAAGAGGTTACGGTGACAGCCGTGGCCTCTTTTTTGTTATTACCGGACCCTCATTTCTCACGCATAAGAAGTTTATCGCTTTTCATGTGAGAATGTGCTGAGAAAACCAACACATTAGAAATTTAATATAAATATTTTCCGGATATTACGCTCACACCCTTTTGGAATACTCTGTGCAAGGCCGTCGTACGTTAAGCCATCGTCAGCCGCGCATGCGGACGTATATTTGCAGAGAGGATTTACCGTGAATATAAAGACTTTTCTCCAACAAGAAGTGAAGCCCGCTTTCGGGTGCACCGAGCCGGGCGCCGTTGCCCTGGCCGCCGCCATAGCGGGCCGCAAGCACAAATATGCCATTGAAACCGTCGCTATCCGCATGTCGGTGAATATTTTTAAGAACGGCCGCTCCGTGGGGCTTCCCGGTCTGGACGGGCTGCGCGGCAACGCGCTGGCGGCCGCCATCGGCGCGCTGGGCGGCGACCCGGACCAGGGGCTGATGCTGCTGCAAGGCGTTTCCGGGGACGTCGTGCAAAAAGCCGAAGAACTTGTGCGCCAAGGCAGGCTGACGCAAAGCATTGCCGAAGATGTCCCTTCCGTGTGGGTCGAGGTAACGGTTTCCGGCCAGGGGCATTCCGCCCAGTGCACGCTGGCCCATAAACACGACCGCGTGGAGCGCATCGTGGTGGACGGCCGTACGACTTTTGAAGCCCCGCCCGCCGCCAACGGCGCCCCCGACGCCCTGTACGAAGAAATCCGCTCCCTTTCCATGCGGGATCTTTGGAACCTGGCAGTGAACATTGATCGGGACGACGTCGCCACCCTGCTGGAAGGGGCGCGCATGAACATGATCATTGCCGAAGCCGGCATGGTCAAGGACTGGGGCCTCGGCGCGGGGCTGGACCGGCCGGACGGCGAGAAAACCCTGGGCGCGCGGGTGCGCCAGGCGGCCTCCGCCGCATCGGAAGTGCGCATGGGCGGCGGGGATCTGCCCGTCATGAGCAGCGCGGGTTCCGGCAACCACGGCATCACGGCCATTATTCCCATTACCGTGGCCGCCAAGGAACTGGGCGCCGATGATACCAAGCTTGCCCGGGCGCTCGCGGTCAGCCACCTTGTCTGCGCCTATCTGAAAGCCCACACGGGCAGGCTCACACCCATCTGCGGCTGCGCCGTGGCCGCCGGGGCCGGGGCCGCCGCCGGACTGGTATTTATCCAGGGCGGGAACGCCGACATGGCGGAACGCGCCGTCAGCACCTTTGTGGCCAGCCTTGCGGGCATGCTCTGCGACGGAGCCAAGGAAACCTGCAGCCTCAAGGTCGGCTCCGCCGCTGCGGAAGCCTGGTCCGCCGCCACCTTGGCTCTACACGACGGCGGCGTGAAGTTCGAGCAGGGACTGGCCGCTCCGAGCATCAAGGAAACCGCCAAGATCCTGGAATCCCTCTCTCACGGGGCCTTCAAGGAACTTGACCGGCACCTGGCCGCCCTCATGCTGGAGCGCAACCCAGGATAGCGCCGGAACATACCAGCAAAAAAAGAAAGAAACAAAGGACCGGAGCGGCCGCTACACCGCTCCGGTCCTTTGCTTTTGCCCATACGACGCGTTACTTAAGCGCGCCAAGCTCCTTCAGCGCCAGGGCCGCCAATCCGGCCGCCCCGTACGGCAGGCAGGCTTCGTCCACCGTGAAGTCCGGCGAATGCAGCGGGTGGTTCGGCCCTTCCTTGCCGCCGACGCCCACGCGGAAATGCCCGCCGGGAACCTGTTCCAGGAACAGGGAGAAATCCTCGCTGCCCATGGAAGGCAGGGGCAAATCCACCAGCCTTTCCGGGCCTAAGGTCTGTTCAAAGGCTTCACGCATTTTCGCGTACACATCGTCCTCGTTGAACACCGGCAGCAAACCGGGCAGGGTCTCGAACACGGCGGACCCGCGCAGCGTGGCGGCGGTTCCTTCGGCTATGCGCCTGGCCGCGTCAATGATCTGCTGGTTCACCTGCGTGGAAAAGGCCCGGATGGTCCCTTCCAGGCGCACTTCCTCGGGCAGGATGTTGTTCTTGGTACCCCCGTGTACCGAGCCTATGGAAAGCACGCCCGTCTCCAGCGGCGCCACCTCGCGCGCCATAACGGACTGCAGCGCGCAGATGATCTGCCCCGTGATCAGCACGGCGTCCACGCAGCGGTGCGGGTGCGCGGCGTGCCCCTGCTTGCCCTTGACCGTGATTCTGAAAGGCTGCGCGCTGGCCATTACCGGCCCTTTGCGCAGCCCCACGGTGCCGGCCGGGAGTTCCGGCCAGGTGTGGACGGAGTAGATCGACTTCATGGCGGGTTTTTCCAGGGCGCCGTCTTCAATCATCACGGCCGCGCCCCGAAACCCTTCCTCGCCGGGCTGGAAGATCAGTTTAACGCTGCCCTTGAAAGAATCCCTCAGCTCGTACAGCAGTTGGGCCGCGCCCAGCAGGCAGGCCGCGTGGACATCGTGCCCGCAGGCGTGCATGGCGCCCTGCACTCGCGAGCGGTAAGGCAGGTCGTTGCGTTCATGAACCGGCAGCGCGTCGATGTCCGCGCGCAGGCCGATACAGTCGCCAGGGGCCGAACCTTCCACCAGAGCCACGACGCCCGTTTTGCCGCAACGGCGCGCGTTTTTCACACCGATTTCGGCCAGCGTTTTTTCAATGAAGGCCGCGGTATTCTCGGTTTCCAGCCCCAGTTCAGGGTTTTCGTGCATGCGGCGCCGCCAGCTCCGCACTTTTTCCTTGATAGCACAGGCCCTTGCAAATAAATCCACGAGACTGCCTCCTTGGGTTGTTTCCGGGCCGCCGACCTCATACGCTGAGCTGGTATCCGGATACGCGGCCGCCCTTTTCTTTCCCTGCACTCTGTGCCCGAATTTATCAAGGGCCGGGTAAACCCGCTCCTGCCCCACTTTCCGCCGGGCCAGGGACAACCCCTTACGCCCGCGCAGGACGGGCTGTTCTGCCAAATTCTGATCAGCGCTGACGTTGCCATTGACCCGATTCCGGAAAAGAGCATCCTTAACAACCTGGTATCCAAAAAGAAACAGGAACCAGCCCAAAGAACGCTCTGAGGCGGCGCAAGTCATGGTGTTGGGGCTGTATTATCTGATCTGACGTGAAAACGATTCTAAACAGCCCTGAAGCCTATCCCGTCACGTCCGCAGCCGACCAAAGCGTCACGTCCGAGGGCGCGGCCAATAAATCTTTGGCCTGTTCCCGGTAGGCCAGCATGTGCGGGGCCACGCGATGGGCTTCGAACGCGGCCTTGTCCGCCCAGATTTCGTAAAACAGGAACTTGGCGCCCCCGTCCTTGAGCACGTGCAGGTCATAGCGCAGACAGCCCTTTTCCGCGCGCACGTTGGGGATGTTCTGGAGAATCGCCGTTTTCAGAGCCTCTTCCTTGCCCGGTTTGGGGTGGATGACGGCCGTGATGTAGTATTTATCCATGTCCCGCTCTCTTTGCGAAGCGCATTGACGCCCGCTGTGTTCAGTTCTGAAACTGGCTGCTCCGCTCCACCGCTTCGCCTTCTTTGGTCGTAAGCTGACGTATGGACACCGTGGGCGTCCAGAAGCTTTTCGGTTCTATGTACAAGTATACCCGCTCCTTCGCGGCGGCCGTGACCGTCACCCCGATTTTGCGCTCAGCCGCGTCCGAGGAACCCGTGGGGTACGCCGCCACGGAATGAGAACCCGGGGCCACTTTCAGCACGGTGTACGCGCCGGGGCGCAAAGCGAACACGTCCCTGCCGTCCAGCGCCACCACAAAGGGGCGCCCGCCGAGCTCAACGGAATCCGCCCGGAGAACCACAATTTCCGCCGCTTCGCCGTAGGGAACCGGCGGGAGCCGGTCCAGTTGGCCGTAGCCGCAGCCCGTCAGCAGTAACGCCGCGGCCACGGCCAGCAAGGCAAGTTTACGCATACATTCTCCTTCACGGCATGTCGCCCGCATTCTCCCTCTTTCTCACAGGAACAGCCGAAGGACAAGATACGGCATCAGGAAGAACAGCAGGGTGCAGATCTTGTAAAAGGCCAGAGCGCCGTAGATGACGGAATCAAAGACCTGGCGCGGGAGGGGGAACCAGCGGGAATGCAGGCTGTATATCCACTCGCGGCCGAACAGAAACAGGAAAAACCACAGGGAAAGAAGCGCCAGATTGAGCAACGCGGCCCAGCCGAAAAACGCGCGCACGGTTTCAAGGGTCATGGCCGTCCTCCTTCGAAGAAAGGATCGTCGGGGCGGAGTGTCCCGGCTTCTCCCCTGCATATAGGTCATTCGAAAGGGTTGGCAATGCGGCGCCGGCTACAGCATCAATTTGAGGCCGCCGGCGAGCACCATGACCCGCATCATCTTCTCGAAAAACGGGCCGGAAATCCTGCGCATCAGCTTCACACCCAGAAAGCTGCCCAGGATAATGCAGGGCAAAAGCATGAGATTGACGGTGAACGACTCCGGCGTAATCAGCCCCAGCTTGATGCTGAAAGGAACTTTGAACAGGTTGATGGCAAAGTAAATCCAGGCGCCCGTGCCCACGAACTGTTCCTTGGAAATCTTCATGGCCAGCAGGTAGAGCATCAGGGGCGGGGCCGCCGCGTTGGCCATCATGGTCATAATCCCGGCCAGCAGACCCATGGCCCAGGCGAACAGGCGGCTGTTTTCCGGGACTTCCACCTTATAGCGGCGGCACAGGGCGTCCATGGCCAGAAGCAGCAGCACGACGCTGCCCAGCACCTTGCCGTACACGCTGTCCGGAATGAGATCCATGAGGAAAAAACCGATAATGATGCCGACGAACATGGCGGGCAGCAGCGCGACGATATAGCGTATGACCGCCGCCCTGCGCCAATAGAGAATGGCTATGGTATCCGCGAACACCAGAAAGGGCAGGATATAGCCCGTGGACAGCTTGGCGGACATGACCAGGGGCACGAACACGGTGCCCAGCATACCCACGCCCGGTATGCCGGACTTGGAAATGCCCGACACCAGCGCGCTGATGCCCAGCACCAGGAAAAAGGCGAAAGAGTGTTCCATATATCTTAACCGCCTCCCACGGCTTGTGTTTCTCCACTTCCGGGAGCATAACCGGGGGGAGACGCTCAGCGCCGAGGGGATATCATGGATCTTTTTTTTCTGAAACTGCTGCTGACCCCGATCCTTATCGCCACGGCCACCCTGGCTTCCCGCTATTGGGGGCCGGTGGTGGGCGGCTGGATAGTGGGGCTGCCGCTGACGTCCGGCCCCGTCTCCGTGTTCCTGGCCCTGGAGCGAGGCCCGGAATTCGCCGCCGGGGCCGCCCACAGCACCCTGCTCGGCACCCTGGCCGTGGTGGCCTATTGCCTGACCTATGCCCGCAGCGCCGGGAAAGTGCGCTGGTCCATAGCGCTGGCCTTGTCCTTCGCCTGCTATCTTTCGTCCCTGGGGTTGCTCTCTCTCGTTACCCTGCCGCTGGCCGTCTCCACCGTGCTGGTCACTATCCTGGTCGGCGTGGCCCTGCGTTTCGTGGGTCCCACGGACGGCGAGCCCCCGGCCATGGTGGCGCCCTGGTGGGACCTGCCCTTCCGCATGCTGGCGGCCACAAGCATCGTGGTGGTCATCACCACGCTGTCGCCCCACCTCGGACCGCAGCTCAGCGGGCTGTTTTCCGCCTTTCCGGTCTTTATTTCCGTCATGAGCGTGTTCGCCCACTCCCTGCACGGGGCGGGCGCCGTGCGCCAGTTCGAACGCGGGGTCATCGCGGGCTCTTTCTCATACATCGCGTTTTTCGTCACCATCTCCCTCACCGTGCGGATCTGGAGCCTGCCCCTGGTGTACGCCGCGGCCTGCCTGAACGCCATCGTCATCAACCTGGCCGCGCTCAAGCTGCTGGTGCGCGAGAAAAAAGCCGCCACCTGAAAGCCAGGGCGAAAAGCAGCGCCGCACAGATCAGGTACACGGCGTTAATGCCCATAAATTCGTTCAGACCGTAGGCGAAAAGCGGCCCCAAGGCGGCCCCGCCGTCCACGATGAAGGAATAGCCCATCAGCACGGCGCGGCCGCCCGTGGCAGCGGCGGCATCCGCAGCGGCCGCGTCCAGTACGGTGGTCAAAACCGTGCCCGTAAGCTGCATGCCCGCCAGGCAGCAAAACCACAGCGGCAAGGGCAGCGACAGGGCCAGCGAGGCAAAAACCCCGGCCGCGAGCCCCAAAGCCAGGAAAAGCATGCGGTTCCGCCCGCCCGGCCTGTCGGAAAGCCGCCCGACCAGGGGGGCCAGCCAGGGTTCCCAGCCCCAGCGCAGGGCCTGGAAAAACCCCGCCAGCGTGGCCGCGCCGACCAGCGCGCCGGCCACAACGACCCCGCCGCCGCTGTGCACGGCTATCAGGCGGCTCAAAGTGGACGCCGTCACCCCCCCGAAAACAAAAGAAGCCGCCCCGCCCGCGGCCACGGTCCACAGCGCGGCCCTGTTCCGCGCGGCAAGCGCCAGGCCTTCACGCAGGCCAGGCTCCGGGGTCGCCGCGCATTCGGCCTGCCGCTCCGTGTCCCTGGGAATGCAGCACAGCACCAGCGGCACGGCGCAGGCCGTGGCCACGCCGAAAATCAAGGCCGTGGCCCGCACACCGGCCAGGTCCGCCAGCAGCCCGCCCAGGAACATGCCCACCAGGCTCCCCAGGCGGTAGATCCCGTTGTACAGGCCCGTGTAGCGGCCCCGCGCTTCCGGCCCGGCCAGCCTGAGAATGCAGAACAGCGAACCCAGGCGCAGCAGCGTCCAGGCCAGGCCCCAGACGCAACGGGCCAGCACCCACCAGGCAAAGCCGGGCAGAAAGCCGTAAGACAAGGTGGTCAGCGTGGCCAGCACCACGGCGATAAGAATGCCGCTGCGCTCGCTGAAGCGGCTGTAGCACCAGCCCATGCACAGGTTGAGCGGCAGGCGGATGAGGCGGTTCACCGCCAGAATGACGCCCACTTCCCAGAGCGAGCCCAGACCGGCGGCGGCATAGTGCACCGGCAGCACCACGTAGAGCATGGAATCACCGAACAGACACAGCGCGGTGATGCTGGCGAAAACCATGATATGCCGCCGGTTGCGCGCGTCAGCCATGCTTCTCCGTCTTCGGGGCGGATGGTGCGCGTCCGCCCCGGACCGCCCCGCGCTCAACGCGTTCAGGGCTTTTTCGTTCCCAGGAAATACTCCTCCGCCTCCAGGCGCATCCGCCAAAGCAGCGAATCCCCGGGCTGGCGGATCATGCCGTAGCTGATGATCTCGCCCTTTTTCACGGCCCGCCGCAGCGTATTGCCGTTCAGCAGGTGGCCGGGCACCGGCGCTTTGTCCGCGCGGTGCTGCGCGGGCACGATAATGGTTTCCAGGTTGGGGTCCCGGTCGTGCGTGCACTTGGTGCCTGCGGGCAGATCCCGCAGGGCCTTTCTGGCGATATCCCAGCGCAGGGCCCGGTCCGCCGCGCCGGTGCCCACGCCCAAAAGCGCCGCCGCCATCAGGGACGTGGAGGATTCCACCCCGCAAAGGTGATACGGCTGCACCATGACCGCCGCCGTGCCCTCGTAATTGCCCAGCAGGCTCTTGGTCAGCAGGATATGCTGGGAGTAAGCGTTGTCGCTGCGCACCACCAGGAACACCCCGCCGCCCATGCTGGCCTCTTCCTTGGTGCGCAGCAGGGTCATGATGTCGATGGTCTCTTCCTGCTCCAGAATGCCGCCCCGGGCCTTGGCCGCGTACATGACGGGCAGCTCGTTGACCCGCAGGGCGCAGGCCTTGGGGCCGCCAGGGCTGAAGGTCAGGCCCGTGGAGTTGGCGATGTTCACCAGCTCGCAGTGGTCGAAACCGCCGGGGCCCGGCAGCCCGGCCAGCAGGGCGGCCCGCTTTTTGGCGTATTCCGCGGCCTTGCCCTGGGGGATCATGCCCAGGTACCGGCTGTCCTTTTTGGCTATTTTGACGCTGACGGGCTTGGGCACGCCCTTGCCGTCGGCGGGCAGGGTCACGGTGGACTTTTCCGGGTCGTACATGAACTCCCCGTCCCTGGCCTTGCCCGCGCAGATAATGCGCAGGCCGATAAGCCTGGCCCAGTCCACCAATTTCATGAGCTGGGCGGGCTGGTCGCCGTCCACGGGCGTGTACACCAGGTCCGCGTCGCGGAACAGCTGGTGCAGGTACGGCCCGATAACGGAATCCGTCTCCTTGTTGATCATCACCAGGTGCTTGCGGTGCTCCAGGGCCAGCACGGCATGGCGGGCGCCCGCCTCGGGATTGCCCGTGGCTTCGGCCACCACGTCCACGTCCAGTTCGAACAGCAACTCCGGATTGTCGGTGGCGATAAAGTCGCCGCGCAGGACGGCCATTTTGGCTTCCGCCAAGGTGGAACAGGCAGCGATGCGGCTTTCCGGCACGTCCGCCCGGATAAAGGCTTTTTTCGCGGCTTCCAGAGTCAGGTCGCCCACGGCGGCCACCGTGAGCCTTTCCATGTGCATGCTCTGGGTGAGAATGGCCGTGGCGTATGCGCCGCCCCCGATAATGGCGGCCCGCGCCGTTTCCTTGCAACCGAACGTACGGAACAGCTCACTGTAGTTCATGATCCGGCTCCCTTTGGCAGGTGGTGCGAGAGGTTATGGAAACGGCGTTTAGTCGTAGACTCCCTGCATGTATTTCGCCAGCAGTTCCGCGTCATTCGTGGAAGCGAGCATGGCCAGCTTTTTCTCTTCCTGCGCGCCGAGGACGCGGCAGTTTTCCAGAACGGCCTCAAGGCTGGCGCGGGGAAATTTGACCGCGCCGTTCTCGTCGCAGTGCACTATTTCGCCGGGCGCCACATCCATGCCGCAGATGCTCACCGGGATATTGACCGCTTTCACGGCCATGGGGCCGTGCCCCGGGGAGGCACCCGTCAGCATGTACTGGATGCCCAGGGCCTTGACCTCGCCGATATCGCGGGAAGGCCCGTCGGACAGAATGGCCACGGTCCCGGCGGACTTGAAAGCCGTGGCCATGTTGCCGCCGCACAGGCCGTTCTTGTGTTTCAGATGCTCGGGATAGTCCTGCTTGATCAGCAGCACCACGGGCTTGGGAGAAGCCGCAATGGCCCGCAGCACGTCGCCCACGCCCAGGGATTTGTAGTTGGGGTCCGGCACCCCGTACACGCAGGTGACGGCGTGGCCGCACATGGGGCCCAGTTCCGGGTACATGGCCTTGAGGTCCTGGTTCGTGTACCAGGCCGTGTCCCAGGGGTGGTACAGGCTCAGGCAGGTGGCCTTGCCCGGATAGGTGGCCACGACGTTGGTGATGGTGGGGGTGTCGAACTTTGTCAGTTCCTGGAGCATGGCGGCTTCACGCGCCGCATCGGGATACTGGGGCATACGGGACTCCTTTCGCGTCAGACAGGGCGGAGACAGGGCAAACAACCGGTGTACGCAAAAACGCGGGAGAACGCATGGGAATTTCATCGATATACCCCGCCGCTCCTGATGGCAAGCCCTGTCCGGAGCCAGCCGCTCCGGACAGGGCGCGGGATCACGCCAAAAGAAGCCGCTGCCGGACGGGGCTTGCGTCTTGGCCCGAGCGGGTTTACAAAACCGGACCAGAAACCACTACAAGGGGCTGACGAATGAAGCTGGTGTACCGCGGCAAGACCAAGGATGTGTACGAGAAAGACGGGAGCACCCTGCGCCTGGTGTTCACGGACAGGGTGACCAAGAACGACGCGGGCGAAATAGACCCGGGCGGCAACAACCTGGCGGAAGAAACCGTGCCCGGCCAGGGCGAAGCCTGCCTGGTGATGACCTCGGCCATTTTCAACGAGCTGAACCAGAAAAACATCGTGCCCACGCACATGCTGGCCTATGACCTGGCCGCGCTGTCCATGGACGTGCGCAAAGCCCGGCAGTTCACGCCCGGCATCGAATGGGTGGCGCGCTGGATCTGCACCGGCAGCTTTTTCCGGCGCTACAAAATGGTGCCCGGCCTGCGCGACGGCATGCCGCTGCCCTCCCCGGTATTCGAAATAACCCTGAAGGACGACGCCGCCGGGGACCCGCTTATCGTGCCCTCCGCGCTCACGGCCCTGGGCATCGTCGAAGCCAAAACCCTGGACACGCTCCTGGCCCGCAACGAAGCCGCCCTGAAAGCCATCCGGGAAATGTTCACGGCCAGGGGCCTGGATCTCTGGGACATCAAGATCGAATGGGGCCTGGACGAACAGGGCCAGCCCCTGCTCATCGACGAAGTCTCCCCCGGCTGCTGCCGCGCCTTCAAGGCGGGCACCACGCAGCGCATCCAGGGCATGGAGTTGGCGGAACGTTTTCGCGCTTAGGGCTTATAGCTGTCGAAGCCATCTAAGAACGAAAGCAGGGCGCTGCCCTGCACCCGCCAGGGGGGTGACCCCCCTGGACCCCGCGACGGGGTGGAACTAAAGGTTACGGGCGGGCAGAACCGTTTGCGTGGGATGAAGGGACGCAAGCCCCGTCTCCCCGCCCGTCATCCCCCGGCTTGACCGGGGGATCCAGGCCAAGTGGGACCGGCGGCGTGACGCTCCCTCTGCTCCCCTACCCCCTGAATGGGTTCCAAGGGGCGCGCCCCTTGGCGGGAGAGTCCAGAGAGGGCGGAGCCCTCTTTGGCCGCCGGAGGCATGCTATCCAATTGGCTTCGACAACTAGAGCGCGTCATGTAAAACCGGCTGCTCTATTGCGCTGGCAGCACGTTGTCACTGACGCTCACGTCGATGGTGACGCTCGCGCCCTGGTCCACGCTCCGGCTGTAAGCCACCACGTTACGGCCGTTCTGGCTGCCGTGGCGGCAGTCCAGGCGGGTAAACAGCCCCTTCCGCTTCTGGCAGAACGACTCGTAGCGGGCCTCAAGGGGCTCCATGGCCGCCTCGTCGCGGAGGATGAAGGAAGCCAGATCCTCCCGCCGGTTGCCGACGTACGGATCCGTCAGCTGAATTTGTATTTCGCGCAACCGCCAGGCGCATTCCCGCGTATCGCTCAGTTTTATGGGAATGGTAATGGCGTATTCTTTCGTGCCGGGGAGAACCTCGGACATTCTTCTGGCCGTGCCCGCTTTTCCGGAACCGCCGCCCGCGTAAAAAGAGGAGTTCTGCTTGCTGTCCGTGACGGAAGAGCCCAGGCAACGTTGGCTGTCGGAACTGAAAATGGTCCAGATCTCAAAGCCCATGCCTTTTTCCTTGCGGCCCTTGATAACCAGGTTGGGCTCGGAAAAACTCAGGCCGTTGGCGCGGAAGGCGCGCTCATAGTGCGCGGTGCCGCCCTCCTCGCTGCCGCCGCACCCGGCCAGGCACAGCCCGGCAAACGCCAGGGCCGCCAGCCGCGTCAGGGTCCGCCACATGCCTCCCGGTGTTGACCGCGCTGTCATGGTCGCTCCTTTTTCAGGCGGGCACCAGCCGGAACATGAACAGCGCGTGGCACGCGCTGCCGCCCAGCACAAAGACGTGGAACAGCTCATGGAACCCAAACCAGCGGAAAGGCAGGGGCGGCCACTTGGCGGCGTACATAACCGCGCCCAGAGTGTAGAACCCGCCCCCGGCCACCAGCAGGGCGAAAGCGGACACGGATACCGCCTTTACCAAAGGCACCAAGGCGATAAGCACCAGCCAGCCCATGCCCATGTACAGGGCCGTGGACAGCCAGCGCGGAGCGTGCAGCCAGAAAATCTTCAGCACCACCCCGGCCACGGCTATGCCCCAGACCAGGCCCAGCAGCGTCCAGCCCCAGGCCCCGTACAGCGGCACCAGGCACACGGGCGTGTACGTGCCCGCGATGAGCACGAAAATCATCATGTGGTCGATACGGCGCAAAATCCGGGTGGTCCGCTCGGAAGCCCGGACCATGTGGTACACGGTGCTGGCCACGTACTGCAGCACCAGGGTTGTGCCGAAAACGGCGAACCCGACAATATAGCGGGCGTTCGCATCGCGCGTCGCCGCCACCAGCAGCAACACCGTGCACACCACAGCCAGCACCGCCCCGGCCAGGTGGGTGAGGCAGCTTACAGGGTCTTTTATAGCGCGCAGCATGGCTTTCACCGCCTTTTGACGTTGCGTGCAACAGGTTCTAGTATACCTGCGCCCGGCATGGGAGTCCAGTGCGCGGGACCGGCCGGCAGGTTCCCGCCGCTTCCGAAAAACCGGCGAAAAACCGTTTGACTTTTTTTGGGGCTTGCATAAAATAAAACTTAATTCTACATTATAGAACATTTATTCCGCGCCGGCGCCAACCTCCTCCCCCCACAGGAGCCGTTATGAAAACAATAACTCTGAGAGCCGAAATCAACCGCGACAAGTGCACCGGCTGCGGAACCTGCGCCAAGATCTGCCCCACTCTGGCCATCAGCATGCGGTCCCGCAAGGCCGTGGTGGACGAAAAGCGCTGCCTGGCCTGCGCCAACTGCCACCAGCGCTGTCCCGTGGAGGCCGTGGCCCTGGCCAAGCTGGAACAGCCCTTCACCGTGCAGACCGTGGTGCGGGACCAGGACCGGGACGCCGTGGACGCGCTGTGCGTCAAGGCGGGCTTCAACCCCGGCCAGATCCTTTGCTACTGTACCGCCACCCGCGCGGAAGAAGCGGCCGCCGCCATTATCCAGGGCGCGCAGACGCCGGAGGAAATCTCCTTCCGCACCGGCCTGCGCATGGGCTGTTCCGTGGAATGCATTCAGCCCGCGTTGCGCCTTTTGGACGCGGCGGGCATTACCCCCACGCCTCCGGCGGGCGGCTGGCAGTGGTACGGCAAAACCGTCACCCTTCAAGAAGTTCCGGAAGCGGTCAAAGCCAAGTACAACCACCGCGGTTTCTACTTTGACAACGATATCGCCGTGTTCGCGGACATAGTGAACACGCCGAGGAGGTAAGGTCACGATGAAAAGCCCCATCATCCCCGCCCGTCCCCGCGTTTCCCAGTACGGCGTCGCGCCGGAACTGGTCACCAGGCGCGCGGCCGGGCTGCCGGACATCACCTCCGTCATGCTCCCCGAACTGTTTCCGGATTCCCCCGCCACCATCTACCCCGGTTCCAGGGGCATAGACGCCATCCGCGAAGAAACCGTGAACGCGTTGCAAAACGTGGACATGAGCATGATCAAGCCGGAACATTCCGTGAACATCTGCGCCTCGCACCACGGCTTCACGCTGCTGGGCGGCGCGCCCTACGCGGAAATGCTCAAGGCCCTGCGCGACGTTATCGCCGAGCGCACCGGCTGTACGAACATCCGCCTGCGCGCCGGGGTGGGCCTGCGTTTCCGCGAAACCGAGGAGTACATCAAGTCTTTCGGTCTGGACGCGCATTTCGGCAAGGGCAAGGCCAAGGGCGTAGCGCCCATCGACGAAGGCATTCCCATTGAGACGGAAATAGGCACGCTCTACGGCATCAAGGCCATTTACGACGCGGACTGGGTGGTGCACGCCCACAACAGCGACGTGCGCGAAGTGCACTTCCACCGCCAGGTGGACCGCGCGGTCAAGCCTTTCGGCATGTCCTACGCGCGCATCGAAACCCGTTCCACTTACCACCAGAACCTGGGGCCGCGCGGGGCCAACTTCACCGCCCGGGCGATTTTCGCCTCCGACTTCGTGCAGTCCAAGTTCGCCTTTACCGCCTTTCTGGACATGTCCCCCGTGGGCGTGGTGGGCGTGGACGCGGACAACGATCTCTACGCCCTCAACGACCGTCTCACCGTGGCCGGCTGCCGCTACTACGGCAAAATAATGACCTTGCTGGGCGAAGTGGACGAGTGCATCGCGGTGCTGGATTTCCCCTGTCCCGTGCCCTACGTGTTCGCGGCCGGGGTCATCTACGCCAACTTCACCGGCGCCAACACCGACCTTTTCGACCTGGACAAGCCCCTGCCGCCTTACACCTGGTACACGGAAGCCTTTTACGGCAAGGACGGCCCCCTGCTGGCCTCCATCCCGCCCATGAACCCGGCCATCAAGATGTGCGTGCACAACTACGCCTGGGGCGGCTACCCCAGCGCCTTTTTCAGCGAGCGCATCCCCACCGTGGTGGTGGGCGCGGAACAGGCGGAAGTCATGGACCGCGACTCCCAGAACGTGGAGTACATGACCCACGCTCTGACGGCCAAAAGCCTGGACAGCGCCATGCATTTCGCGCGCAACGTCACCGGCACGGACAAGATCATCATCTTTGACGGCGCGGTGGGCGGCATCAACGTCAGCACTTCCCTGGCGCAGCTCCTCCGCGCCAAGGCCCCGGAAATCAACCGCCGCGTGGACAACGAGCTGCTGCCCAAGTGGATGCGCCAGCGCGGCATCGACCCGGCTTTGCTGGCTGCGGCGGATTAAAGGCATTTTTGTCGAAGCCGTCTTTTATCCGCTTCGGGGCCGGTAAGATGCGCGACCGGCAAAGCCGGATCGCGCCCGGCCCCTGCGCTCAAAGGCGCTACCGCGCCGGCCTGCGCTGCGCTTCGGCCCCCTCCGGGGGTATAAGGAAAAGGGCGCTGCCCTGCACCCGCCAAGGGCTGGCGCCCTGGACCCCATTCAGGGGCGTCAGCGGCACGATTTGCCATGATAAAGGATTTCCATGTTTCCCGGCGACTTACGTGACCATATCTTTGCTTCCCTTGACGGGCGGCGCTTCAGCGCCACGCTCTCGTTCCGCGCGGACGGCGTGGTCTGCGGCATCGGCTTTGCCCTGGAAAAGCTCGCGGAACTGGGCTGTGAAGTCACTTTTGCCCGCGCCGACGGGGAGGATGTGGCCGCCGGGGAGCCCGTCCTGATTTTCAACGGCTCCGCCAAAGCCGTGGCCATGGCGGAAGACAGAGTCATCGGCAGCATAGCCAAGGCTTCCGGCATAGCGGCGGCGGCCCGCAAAGCCGTGGAACTGGCCGCGGGCCGGGTGCGCATCGTGTCCGGCGCGGCCAAAAAGCTGCCGGAGGAAATCAAGGCCCAGGTGCGTCACGCCGTGCATGTGGGCGGCGCCGTGGGCCGCATTGTGGACGGGCCGTTCATCTATCTCGACAAGAACTACGTGCGCATTTTCGGCGGAGTGAAAGAAACCTTGGCGGGCGTCGCGCACATGACGGGCTTTACCCGGGTCATCCAGCTGCGGGGCGAACTCCGGTCCCTTGAAGAAGAAACCAAAGCCGCCATGGACGCCCAGGCTGAAATACTGATGGTCGATACCGGTAAAACAGACGACCTGGACCGGGTTTCCGCCTGCCTCACAACCGGTGGAAACCGGTCAGCCACCTGTCTGGCCTTTGCCGGGGACATCAGCCTGGAGCGCATCCCGGAACTGGCTACCCACGACGTGGACATCCTGGACATAGGCCAGGCCATTATCGACGCCCCCCTGGCCGATTGCAGCCTGGACGTCGCCCCCGCCCGCGCCGTTGACGCGGCCCAGCCTCCGCTCGAACTCAACCTGCTCCAGAAAACCGAGCTGCGCATCGACGGCGTGACGCTCGACAACGCCAACCTCACGGACGCGGCCGCCGCCGTGGCCGCCGTGCTGGAACTGCCGCCCGACAAGGTCATGGTCATTGACGTGCGCCCCGGCCAACTGGCCCTGGACCTCCTCGTTCCCACGGTGCGCGCGGAACGGATTTTCGGCCGGGAAAAGCCTCTGCTCGCGGCCCTGGCCGCCCTGCCGGGCATCATGATTGCTCCGGACGCGGCCGCGCATTCCGACGGCATTCTGGGGGCCATCGGCATGGACGAGGCCCTGGTGCCGGAACTCCTGGCCCGCGCCCGCCAAGTGGCCGGGGACGTTCGCGCCGGGCACAAGCGCGGGGTGCTCGTTTTCCCCACCGGCTTCGAGCTGCAGGAAAAGCAGATTGAAGACACCAACACCCCCTACTTGGTCAAGCTCTTCAGCCAGGCCGGGTTCCCCAGCCAGGCCGGGGACAGCCTGCCGGACAGCCTGCACGCCCTGGAAGCCGCCCTGCGCGTTGCTTCCCAGGACTGCGGCCTGGTGCTGACCACCGGCGGCGTGGGCGCGGAAGACAAGGATTTCAGCGTGGAAGCCATCCAGCGTCTGGACCCGGACGCGGCCGCGCCCTATCTGGTGCACGTCACCAAAGGCGAAGGCCGCCACGTCAAGGACGGCATCCGCATAGCCGTGGGAGAAACAAACGGCTGCCTCTTCGTGGCCCTGCCCGGCCCCCACGACGAAGTACGCCTGGCCGCGCCCGTGCTGCTCCAGGGCATCAAGCAGCGTCTGGACAAGCACACCCTGGCCGAAAGGCTCGCGGCCTGTCTGCGCGCCAAATTCCGCGCGGCGCATAGTCATTATCACCATGGGTAGAAAGGCAATTTTGTCGAAGCCATCCAAGAATACGAGCAGGGCGCTGCCCTGCACCCGCCAAGGGGCACGCCCCTTGGAACCCATTCAGGGTGACGAAAAAAGGTGGTGCCCATGTACGGCGGACACCAGCTTGAAAGGACGAAAAGAGCGGCACCGCAGTCGTACGGTCCCGCCGAATCAAAGAGAAAGACCCCCATACCCCCTGACAAAGTTTTTAGGAAAAGGGGATGGAGGTCCGGAGGAAGGGGAAAAACCCTTTTTCCAAAAAGGGTTTTTCACCTTCCTCCGGGCGTCACGCCACCACAACCTACCATACGAAAAGGACATTCCATGGACACCAAAACCGTTAACGCCCTGGCCGCTCTGCTGGCGGACGCGGAACGCGGGAAAAAGCCGCTGGCCCCGCTTACGGAGCAGCACCCCGGCATGACCATTGCCGACGCCTACCAGGTGCAGATGGCCGGGGTTACGGCGCGGCTGGCTTCCGGAGGCAAGCTTATCGGCAAAAAGGTGGGGCTTACGTCCAAGGCCATGCAGAATTTCCTGGGCGTGTCCGAGCCGGATTTCGGGCACTTGTTCGCGGACATGCTGCTGGACGAAGAGACGCCGGTTTCGCTTTCGCGCTTCATGCAGCCCAAAATCGAGGCCGAACTGGCCTTTGTCATGGGCCAGGACCTGGCCGGGCCGGGCGTGGGCATAGCGGACGTGCTGCGGGCCGCGGCGGCCGTAGTGCCTTCATTTGAGGTCATCGACAGCCGCGTCCAGGACTGGAAAATCAAGATTCAGGACACCGTGGCGGACAACGGCTCCAGCGCGGCGCTGGTGCTGGGATCCCGGCTTACGCCCGTGGACGCGGTGAATCTGAAATACGTAGGCCTGGTGCTGGAACAAAACGGCCGGATTCTGGAAACGGCGGCAGGCGCGGCCATTCTGGGGCACCCCGCCCAGGCCGTGGCCTGGCTGGCCAACGCTCTGGGTCGCATGGGCGTGCCGCTGAAAAAGGGCGAGGTGGTGCTTTCCGGCTCGTTTACCAAGGCTTTTCCCGTGCAGGCCGGGGACGTGTTCCGCGCCACCTTCGGGGAGCTGGGCTCCGTCAAAATCGCGTTTAGTGAATAAGTGGAGAATGTTGCATGCAAAAGATCAAAGCGGCCATCCTCGGCCCCGGCAATATCGGCATGGACCTGATGTTCAAAATCATGAGCCGGGCTAAAAACATAGAACTGGTGATGGTTTCCGGCATCGTGGCCGGTTCGCAGGGCCTGGCGCTGGCCAGGGAAAAAGGGTTCTCCACGGCCGTGGACGGCGTGGAGAGCATTCTGACGGACAAAAGCATTGATCTGGTGTTCGAATGCACCAGCGCCAAGGCGCACCTGGCCAACGCCCCCCGCTACAAGGCGGCGGGCAAGGTGGCCATCGACCTTACCCCGGCGGCCGTGGGGCCGTATGTGGTGCCCGCCGTGAACCTGCACGAGCACATCGACGGCGGCAACTTCAACATGGTCACCTGCGGCGGCCAGGCCACGGTGCCCATGGTGGCGGCCGTGAACGCGGTTACCCCGGTGGAATACGCGGAAATCGTGGCCACCATATCCAGCAAGAGCGCGGGGCCCGGCACCAGGGCCAACATTGACGAGTTTACGGAAACCACGGCCGACGCGCTGGTTTCCGTGGGCAAAGCCGAACGCGGCAAGGCTATCATCATTCTCAACCCGGCGGAACCGCCCCTGCTGATGCGCAATACCGTGTACTGCAAGGTGGCCCACCCCGAGCGCATCGAGGAAATCACGGCCGGCGTGGAAGACATGGCGCGCAAGGTGCGGGAATACGTGCCCGGCTACCGCCTGCGTCTGGCCCCGGTGCTGGACGGCGACCGCGTGACCCTGATGGTGGAAGTGGAGGGCGAAGGCATGTACCTGCCCAAGTACTCCGGCAACCTGGATATCATTACGGCCACCGCTCTCGCCACGGGCGAGGAAGTGGCGAAGCGTCTGTTGGCCCGCAAACAAGCCGCCGCCTAAGGCTGCCTCTACAAAGCGTCTTTTTAGAGACAGCCCTGAGATAAGGGATACCTTATGAAAAAAATCAGAATTATCGACTCCACCCTGCGCGACGGCATGCACGCCGTCAGCCACCAGTTCACCCCGGACGACATGGCGGCCATTGCCACGGCCCAGAACGCGGCCGGGCTGGATACCGTGGAAGTGGGCCAGGGCGACGGCCTGGGCGGCTCTTCCTTTCAGTACGGCTTTGCCGTTGCGTCCGATGCGGACTACATGAAGGCCGTGGCCTCCGTGCTCACCACCACCAAAATGGCCGTGCTGCTGCTGCCGGGCATAGGCACGCACAAGGACCTGGAAAACGCCGCCAAATGCGGGGCCAAGGCCGTGCGCATCGCCACCCACGTCACGGAAGCGGATATCGCGGAACAGCACATCAAAATCGCCAAGTCCCTGGGCATGGAGGCCGTCACCTTTCTGATGATGGCCCACATGGCCCCCACGGAAAAAGTGGTGGAACAGGCCAAACTCTTTGACGAGTATGGCTCGGACCTGATCTATGTCACGGATTCCGCCGGGGCGCTGCTGCCCCATCAGGCCGCGGAGCGGGTCAAGGCCGTCAAGGCGGCGGTCAGCGCGCCGGTGGCCTTTCACGCCCACAACAACCTGGGTCTGGCCATAGCCAACAGCCTGGCCGCCGTGGAAGCGGGCGCTTCCTGCGTGGACGGCTGCCTCTGCGGCCTGGGCGCGGGCGCGGGCAACGCCCAGACGGAAGTGCTGGCCGCCGTGTTCGACCGCATGGGCGTGGCAACGGGCATCAACCTCTACAAAGCCATGGACGCGGCGGAAGACGTGGTGCGGCCCCGCATGCACCGGCCCCAGGTCATCAGCAAGCTGGGCCTGACCATAGGCTGGGCCGGAGTGTACGGCAGCTTCATGCTGCACGCCACCCGGGCCGGGGAAAAGTACGGCGTGGACCCCCGCGACATTCTGGTGGAAATGGGCAAGCGCAAAACCGTGGGCGGGCAGGAAGACCTGATCATTGACGTGGCCCACGAGCTGGCCGCGAAAAAAGCGGCGGCCTGAACCGGACGGGATTTGCTGAGAATACGCTGAGAATGTTCTCATGCTTGCGGCCCAGCCCAAGCGAAAGAAAAACTGTCCTTTGCGGCACAAGGGTTTCCCGCCCGCCGCAGGCATGGAACATTCCCTGCAGTAACCAGGGTGGAAACCCGACGACGCGCCTTACCATCACTCGGGAGCAGCCATGAAACCCCTTTTGATGCAACGCATTCACAAGCTCCAGACGGAAATGCACACTGCCGGCCTTGACGCCGTCATCTTCGCGGACCGGGAAAACCTGATCTACTACACCGACGCGGTGGAAATAGAGTGCATGGCCGCCGTCATTCCGGCGGACGGCGAGCCCGTGCTCTGCTGTCTGTGGCTGGACGCGCCCTACGTGCAGGAACGCTCCGGCTCGGGGCGCATTCTGCGCTACGTCTTTCCCAAGGACAATATCGGCAAAACCATTGTCCAGGCCATGAAAGAGCTGCAATTCACCAAGCCCGCCGTGGGATTCCACAAGTATTTTGTGGAGTTCGGGGTGTTCGACGCCATCCGTTCCGCCTTTCCGGGCCTGGAATGGCGGGCGGCCATGGAGCTGACCTACCGGGTGCGCTCGGTCAAGGACGCGGGGGAGCTCGAGCGCATGGAAAAAGCCTGCTCCTTTCTGGAAGCGGGCATGGCCGCCGCCGTGGACGCGGCGCGGCCGGGCGTCACCGAGCTGCAAGTGCTGGCGGAAGCCGATTACGCCATGCGCAAGGCCGGTTCGGAAGGCGCGAGCTTCCGCATGCAGGTTTTGACCTGGCCCAAGCAGCTCTTGGCCCACCCGTACGCGGGCGATACCGTCATTGAGAACAACCAGCCCGTGGTCATCCACCTGGGCGCCACCTGTCAGGGCTACGCCGCCAAAATGGGCCGCACCGTGTTCCTGGGCAAGGTGCCGGAAGAGACCCTGCGCATCCACGAGCTGTTGCGGGTCATCCAGGACCGGGCGGCGGAAGCCTGCACGCCGGGCGCCGTGGTGGCGGACATTTACGACTACGCCTGCGTGCCGCTTGTTGAAGCGGGCTACGGCAAACACTTTCTGGACCACCTCGGCTACGGGGCGGGCATACGCCAGTCGGAATTCTACCCCATAGTCGGCAAGGGCATGGACCATGTCATGCAAAAGGACATGGTGGTGGATCTGCTTTTGCCCACCGTGTACAAGCCCGGCGTGGGCGGCCCGAGGCTGACGGACATGTTCCGCATAACGGACAACGGCGGCGTGGCCATGACGGCATTTACCCGCGACCCGCTGCGTAAATAACCCCGCAACAACCGCAAGGAGCAAAGAATGAAACCGGTTCTGCGTACCTGGCTGGAAACCATGGAAAAGGAAAACCTTATCAAGCGGATCAAAAAGCCGGTGGACCCCGTGTTCGAACTGGCCCGCGTGGGGAAAAAGCTTGAGCCGCAGTACGGCGCGTATTTTGAAAACGTTACCGGCCACAGCATTCCCGTGGTAACCGGCCTAGCTACCTCGCGCCAGACCATGGCCCGTTCGCTGAACCTCACCTACCCCAAGCTCAAGGAAAAATTCAACGCCGCGCTGAACAGCCCCACGCCCTGCGAAATCGTCAGCGGCGGAAAGTACGCGATAAAAGAGAACATCTACACGGGCGACGCCGTGGACCTGAGCAAGCTCCCGGCCTGCACCCACCACGAAAAAGACAGCAACCCCTATCTTACGGCCGCGCTGTGCATCGTGCGCGACCCGGACACCGGCATCCGCAACGTGGCCATCCACCGCCACGAAGTGCGGGACAAAAACCACCTGGGCGCCTTGCTGCTGCCCCGGCACACCAACCAGATTTTTGAAAAGCTGGAAGCGCGCGGCCAGGACCTGGAAATAGCCCTGGTTATCGGCGTGCACCCCGCGCTGCTGCTGGCTTCCCAGGCCACCACCCCGCTGGGCGTGGACGAGTTTGAAATTGCCGGGAGCCTGTTGGACGAGCCGCTGCAAATGGTCAAATGCGAAACCGTGGACCTGGAAGTGCCGCTGGAGTGCGAAATCGTGCTCGAAGGCCGCATCCTGGCCAAGCGCCGCGAAGACGAAGGGCCTTTCGGCGAATACCCCAAGACATACGGTCCCAAGGCCAAGCGCCACCTGATCGAAATCACGGCCGTCACCTACCGCAACAACCCCGTCTACCACACGGTCATTCCCTCCACCATGGAACACCTGCTGCTGGGCGGCGTTTCCCGCGAAGCCACCATGATGCCCCTACTGGCCCAGGCCAGTTCCAACGTCAAAGACGTGCGCCTGACCCCGGGCAGCGGCTGCCGCTACCATGTGATCATCCAAATGGACCCCAAGCACGAAGGGGAAGCCAAAAACGCCATGTTCGCGGCCCTTTCCAGCAGCACGGAAGTGAAGCACGTCGTGGCGGTCAACTCGGACATTGATATCGAGGACATGCAGGACGTGGAATGGGCCATAGCCAACCGCGTCCAGGCGGGGCGGGATATTTTCATCGTCACCGACGCCATGGGCAACAAGCTGGACCCCTCTTCCCGCAACGGCACCAGCGACAAGATGGGCGTGGACGCCACCATTCCCGTGGGCGCCAACCTGGAGCGCTATGAAAAAATCCGCATTCCGGGCAGTGAAGACGTGCGCCTGGAAGACTACTTGTAAACGCCGCCCACTCTTGGGCGACAAGGAGATGGTATGCGGGTTATTGTGGGAATTACCGGGGCCAGCGGCGCCGTGTACAGCCTCTCGCTGCTGAAAACGCTGCAGGGCATGGGTCATGAGGTGCACTGCGTGGCCAGCGAATACGGCTGGAAAGTGCTGCGCCACGAGTGCGGCGCGGGCGAGGACGAAATCCGCCCGCTGGTCCACGCCCTTTACCCTGTGGAGGATATCAGCGCGCCCATCGCCAGCGGCTCGTTCCGCGCCGACGTCATGGTGGTGGTGCCCTGCAGCATGCGCACGCTGGCGGCCATAGCCACGGGCCTGGCCGGGAACCTGCTCTGCCGCGCGGCGGACGTGATGCTCAAAGAGCGCAAAAACCTGGTGCTGGCCGTGCGGGAAACCCCCCTGAGCGCCATTCACCTGGAAAACATGCTCAAGCTTGCTCGCCTGGGCGTGGGCATTGTGCCGGCCGCTCCCGGCTTCTACCACCAGCCCAAGACCATTGACGACCTTGTGGCCATTATGACCGGCCGTATTCTGGACAGCATGGGCATAGCCAACAACTGCTTCACCCGCTGGAACGGCATGCCTTGACGGGCCCGCGCCCGGAAAAAGGCCCGGCCGCCATAAAGGCGCTGCCGGCTCGATAAAGCAACACCATAACCATAAGAGGTACCCATGGGACGGCTCGGCATAATTTTCACCATCGCCATAGCGTACGTCATCGTGACCACGCTGGTCGGCGTACTCTCATCCCGCAAGCACAAAGACAGTTCCAGTTTCATGACGGCCAAAAACCAGATGGGGCCGTTCCTGGTGGGCGTGCTGCTCATGTCCGAGTTCATCGGCACGGGCTCCACGCTGGGCACGGCCCAGACCGCCTATGAAGTGGGCATTTCCGCTTCCTGGAACCTTATCACTCTGGGTTTCGGCTTTTTCCTCTACGCTTTCTTCATGGCCCCCAAATTCAACGCCCTGGGCGAATACACCATTTCCGGCGCGCTGGCCAAAACCTACGGCCCGGCCCTGCGCACCATGGTTTCTCTGACCATGATCTACGCGCTGACCACCGTGAACGTGTCCATGTTCACGGGCGGCGCGGCCACCATCGCCAAACTCATTGATATTCCCATTCAGACCTCGGTGTTCATCGTGGCCGCGGCCACCATTCTCAGCGTGACGGGCGGCGGGCTCAAAGGCGTGGGCCTGGCCAACACCATCCACGCCACCTTCAAGTATCTGGGCCTGTTCGCCGTGGCCTGGGCCGCCTGGCATTATTTCGGCGTACACCCGGAAACCGTGCAGGCCATACCGCCCAAACATTACGACATGATGGGCATAGGCGGCGGCAAGCTGCTGGCCTGGACCGTGGCCAATATCGGCGCGGTGTTTTCCACCCAGTTCGTCATCCAGTGCATCGCCACCGTGCGCACGCCGGGCGACGCCAAAACCGCCGGGATTATCGCGGGCGTGCTCATTATCCCCATCGGCTTCCTGGCCGCCTACACCGGCATGTCCGCCAAGGCCATTTTCCCGGAAATCAGAAGCGTCATGGCCATGCCCGCCTTTTTCGACGTCATGCCCGCCTGGCTGGCCGGTGTGGCCGTTTCCGGCATTATCGCCGCCACTTTGGTGACCATTCTGGCCTGCCAGCTCGGCGCCAGCGCCCTGGTCATGAAGGACTTCATCATCCCCATTTTCGAGCCCGCCGAAGAAAAGCGCCTGGGCATCACCCGCATGGTGACCTTTATCGTGGGCCTGTTGCCCGTGCCCTTCGCGCTCTATGTGCCGGGCCTTCTGAAGACCATCTTCTTCGCCCGCGCGCTGCGCACGTCCGTGGCCGTGCTGGCCGTGTTCATGTTCTACGCGCCGCTCTTCGGCTCGCCCAAAAGCGCCACCATCGGCCTGGGTTTCAGCGTGGTCATGACCACCATCTGGTTCGTGCTGGGCAACCCCTTCGGCTTTGACAACATTTATGTGGCCGCGCTTTCCCCGGCCCTGGTCATGCTTGTCGACCATCTGTTCTTCAAGAAAAAGAGCGCGCCCGCCGCTTCCACCACGGAATAGGCTGACGCCATTCATGAAAAAAGCCCCCGGATCGAGAGGTCCGGGGGCTTTCACATGGCGCTTCGTCAGGCTTTACTTTTTCTTGGCCGGAGCTTTTTTCACAGAAGCCTTTGCCGCGGGGGCCGCCTTTTTCGCCACGACCTTGGGTTTCCCCGCGGACTTGGGATCGGCCTTGCCGGCCGCCTCGGCGGCTTCCCTGGCCTTGCGTTTGGCCTTGATCAGCTCGTACCCGGAAATGCCCGGCTTGGTCATTTCCAGCGGGTGCAGAATGATGTCCAGTTCCTTTTCCGTCAGCAGCTTGTCTCGCAGCAGCAGGCCGCGCACGGGCTTGCCAGTGGTGATGGCCTCTTTGGCGATGCGCGAGGAAGCCTCGTACCCGATGTGGGGGGACACGGCCGTAATGGTGCCCACGCTGTTTTCCACATAGGCGCGCATGCGGTCCTCGTTGGCGGTCAGGCCTTCCAGCAGATAGAGACGGAACACCCGGAACACGTTGCGCATGATGATGATGCTCTGGAGCAGGTTGTACACCAGCACCGGCTCCATGACGTTGAGCTCGAACTGCCCGGCCTGGGAGGCAAGGCAGATGGTGTTGTCGTTGCCGATAACCTGGAAGGCCACCTGGTTCACCACTTCCGCCATGACCGGGTTGACCTTGCCGGGCATGATGGAGCTGCCGGGCTGGCGCGGGGGCAGGTTCAGCTCGCCCAGGCCGCAGCGCGGGCCGGAAGCCATCATGCGCAGGTCGTTGGCGATTTTGGACATGTTCATCATGCAGACTTTGAGGGACGCGGAGACTTCCGTGTACGGGTCCGTGTTCTGGGTGGCGTCCACCAGATCTTCCGCGTTAACCATGGGGAAACCGGAAATATTGGCCAGATGTTTGACGGACAGCTGAATATACTTGGGGTCCGCGTTCAGGCCCGTGCCCACGGCGGTGGCGCCCAGGTTCACTTCAAACAGGTGCTGGTTGCAGGCGCTGATACGCTTGATGTCGCGGTTCAGCACCCGGGCGTAGGCGGCGAATTCCTGGCCCAGGCGGATGGGCACGGCATCCTGCAGGTGGGTGCGGCCCATTTTAATCATTTTGTCGAACTGCTTGGCCTTGTCCAGAAAGGCCTTGTGCATGCGGCGCATTTCTTCCAGCAGGGTCACCAGTTCGCTCAGGGCGGCCACGTGGATGGCCGTGGGAAAGGCGTCGTTGGTGGACTGCCCCAGGTTGACGTGGTCGTTGGGGGACAGGAACTTGTAGTCGCCCTTGGTTTTACCCAGCAGTTCCAGGGCCCGGTTGGCGATGACTTCGTTGGAGTTCATGTTGAAGGACGTGCCCGCCCCGCCCTGGATGGGGTCCACGATGAACTGGTCGATGAAGCGGCCCTTGATGATTTCGTCCGCGGCCTTGACAATGGCGTTGCCCAGGGTTTTGTCCAGCAGGCCCACGTCCATGTTGGCGAGAGCCGCGGCTTTTTTGACCATGGCAATGCCCTTGATCAGGCTGGGCTGGGAATGCTCGCCGGTAATGGGGAAATTCTCTTTGGCCCGCAGGGTCTGCACACCGTAATACGCTTCAGCGGGAACTTCTTTGTCGCCCAGAAAGTCGTGCTCGATCCGGAATTCGCCGTTTTTGCTCTTTGCTGTGGGCATAGATCCTCCGTTGCGCCTCTTCAGGAGGAGGCGGTTTTTGAACCCATACGTAGCGGAGCCGGATAGTATTTTTTTTCCCAAACCTGCTCCGAAACCTCAAAACACGCTATCTCCTTGTCACGCCCTGGGGCCGGGCGCAGAATAAATTCTTCTTCATATTTTTTTATACATAATATATATTATATGCATAAAGAATATATTGCATAAATATATTGATAAAAATTTCCCTTCTTTATTATAACAAAATACATAAAAATATTATCTACATAAAAAAATATACATCGTGGGAAAATCCATCATTATTCTATTTATAAAATCTATTTCTTAGTGAAAAATTCAATCTCAAGGCAATAATCAGCATTTTATAGCAAGAATACCTTCTTTTGAAAAAAAGTCCAGACCACAGCCTGCATATTTCTTTCTCTCCTCACACGGCGATCGTCACCGTTGGCCCGCAATTTGCTATTCCCTTTCCCGACAACGATATTTTGACGGGCCGGGAAGGGACCATGGCGACATTCAAATTTTCTCTGGAGCAGGTGCTCCGCTACCGCCAGCAACTGGAAGAGCGGGCCATGCAGGAACTGGCCAAGGCCCAGGCCGCCAGGGACGCCCGTCTGCGCCAGGCGGAAGAGTACGCCGCCAGCATGGAAGCCGAGCGGGTGGTGCTCAGCAACCCCGCCGCCCTTACGGAACAGGAACGCTGGCTGCACACCGGGTATCTGGAAGGCTTGCGCCTGGACCTGGACAAAGCCAGGCAGGACCTTATCGTGCTGGAAGAAGAACTGGACCGCTGCCGCGCGGACCTGATACAGAGAGCCCAGGACAGAAAGCTCCTGGAAAAGCTCAAGACCAAGCAGGCGGCCCGCCACGCCGCCGAAGAAACCCAACGGGAGCAACGGAATTATGATGAAATCGCGACCTTGCGCTTCGTCGCTCCGGCCATCTAGGCTCTGCCGGCTGCTGCTTTTGGCGGTCAGCGTCAAGCTCTGCCTTTTGGGCGGCCTGATACTGGACCCGCTTCTGGACGCGTTTTCCGCTCCCCAGGCCGTCCCGTCCGCCGCCTCTTCCGCTGTCCCGGCCCAGGCCGCCGTGGCTGAAGCGGCGTTGCCGGAAGTGAAGATTCCCCTCTCCCGTTCCGTGGCCCACGCGGCTCCGGCCCCGCAGGCAGCGCCCGCCCAGGCCGCGCCTGAAGCCGGCAGCGCCCTGGCCCGCGACGCCCAGGCCCGTCGGCAGGAAGAAATGGCCCGCAAGGAACAGGACCTGCGCGCCCTGGAAAAAGATCTGGACGAGCGCCTGGAAAAGCTCCAACTGCTGGAAGCGCGCCTGCAGCGCATGCTCAAGGAAGCCGCGGAAGTAAAAAGCGACAAGTTCCGTCAGCTCATCGACGTTCTTTCCAACATGAAAGCCAAGCAGGCCGCCGGGGTGCTGGAAACCCTGGACGAAAAGGTCGCCGTCAAAGTTCTGTCAGGCATGCGCGGCCGTCAGGCCGGGGAAATTCTGACCTACGTGGACTCCAAAAAGGCCGCCCGCCTGGCCGAATCCCTGGCGCGCATGCAAATGCCTTTCGAGTAGCCCGTGCCGCGCCTGAAGCTGACCGTCGCTTACGTGGGCACCGCCTTTGCCGGGTGGCAGATCCAGGCCAAAGCCCCGGCCCGTCCCCGCACCGTGCAGGAAGAGCTGGAAAAAGCCGTGGCCGCCCTTACCGGCGGCCACGTGCGCGTTCACGGCGCGGGCCGCACCGACTCCGGCGTGCACGCCGAAGCCCAAGTCGCCCATTTGGATCTGCCCACCCCGTCCCGTCCCGTGGACTGGCTGCGCGCCTTCAACGCTTTACTGCCGCAAGACCTCAGCGTGCTGGCCGTGGAAAAGGTTACCGAAGACTTTCACGCCCGTTTTTCCGCCACGGGCAAGCACTACGCCTACGCGCTCTGGCTGGCCCGCTGCGCCGTGCCCCCGCGTCTGCGGCCCTTTGTCTGGGAATGCGGCCCCCTGGACCTGCCCGCCATGGAAGAAGCCGCCCTCCACCTCATCGGCACCCACGATTTCGCCTCCTTCCGCAACGCGGGCACGGACGTGGAAACCAGCGTGCGCACCCTGCGTTCCATCCAGCGCGAAGAGCTCTCCCCCCTCCACCACATCTGGCATTTCCAAGGCAACGGATTTCTCAAGCAGATGGTGCGCAACCTCATGGGCCTGCTGGTCTCTGTCGGGCGCGGCAAAACGGCCCCCGCCGAAGTGCCCGGCCTGCTCGCCGCCCAAGACCGCACAGCCCTGCCCTCCGCCACCGCCCCGGCCAAGGGGTTGACCCTGGTTCGCGTGTTGTATTGAAAGGCACAGCTGTCGAAGCCAATTAAGAATACGAGCAGGGCTCAATGCGGCACGTCCTGTGCCGCCCCCTACGGGCGTCGCTGCGCTCCGTGCGCAACCGCCTCCTGCGGTTGCGAGATCCCTGCACCCGCCAAGGGCTGGCGCCCCTGGACCCCTTTCAGGGTGGCGTGTGAGGGGAACTGCGGTTATAGCGCGCTATTTCTGGCCCGCTTGGCCGGTTAAGAGATACTTCTGCAGCCGCGCGCAACCCCGCGCCAGGTATCGAACGTGTATAAAGCCAGGGCGGCCCAGATGCAGGAAAAGGACATGGCGTGGGCCGTGGTGAAGGGTTCCTGGAACACGAAAATCCCGAGCAGAAACGTGATGCTGGGGGACAGGTACTGCAGGATTCCCAGCGTCATCAGCGAGAGCTTGCGGGCGCTGTGGGCGAACCAGACCAGGGGCACGGTGGTCACGGCCCCGGAAGCGGCCAGGGTGGCTTTAAGATCAAGGGACGCAGCAGGGAACACGGCCGCGCCGTTCCAGGTATCCCAAAAAATGAAGCCCAGGGCCACGGGCAGCAGAAGTATGGTCTCCAGGGTCAGGCCGGGCAGGGACTCCATGGGGGCCATTTTGCGCAGCGCGCCGTATATGCCGAAGGTCACGGCCAGGCCCAGGGCGATAAGCGGCACGGAACCCAGAAAAACCACCTGCGCGGCCACGCCCGTCGTGACCAGGGCAATGGCCAGCCACTGCAACGGCCGGGGCCGGTCTTTGAAAAAAACCACGCCCAGGCACACGGTGAGCATGGGGTTTATATAGTAGCCCAGGCTGGTTTCCAGCACCCGGTCGTGATTCACGGCCCAGATGAACATCAGCCAGTTGCAGGCCAGAAGCAGGCCGGAAAGCATGAAAATGCGCACCACGCGCCAGGAACGCAGGGCCTGCAGCACTTTGCCCAAGGTGCCCGTGTACAGGGCCAGAGGCAGCATGAACAGGCAGGACCAGACCACGCGCTGGCACAGAATTTCAAAAGCGGGAAAGGGTTCCAGCAATTTCCAGTACAGGGGCAGCACGCCCCACAGGCCCATGGCCCCCAGGGCGGCCCACAGGCCCGTGTTCTGAAAAAAACCGCTGTGCGCGGGGACGCTCTTTGTCTGCTCCACAGCCTGCTCCATAACCACCTCAAATCCGGCCCGCAAAAAAAGGAAAGAGCCCTGCGGCTCTCAGTTGGGGCGGCATTAGCCCTCCCTCCTCCTGACAAAGTTTTTGGAAGGAGGATGGGGGTCCGAGGGAAGGAAGAAACTTTTTTGCAAAAAAGTTTCCTCCTTCCCCCGGCTTCCGTTATTTGCCGAAACTTCTGGCGAACAGGTCTTCCACGGCCTTGCGGCCGTTGGCTTCCAGAAAGCGGGTGCCGGTGGCGGTGAACAGACGGTTGGTGATGTACGGCGCGCGTTCCGGGAGCCAGGTCTCGTTGCTCCAGCGGAACCAGCCGTCGCGGGTCTGGTCGAACACCAGGAGGGGCTTGTTGCAGATTTTGGCGAATTCCGCGCCCCAGCCCGTGCCGCCGCGCACGGTGTTGTCGTCCAGAATGGTGCCGATAACGTACACCTCGTGCCCGCTGCTCACCTGCCAGCAGATGGACTGCAGCACTTTGCGGAAAATGGGCGCGCGGGTGTATTCGCGCTTGAGCAACTTGGAAACGTAGCTCAGGCTCACGTCTTTCAAGGCCAGTTCGTCGGTGGTGAGCTTGCGCAGCCCGCGCTCGCGCTCGGCCTGGTGGCCTTCAAAGCTGAAGTTCACTTCCTGCACGCCGTGGCGTTCCGCAACCGCGCCGAAAAAAGCTTCCGCGCCGGGCGCGCCGCCGCTGTACAGCGTGCAATCATTGGGATTAAGCATGGATTCCTCCGAAAATTCCGTTGTAGACCGCTCATGGGGCGGCACAGTTTTGGGAACATACAGCGAAGCGGCGTCTTTGTACAGCCCGCGCCCGGTTGCGCCCAATTGCGAGAGACTCTTTTTGCGGGTATATTTCAATTTTGCGCAACCGCGCCTATTCCTACCCTTAACAGGCATGACATGACCAGACTTTACACACAGTACCCGGCTCCCAAGCCCTGGCTTTCGCTGCCCCTGGACGAACTGCCCTCCCCCTGCTTCATTGTGGACGAAAGCCGCCTGGCCGCCAACCTGGCCGTGCTGGATTCCGTACAGCGCCGCACGGGCGCGGAAATCCTTCTGGCGCTCAAGGGCTTCGCCATGTTCAGCGTGTTTCCGCTTTTGAGCGACACCCTGCGCGGCACCTGCGCCAGCTCGCCGCACGAAGCGCGCCTGGGCCGGGAGCTGTTCGGCGGCCTGGTGCACACCTTTGCCGCCGGGTACAGCGAGCGGGACATGGAGGATATCCTGTCCGTCTCGGACCACGTGGTGTTCAACTCCTTTGCCCAGTACCGCCGCTTCCGGCCCATGGGGGAAGCGGCCAAAGCGGCGGGCCGCCACATTGAATACGGCCTGCGCGTCAACCCGGAGCATTCCGAGGGGGCCGTGGCCATCTACAACCCCTGCGCGCCCGGCTCCCGCCTGGGCATACGGCCCGCGGACTTCGCGCGCGGCGCGGCGGAAGGGGAGCTGGAAGGCATTTCCGGCCTGCACTTCCACACCCTCTGCCAGCAGAATGCCGACGCCCTGGAACGTACCGTGGAGGCCGTGGAACGCCACTTCGGCCGTTACATGGAGGGGCTTTCCTGGATCAATTTCGGCGGCGGCCATCACATCACCCGCGAGGATTACGACGTGGACCGCCTCTGCCGCGTCATCGAATCCTTCCGCGGCCGCCACCCCGTCACCGTGTACCTGGAACCGGGCGAGGCCGTGGCGCTGAACACCGGCGTGCTCAAGGCCACGGTGCTGGACGTGGTGCTGGCGGACATGCCCATAGCCATTCTGGACACCTCCGCCGCCGCGCACATGCCGGACGTGCTGGAAATGCCCTACCGGCCGGACATCATCGGCGCGGGCCAGCCCGGGGAAAAAGCCTGGACCTGCCGCCTGGCGGGCAAGTCCTGCCTTTCCGGCGACGTGATCGCGGAATACTCCTTTGACCGCCCCCTGGCCGTGGGCGACACCTTGCTGTTCACGGACATGGCCCACTACAGCATGGTCAAAACCACCACCTTCAACGGTCTGGAACTCCCGGCCATAGCCCGCGTCCCGGCGGACGGCAAGCCTGTTGTGGTCAAGCGCTTCGGCTACCGGGACTTTCTGGAGCGCCTGTCATGAGCCCGCGTTTTCTCGCTTCCGAACTGCCGGAACAACAGCCGCAGGACTGCCTGTTCCAGGTCATTCCCGTGCCGTACGAGGCCACGGTTTCCTACGGCGGCGGCACGGCGGAGGGACCGGCGGCCATTCTGGAAGCCTCCGGCCAGCTGGAAGTCTGGACCGGCGCGGCCAACCCCTCGGAACACGGCATCCACACCTGGCCGGAAGTGGACTGTTCCGGCGACGCGGAACACGTGCTCGCCCGCATTGAGGAAGCCACGCGCAAGGCCCTGGCCGTGCGGCCGGGCAAGCGGGCAATCCCCGTGCTGCTGGGTGGGGAGCACAGCACCACTCTGGGCGCGCTGCGGGCCGTGAAGAAGCACTGCGGCCCCTTTGGGGTGGTGCAATTCGACGCCCACGCGGACCTGCGCGACAGCTACGAAGGCAGCCCCTACAGCCACGCCTGCGTCATGCGCCGGGCCGTGTCGGACCTGGGCCTGCCGCTGTTCCAGATCGGGGTGCGCAGCCTTTCCCCGCCGGAAGTCGCCTTCCGCAAAGAGGCGGGCGTGCATCACCTGGACGCCCGCGCTCTGGCCGCCATGGGCGGCCTCGCCCACCTGACGGACACCCGGCTGGGGCAGGCCCCCCTGCTGCCGCCGGATTTTCCGTCCCGCATCTTTCTGACCTTTGACATCGACGCCCTGGACGCATCCCTCATGCCCGCCACCGGCACCCCGGAACCGGGCGGCCTCTCCTGGTGGGAAGCCCTGCTCCTGGTGCGCCGCGCCCTTGCGGGCCGGGAAATTCTGGGCTTTGACGTCACGGAATTCGCCCCCCTGTCCCACATGCACGCCCCCAGCTTTACCGCCGCCCGCCTGGTGTACGAGCTGATGGGCGAGTGCCTGGCGTAGAGAATCGGGGGGGGGGGGGGGGGGGGGGGGGGGGGGGGGGGGGGGGGGGGGGGG
>JAVBNC010000020.1:0-2684 GCA_031551765.1 Desulfovibrionaceae bacterium
CCCGCGCCCCCGCCCCGCGGCGTTCAGGCGCTTACGTTTCGCGCGCAGCCAAACGCAGCCAAAGGGCGCGGCTTTCCGGCGCGCTGTCCGAACGGACATCACGCGCCAGGCGCAAGCCTATCAGGCGCCGAACAGGCCCGGCTCTTCCTGAAGCAGCTTTTCAGCCGTCTTCTTGCTGTCCGCCTGATACTGGCCGGATTCCACCTGGGCCTTGATGGCGTCCACCTTCTGCCGGCGCATTTCCGGCGCGTTCATGGCGGCGCTGTAAGCTTCCGTGCGCAGCTTGGCTTCCGGGGAAAGGCTTACCCGGTCGCCCTTGGCGGGTGCGCCCTTGGCGTCCTTGGCGGCGCGGGCGTTTTGTTCTTTTTCCGTCTTTTCCAGCGTGGCGCGGTACGTATCCAGCTGGGTTAAGGAGTTCTTGATTTCCATGGGGAACCTCCCCCTTTCAGTTCAGAACCCAAAAGGCTTTCCCGCCTTGTGTGTTCTATAGGCCGGGGTCTTCCGACCCGCGCCGCTCGCTCGCCGTCCCTGGCGTGCGTTCCTTGCTGTTGCCCCTTTTCAGAGCATGGTGGTGCTGACCGTCTCCTGGGCTATGGTCCAAAGCTTGCCCATGATCTGGATCTTTTCCGCTGGCGAGACCTCCACCGGGCCACTCTCGCCTTCGCGGAAGATCCGCATGTCCAACTCTCCCGGAGGATAGCGGAAGGTGAAGGTTTCGCCAAGCGCGTTGTTCAGCCGCTCTTTCACTTCGTGCACCACCGGGTTGTCGGAACCGGTGAGGAAAAGATTGTCGACTATCTCCGCCGTCACCCGTTCCACCATCAGCTTGCGCCTGACCTCGTGCGGGACGTCGTCGTCCGGACCGGAGGCAAGTCTCATGGCCTGGCGGTGGCGGGCAAGGCGGCGTGCGGTAGTCAGCTGCCTGCCGTATTGAAGCAGCATGTGCTGCGTATAGTACGAGTTGCTCATACAGCCAATTCTCCCCTCATCCCGCTTTTCGGCAGAATAAAGAAAGAACTTTAGGGCGCGGAGGAAAAAATAACGCTCGCCTTAAAACCGGCACCAGATATTGGCTGTAGAGGATATTCCTACATGTATTCGGCCGCAGGGGCAAAAAACTTTAGGGATAACGCCATGGAAAAACACATCACACTCGGCGGAGGCGGCGCCGACCTGCTTTTGCTTGACAGCCCCGGCCCTGGAGGAGAGAAGGGGGAAACACAACAAGGCGCCGATTTTTATGATCCATTTCATTCCCGCCGCCGAGAGGGGCATATACCGGGCCGTCAGGCCCTTGGTGCTGGCTTCCGCCTCGCCCAGACGCAGGGATTTTCTGGCTTCGCTGGGGCTGGCCTTTCATATCTGCCCCTGCCCGGACAGTGTGGAGCCGCACCCGGAACAGGGCGAAACGCCGGGACACTATACCCGCCGCGCCGCCTCGGGCAAGGCCGCCCACGCGCAAACGGCCCTGGCGGGGCACGAAACGCTGCGCGAGGCCGTGGTGCTAGGCGTGGACACGGCGGTGATTCTGGAAGGGGCCATACTCGGCAAGCCGAAAGACGCGGCGGAAGCCCTGGCCTTTATCCGCCGCCTTGCCGGGAGGCGGCACCAGGTGGTCAGCGCCTGCTCGCTACGCCTGCCCGGCGGGAAAGAGCGGGTGTTCAGCGTGGAGAGCTTCGTACGCATGTGGGACGCGCCGGAAGCGGTGCTCAAAGCCTACGCCGACAGCCCGGAACCCCTGGACAAGGCCGGGGGCTATGCCGTGCAGGGCATCGGCGCGTTTCTGGTCGAATCCATTGAAGGCTCCTGGTCCGGCGTGGTGGGCCTGCCGCTGGCGGAACTAGTGCGCGCGCTGCTGGACGAACACGCTATCAGCCCCCAAAACCACGTTTGCGAGGAGAGGGCATGCACTGGCGCGACAGAATAATCCTGGGCTTTTGCAGGGTGGAGCCTTTCGGGCTTTCCCCGGTCATGCCGGGCACTTTCGGGGCCATAGCGGGCGTGCTGTTGGCGCCCTTTGTGTTTCTGCCCCTTTCGCTCTGGGGGCGCATCGCCGCGCTGGCGCTGTTGTTTTTCGCCGGAAGCATCGCCTCCACCCGCGCGGAACAGCTGCTGGGCCGTCCGGACCCCGGCGAGGTGGTGATTGACGAAGTGCTGGGCCAGTGGCTGACCTACCTGCCTTTCGGCGTGGCCGCCGGCGCTCTTTCCTGGCCGGAACTGCTGGCCGGGCTGGTGTTTTTCCGTATTTTCGACATAGCCAAACCCTGGCCGGTCAAGGCTTCGGAAGACTGGCTGCCCGGCGGCTACGGCGTGATGCTCGACGACGCCGTGGCGGGCGTGTACGCCATGGCCTGCCTGGGGCTGCTGCGCCTTGTGCTGTAAGCCCCTTCCACGCTACGCACAGACCGTGCCTCCAGTTGCGCACGCTCTGTGCGTAACTTTATATCTGAGCAATATCATTAATAAAAATGGGAACAACGTTGTTCGCACGCTGTTCCTATTTGGGTCATATGAACGAACTTCCCCGGAAGAGCAGTTGTCCTAAAATTTGCCCAATATCTGTCTTTCATCCACTTGAATTATTGACTGTAAGAATGATGTCACTCATGTGACTATAAAAAATCCCTTCAAACAGCCCCTTATGGAGTTTTTTGAAGGGAGATGGGGGTCCGGGGGAAGGGGGA
>JAVBNC010000174.1:0-9144 GCA_031551765.1 Desulfovibrionaceae bacterium
CCCCGGCCTACGCCGTGGAACTGTACCCGCCGGAAGTGTTCGGCTGAACCGGGGATGAGCGGGTGGAGGTGCAAGAGTAATTGGTAAGGGAGTTGGGGGCCCGGGGTAAGGGGTAAACCTTTCTACAAAGAAAGGTTTCCCCCTTCCCCCGGGCCCCAAACTCCCTTCCAAATTACTCTTGCACCTCCACCCGCTCATCCCCGGTTCTGCCGAACACTTCCGGCGTGTACATTTCCTCGGCGTAGGCCGGGGAACGCGCGAACAGACCCGGCGCGGCGGCGCGCAGCGTGTACGTGCAGGTATAGGTGCCGGGGTCCATGCGGCCCGCGTAGAGCAACAGGCCGGTATCGCGCAGTTCGCGGCGCTGCCAGGGGGCGGGATGGCGCTGGCCCGGGTCTTTGGCCTGCAAATCGGCGCGGGTGGCGTGCAACGGTTCCAGCCCGGCCGGGAAGGGGTCGAAAACCATCACGTGGCGGCGGGTGGCGGGCACGGTCAGGGTCAGGGTCACGTCCACTGTATCGCCCATGCGGTAGGGGCCGGGCTTGCTCCAGGCGCGGGTGAGGGTGAATCCCGCGTTTTCCGGCCGGACGGGCAGGGACGGAGAAGCGTACACCAAGCGCGCCGTCCAGTAGGGGTTGCCCGCCAACGCGTTGAGTTCCAGGCCGGAAGGCTTGCCCGCCGGAAGGGCGCTTGCGGGCAGCACCCAGCGCTGCGGGGCGTCGATGAGCCGGGTGAAGTTCTTGGTCACGCTCTCCTGGCCGTTCCATACAGCCTTGAGGCTGACCAGCCTGTTGCCGCCCAGCTGTTCCAGATAGGCGGAAAGGCCCGCCAGGCCGAACATGGCTTCTTGCGTGGACAGGACTTTTTTCTCGCCCAGACCCTGGCTGAGCCAGAAAGCCAGGGCTTCCAGGCGGGGGTAATCCGGCCTGGCGGCCGTGAGCGCCCACAGGGCCAGACCGTTGTCGCGCAGGGTGGAACCCATGCTCTGCCACCAGCGGGCCGGGCTGCGGGCAGCGAAATGCAGCTGCGTAGCCGTGACGGCGGCGTTTTTTTCCAGGGTGGCGATAAGCTCGGAAAGGATTTTTTCCCTGTCCGCAAGGTTCGGCAGACTATGGGCGGCCAGAAGCAGGGCGGCAAGACCCAGCGGGTCCGCCCCGTTGCTCTGGGCCGTGACGCGTTCGCGCACCAGGGGGAAGAGGCGCAGGGCATCCTGGGCGGACGCGCTGTCCCGGCTCAGTACCCACAGGGCCACGGCCTGCACGTCCGGCTCATGGGCGGGCTGCTTGTCCAGGGCGGCGGCAAGATATTTGAGCGCGCGCCTTTCCACTTCAGGAGGCAGGGCCGCGCCCAGTTCCTTGGTCTGGCTGTTCACCAGCAGCACGTAGGCCGTGAGGTAGAGATCGGATTCGCGCAGTTCCTGCCACAGGGCAAAGCCGCCGTCGGGTTTCTGGAAACGCGGCACGGAGGCTATGACTTCCAGGACGCGCTCCTTGTCGTCCGGGCCGGGTTGCAGGCCCAAAAGCTCCCCCTTGTTCAGGCGCAGGGCCCGCACCCAGACGCGGCTCAGGCGCTGCTCCAGGCAGTGCCAGGGGTAGTCCAGCACGCTTTGCGCGGCCAGGGGCAGCCCGGCCGCCGGAGAGGGGGCGAAGATGACGGTGAGCTTGCTGCGCCCGTCCAGGGGCGCGGGAGGTTGCACGGGCAGGCTGAAAGCCGCGCCCTCTTTGAGCAGCCCGGCGGCGGCCACCGTGGTCAGGGGCGCGGCGGGAATGACGGGCAGGGTAAAGCGCGCGGCATCCTCTTCCCGCTGGCCCGCCGCGATCATCACGGCCCGCACGCGCAGTTCGGCCGTTCCCGGCGCGGGCGCGCTCACGCGGAAGCTTGCCGTGGCGCTGCTTCCGGCCTTAAGGCGGATACGCTGCGGCTGCTTATTTTCCAGACTCAGGCCGGAGGCTTCCGCCGTCAGGGTGACCTCACCGTCGGTTGTGCCCAGGTTCTGCGCCAGCACACGGGCGCGCAGCGTATCGCCTTCGGTGGCGAAGCGCGGCAGGGCGGAGAGTAGTTGTAAGGGTTTGAAAACCTTGACCGACGTGGCCGCCGTGGCGAAACGTCCGCCTTTGTCCGCCGCCACGGCCACGATGCGGTGGGAAGTGAGGGTATCCGGAAGCGTGAAGCTAACGGTAAGTGTACCGTCGTCGTTGGTTTCCCTTTGAGCCAGCCAGAAAACGTCCGGAGCGAAGTTTTCGCGCGGGCTTTCTTCCCGGCCGCCGCCTGGGGCCATGAAGCTGTCGGCTTGAGACGGGGAGGCCGCCTCCATGAGCTTAGCCGCCGCCGGTTGGAGCATGCGGCGCAGGTTGATGAGGTTCAGGTCCGCCAGGTACCGGCGGCTGTCCTGGGTGCGCACGCCAAGGGAATAGAGCGGGCTGAAGGAAGCGGAGGGGTCGTAGGCGGTCTTGTCCCCGGCGGCGCGCAGGTACCGTTCGTCCACGGCCAGCAGGGTGACCTGGGTCCTGGCGGGTTTGCCGTCGCTGTCCCGCACCGTCACCGTGGCTTTGACCGTGCCGCCGGGCCGGTATGTGGCGGCGTCCGTGCTCACCTGGGCGCGGAGGCTCGTGTCCTTTTCCCGCACGTTCAGGCGGGCCGTGGCCAACAGGGCTTTGGGCGCTCCGTTGTCCGCGCCGGGCCGTTCCAGGTCCGGCGGCGGGGCGCTTCTGCCCGTGACCGCGACCACGGAGAGGTACACGTAGGGCGCGTCCTTGGCGGCCAGGGGCAGCTCCAGCACGGGCGCGGAGCCGGAAAGCCCGGCCACACGGGTTTCGCGCACGCCTTCACGCTCCAGGCTGATGAGCGCCCAATAGCGCTCCCCGTCCCGCGCGGCGGGGTTTTTGACCACCACGCGGGCGGTGGCGCCCGGCGCGTAGAGTTCTTCATCGGGCAAAAGTTCCAGGCGCGCGCCCCGGCCCCCGCCGCCCCAGTCCAGGTCCGGGCCGGGCACGTAGAGGTGGGCCGTGCTCAGGTTTTCCCGGCCTTCGGCGTCTTTGATCAGCGCGCTGATGCGGAACAGGCCGCTTTTTTGCGGGGTAAACGCGACGCGCTCGCCTTCGGCTTTGGTCAGGGGGTGCGCGGTTTCCCAGTCCGGGGCCTCGTAGCCGGAACCGTCCTTTTTGCGGCGCTCGGCCCGCAGGGTGACTCTGACGCCCGTAAGCGGCGTGTCGTCAAAGGCGGCGGCCTTGATGTCCAGGCTCACGGCTTTGTTCAGGGTGGCCAGGAAGGGGGCTTTCAGGCCCACATACGCGCGGGAGGGGTGGAGCATAAAGCTTGCCGCGCCTTGGCTGGTCAGGCCGCTCTGGTCCGTGACCGTGGCTTCCAGGCTCACGTTCCGGGGCTGCCCCGGCTTGACGGCCACGGGCGGCAGGGTGAAGGCGGCCTTGCCGCTCGCGTCCAGCGCGGCGTTCAGACGGGCCAGCTCTTTGGGCGGCTCGTAGCGCCAGGGCAGGCCGGGGTGGTGGCCGTACAGGCGGCCGTAGCCCTGGCCGCCGTCGCCCACGGCGTAGCCGGAAAGGCGCGGCGGGGCAAAGGCCGTTTCCCGGCCGGTGACCTGCAGCGCGGCCTGGGCTCCGGCCAGGGAAGCGCCGGAAAAATAGGCGGCGGACACGAAAGCGGTCAGGGGTGACGCCCCGCCCACGGGCAGGGCCTGGGAAGACGGGGACGCCACATCCACCTTGAAATCCGGGGGCCGGAACGAAGCCACGCTAAAGCCCTGCACGCGCACTTCGCGGCCGGAACCCGCGCGTTTCATGGTCACGCTGTACGGCCCCAGTTCCGCCTCCTGCGGCAGGGCGAAGGAAGCGGCCAGAGAACCATAGGCGTTGACCGGCCCTTTGCCCCGGTGCACTTCCTGGTCCCTGGCCGTTTTGACGCGGTAGGAGACGAGTTCCCCGTCGGGAATGGGCCGCCAGGCGCCCGCGTCCCGCCCGCCGTCCTCACGCTTGTCCGTGAACACGCGGGTGTGGAGCGTGAAGCGCACGGTCTGCCCTGGCTGGTAGAGTGGCAGTTGGGCCAGGACGTGCGCGCTCCAGGGCTTGTCCGCGTCCGGCAGGGCGTTGTGGTCAGAAAGGTCGGAAGACCCGGCGTCCAGTGCCTGGACGTAGGCATCCTTCCCCTTGGCGGCCTTAAGGTACAGGGTTTCCTTGACCGGGAGCTTGTCCCGGCCGGGCAGGGAAGCCAGGCCCGCGTCGTCCGTGGTGCCTTGCCAGAGTTTGCCGGTCTTTTCGCCGTACAGGCTGAGCTCCGCCCCGGCCACGGCCCGGCCGTCCGACAGGCCGGTGACCCAGGCCAGGCCGCTTTCCCGGCCCATTTTTACCGTCAGGCCAAGGTCGGTGATCTGGAAGGCGCGGGTATACGTTTCCGTGCCCGGCTCACGCTTCCAGCCCTGGCGCGGGGCCGTGACGCGCAGGGCGAACAGGCCGCCCCCCGCGTGGCCAGCAAGGTCCTGAAGTTTCAGCTCATGGCGGATGTTGGTGTTGGGCTGTTTGGAAAAATCCAGGTGCAGCGTTTTCTCCGTCTCGCCGGGGATATTTTGGCTTGTGGCTTCCATGGAGCCGCTTCTGGAACCTGCCCCGGAACTGGCCCCGGAACTGGCAAAGGCCCGCGCGGGGTTGTCGCCCCAGGGCAGAAAACGCAGGCGGATGCCCACGGGGCTGCAATTGCGCAGGGTCAGGGGCAGCAGGCCGCCCGTCGCGGCTTCCAGCACCCGGCCGTGGGGCAGGGAGAACAGGGGGCGGTAGTCGCCGGTGGTGAAGGTATGGCGGCTTTCCCTGGCCAGGGAGCTGCCGTAGGCGTCTTGCAGGCCGGGCCGCAGGGTGACGGTGTAGGTGGTGCGCGGCGCCCAGGAAAAAGCCAGGCTGTGGCTGGTGGAAGGGCCGCTGTAGCCCGCGTCGTTCTCTTCGCTCTTGCTGTCCGCTTCCCGCCTGGCCTGCTCCAGCTCAGGCACGGCCGGGCTGACGCTGAGATGGTCCAGCAGGTCCCGGTAGCGCACGGGGTTGCTGAACTGGAGGTACAAAGGCTCTTCCGGCGCGGCCTTGCCGCCCTTGTCCTTTTCCGGGTAGCTGCGCCATTCTTTGACCTGCAGCGGCCGGTAGCCCCGCAGCGCAAAGGAAAACGCCCCGGCGGGCACGGAACCCGTGACCGGCTTGATGCCCGCTTCCAGGGCCAGGACCGGGTCCTTGCCCGGCGGCAGGTCCGCAAGGACTTTGACAAGGTAGCGCCAGGATTGAGGCCGTTGGCCAGGCCGGACATGCGGCTTTTCTTCTTCCACGGCCAGGGGCAGGCTTTTGCCGTCCAGCATCAGGCGGGTTTTGGCCGTAAGGTCGTCCAGGCGCAGGGCGTGGTTGCTGGTCAGGTACAGCTCGCCGCCTTTCGGCGGCAGCACGCCGCCGCGCACGCTGTGCTTGATCTCGATGGGCGGCGTGTTGACGGTCCAGTGTTTATCCGCTGCCAGCGCGTTGCCGGAAAGGGCCTTGGTCCCGGCGGGCACCAGAACGTCGAAGCGGTAAGGGCCTTGCACCGGCGCGTCGAACAGGTAGCTGAGGGTGGCCGGGTCCTGCCAGCGGAAGTTCCCGGCGGGCAGGGTGCCGCCCGGCACGCTGAGCTTGAGGGGAGAGGCGTCCTCGCCTTCTTCCATGACGCCCAAGGGCCGCATGTTCTCGCTGAAGCGCACGGTGATCTGGGTGAGGTCCCGCACTTCACCCTGGGGCAGGGTGCCGACGACCTCCAGCGCGGCCGCAACGGCCGGGGAGGAAAAAGAGAAGAGGCACAAAAGCAGGGCAAACAAGAAACGCGGCGCGCGCATGGAGTACTCCAGGATGAGATCTTAGCCTGGAAGATAGCAGCTTTTTTAACGGCTTGCCACGCTACACGCCGTGGCTGTGGCCGCTGTCCGGCGCGGGATGCACGTGCACATGCTGGTGGGTGGTGGGCGGCAGACAGGAGATGACGCCGTCTTTCAGGACGCAGAATTCCGTGCAGGCTTCGCTCAGAAAGTCCCAGTCGTGGGAAATGACCACGCAGGGCAGGGCGCGGCGCTTAAGCGCGGCCAGCAGTTTCGCCCGGCTTTCCGGGTCCAGGTCGTTGGTGGGTTCGTCCAGGAACAAAAGCTCGGGCCGCATGGAGAGGATGGAGGCCAGGGCCGCCATTTTTTTTTCCCCGCCGGAAAGGCTGTTGCCGCTGGCCCCGGCCAGACGGGAGAGTTCCAGCTCTTCCAGGGTTTCGCGGGCTATGCGCTCGGCTTCCGCCTTGCCGTGACCCTGGTTGTAAGGGCCGAAAGCCACGTCTTCCAGCACGGTGGGGCAGAAAAGCTGGTCTTCGGCGTTTTGCAAAAGATAGCCCAGGCGCAGGCGGAAGGCGGCGAATTCTTTTTCCGTGGCGCACACCCCGCCCTTGAAGCGCACAATCCCGCCTTTCGGCCGGACCAGCCCGGCGGCAATATGCAACAGCGTGCTTTTGCCGCTGCCGTTGGCTCCGGAAAGGCCCAGGCGGCTGCCCGGTTCCAGGACCAGGCCGGCGCCGCGCAGCACGGCCGCGTCCCGTCCGGGGTAGCTGTAGTGGATGGCGTCAAGCTGCAGAAGAGGGGGCATAGGAACTCCAGATACTATGTCAGCGCGTTTTATATCTCTTCGCGGCGGCACCCGCAGCGCATGAGCGCCACGTTTCGCAAACCACCTGAATGGGTTCCAAAGGGCGCGCCCCTTGGCGGGTGCAGGGCCGCGCCCTGCTTCGACTCTTAATTGGCTTCGACAGCTAAAAAAATACCCTGTCGGCCACAAGCAAAACCGTTGCCATGACACAGACAAAGGCGGCTAAAGCCATTCCCTTGGCCCGGGTTTCCGGCGCGTGCTCGTCGGCGGCCAGCAGGGGGAAGGTGCCGTTGAAACCACGCAGACGCATGGCCAGGCCCACGCGCTCCGCGCGTTCCCAGGCGCGGAGCAGGAGCATGGCGGCCAGGTAGGCGGCGGTGCGCCAGGCCCGCAGGGAGGCGGTCACGGCGAAACCCCGGAGTTTCGCGGCTTCGTGCAGACGTTTTGATTCCCGCCGCATGAGCCGGATATTGGCGTGGGTGAGCAGCATGAGCGTGACCAGCTTGGCGGGCAGACCCAGACGCAGCAGGGCGCGGCCGCAGGCGTTGACGGAACTGCTGGCGGCCAGGGCCAGAATGGCGCAGGCAATGGCGTTGCCCTTGAGAGTGATGGCTAGGGCCAGCGCGAAACCGGAACGGCGCCAGACCAGGGGACCGGCCAGAAACACAGCGTCGGCGGCGTCCGCGTCCAGGGACAGGGGCAGAAAAACCCAGAGAAAAAGGAAAAACAGGTTCACGGCCAGGAGCCGCCTCGCCAGTGCGCCAAAAGGCAGGCCCCCGGACAGGGCCACGGCCAGGGGAACCAGGCAGGCCAGGGCGGAAGCGGCCGCGCCGTGCAGGCAGCTGACCAGCACCGCGAAAACCAGGGCCGCTGTGAGCTTGGGGGCCGGGTCCAGGGCCTGGAGCGGCAAAAAGGCCGTTTGAGCCGGGGCGGCGGGCAAGGCGGTCACAAGGGGCCGCCGGGACCAAGGCCAGTCGGGCCGCTGTCGTAAAACAGCAGTTCCGGCTTGGCCCTGGCGAGAAAGCCGACGATGAGCATGGTGATCAGCCCTTCCGCACCCATGATGGGCAGGTGGGCGACAAAAAGCGCGGCGGCGGAAGCCAAAAATTCCTCGCCGGACAGAGCCAGGGCCAGGGCGGCCAGGGCGGCGCTGCCCGCGACGCTGAGCGCGCCGCAAGAGAACGCGGCCGCCGCCCGGAAGCGCGGGGAACGGAACAGGGGACGGCAGGCCAGGCCGAAAGCCAGGGCGGGCAGGGCCATGATGCAGGTGTTGACCCCCAAGACGGCCAGCCCCCCGAACTGGAAGAGCAGGGCCTGAAAGACCAGGGCCGTAAAAATGGCGGGCACGCTGGCCCAGCCGAGCAGCGCGCCCAAAAGGCCGTTAAGGATAAGATGCACGCTGCCCACGCCCAGCCGGATATGAATGAGCGAGGCCACGAAAAAAGCGGAGGACAACAGCGCCACGCCCATGACCCGGTCCCAGGGCAGTTTTTTCAGCCCCAGGCCCACGCCGCCCGCGGCCAGCACGCCGCCGGCCGCCAGCACGGGCGCGGAAAGCACGCCGTCAGCGATATGCATGCATGTCTGCCTTCATTTTTTCCGCCTCGTGCTTGTGTACCAGGCGGCCAGTCCGGCCAGGCCCACAATCCAGCCCAGGCCCCCGGCAATATCGCGCAGCGAGGGGCCGCTGTCCGCGTTTTGCTCGGCCAGGGCCTGGCGTATGGGGCTAAGCTGGGTTTGCAGCTCTTCGCGCACCGCCTCGCGCACCATTTCGCGCAGGGCATCCGGTGTTGCGACCGGCGTCTTGTCGCGGTCCATGCTTTTAGACGAGACCGCGTCCGGGGACGCGACTTCCGGAGCCTGCCGCGCGCCATCCGCAGCAGCGGGCGTGGAAGGGGGAGCCGTCCGCGCGTTCCCGGCCGGGAAATTCCTGGCGGGCAGCACAAATTCCGCCCGGTGTCCCTGGCCCGCATTGACCGCAAAATGCAGATCCTGCACGGGGGGAGCCGGGAAACACCACAGGCCGCGTTCGTCCGTGCGGCCTTCGGCCAGGGTCCGGCCCGAACTGGACTGCACCGTCACCGCGCCGCCCCGGATCTTGCTCTTTTTGGCGAAGTAGCTCTCGGAGCACACCCGCTCCCCGTCCACCCAGGCGAAAATATAGGCCGCGTGCGCCCGCGCGGGCAGGGGGCGCGCGAGGAGCGAAACCAGGGTCAGGACGAGGATGAGGGTACTACGCATGGATTATCCTGATAAAGACAATAAAGGCATACCCCGTGATTCCACGAGGTCGTTCCATCAGCGAGACACCCCACATACCCCCTGTCAAAGTTCTTTGGAAGGGGGGTGGGGGGTCCGGGGGAGGGGGGAACCTTTCTTCCAAGAAACGTTCCCCCCCCCCTTCCCCCGGCCGACGGAGCCTACTATTTAAAAGCCCGCGGCTGGACAGGCTCCTACGTGCCGAGCCACTGCAAGCCGCCCACTTCCACAAGTTTAGGCGTTCCCTCGCGGT
>JAVBNC010000086.1:0-30811 GCA_031551765.1 Desulfovibrionaceae bacterium
GAAACCTGTCTTGAAAGATCGGTTTCTCCCTTCCCCCGGTCCCCCCTCCCTCTTCCAAAGAACTTTAACGGGGGGGATGGGATCTCGCTGCAGGGCATCGGGTATCTGTCGGTATTCCCTGACACATGCGTTCCGGAGGGCGGGGATTTATGCGGACACTGCTCATCAACCTGACCCGCTTCGGGGACCTTTTGCAATGCCAGGCGGCTGTCAGCGGGCTGGCGGCCAAAGGCGCGTCCCCGGCCCTGGTCTGCCTGGACAACTTCGCGGGCGCGGCTTCGCTTTTGTGCGGGCTTTCCGGCGTGTATCCTTTGTCCGGGGCCGGTCTGCTGGCCCTTCTGGAGCAGGGCTGGCCAGGGGCGCTCACTTCCCTGGATGCCTGGAAGCGCGGGCTGCGCTGTTCCTTTTCCTTTGACCGGGTCTGCAACCTCACCCCCATGGTCAGCGCGCGTCTGCTGGGCCGCTATCTGGCGGAAGAGGGGGAATTGGCTGGTTTCGGTCTGGACCGCCTGGGGTTCGGCGACACCACGGACCCCTGGGCCTCCTTTCTGCAGGGGGCCAGCCGCGTGCGCGGGGTCAGCCCCTTCAATGTCGTGGATTTGTTCCGCAAAGTAGTAAAAGTGGGTGACCTGCCCGCCGACGCGCGCCTGCGCGCCCCGGAGCCGGAAGCCCTTGATGTGCAGCGGGCCTTGCTGCTGAAACGCGCTCCCGACGGGTGCAAGGGCTTTGTGGCCTTGCAACTGGGCGCCAGCGAGGAACGCCGCCGTTGGCGCGCGCAGAGTTTCGCCGCCGTGGGGGACGCGCTCTGGCAGCGGGAAAAGCTCTGTCCCGTGCTGGTGGGCAGCGGGGGGGAACGGCCGTTGGGCGAGGAATACCGGCGCCATGCCGCTTCCCCCTGCGTGGACCGGATGGGGGAGACCTCGCTCCCGGAACTGGCGGCTCTGCTTGCCGCCAGCCGCCTGCTTATTACCAACGATACCGGCACCATGCACCTGGCGGCCGGTTTGGGCACGCCGGTGCTGGCGTTGTTTTTCGCCACGGCCCAGCCTTGGGACACGGGGCCGTACCAGGAAGGCAGCTGTTCCCTGGAACCGGACCTGCCCTGCCACCCCTGCGCCTTCGGCACGGACTGTCCGGACAACCACCGCTGCTTGCGCGTGGTGCGGCCGGAAAGCGTGCTGGACCTGGCCCTGGCTTTTTTGCGCACCGGGGCCTGGGAAGGGGCGGCAGATATTGCCGGGGCCAGGGTCTGGAAAAGCCGCTTCGACAGCCGGGGGTTCATGGATCTGGTTTCCCTGTCCGGCCATGAGGGGACGGAACGCACGGTGTGGCTGCGGGAACAGCGCCGCGTGTACAGCCAGTTTCTTGACAGGGATCGCTCAAAACCCTTTGCGCCGCAAAGGCGGGAAACGCCGCTGCCCCTGCCGCCGGAAGCCGCCGCCGTTCTGGACCGGGAACTGGGCCAGGCCGCGCTGCTTCTGGACGCTCTTACCCAGCAGGGCCGTCTGCTGCGGCAAAACCCGCTGCCCCAGGTGCGGCAGCGTTTTTTCAGCACCTGGCAGCGCATGGCGGGGCTTTTGCATGCATCCCCTCGTCTGGCCGCCCTCAGCCTGCTCTGGCGGGAGGAAACCCAGGGCAGCGACGACCTGGACGTCATGCTTATCCTGGCGGAACACTATCTGGCTCTTTTCACCGCGTTCCGCGAAGGGCTGCCCGCGCCCCTTCCCGCTTCCTGACCGGCTCCGGGCGGCCGTCAAAAAAGCCGTAAAACCCGCTTCGGGGGTTGCACTCTCTTTATTTAAAATATTTTTTCATTTATATTTCGGACAATTATAAAAGTTGGCCCGCAATTTGCATTTTATCCGGCACGAACTGTAAAACTTTCCCACAGGGAGGCAGGAGGAATATCATGATAGTTATCGACGGTCGCCAAAGCGCGCTGGAAATGGGCAGTTTCGCCAACTTGGAAGAGATTCTGGTCAAGGTCATGGAAGAGGAAACCCTTGCGGACCGCATTGTTACCGACGTGCTGGTCAACGACGAGGCTTTCAGCGAATTGTACCCCCACCAGGCGGAGGACATCAGCACGGAAGAGATCCAGCGCGTGGAACTGCGCACGGCTTCCATGGACGAGATGGCCGGCGACATCACGCAGGAACTGTACAAGGTCATCGGCATCATGAGCACCGGCGGCAAGCGCGTGGCCGGGCTGTTCCGCCAGGGCGACATTGCCGAAGCCCTGGAAGTGCTGCAGGACCTTCTGGAAGTGACCCGCCATTTCCTGGGCACGGTCGGCGTGCTGCGCGACCACTTCCGCCAGGAAGACGAAAGCCAGATCAAGGCCGTTTCCCTGACTCTGGACAACCTGCTGGAAGAAATGAGCGACGTTATGGCCAACCAGGACTGGATTCTGCTGGCCGACCTTATGGAATACGAGTTCCTGCCCGCCTGCGGCGAATGGACCGCCGTGCTGGACAGCCTGGGCCAGGATATCGCCGCCGCCGCGGCGTAGGTTTGAAAAGCGCCTTTTGTCCCCTGGGCTCCTTCAAAGGCCGGGTTTGGTCCAGGGCTGTGCCATAAGGGTACTATCCCTGGCTCAAAATCGGCCTTTTTCTTGCCGGGGAACAAACCCGTCTTTTTAGAGCAGTTTCGCTTTGAAATGCTTGCTTAACGGCGAGCAAAGCTCGCCTACAAGCATTTCGCGGCAAGGATTTGAGGACAAATCCTTGCAGAGCATTACAACTTTTAAAAGTTGAAATGCTCTAGAGCATGTTGCCTTTGAGGTTTTATCTTATGACAAAAGGCTCTGGCCCTGCGAAACGCAGTGCAGCGCGAAATTGCTCTAGAAACAGCCCCTGGTTTGCTGATGAAAAGGGAAGAATCCCATGCATGAGAGCATACGGCTTTTGAACGCCGCCCTGGATCTGGCCCGGCAGGAAGCGGACGCCCTGGCCGCCGAGGACGAGGAACTGCTTGAAAGTCTTTGCGCGGAGCGTGAAGACCTGATGGCCAAAGCCTGGGAACGGCGCGACGGCTGCAATGCCAAGGAACTGGAGGCAAAACTGCGCGAAGTGCAGGCCTTTCAGCAGCGTCTGACGCAAAAGGCGCTGGACCAGGCGGAAACGCTGCGCGAGGCGCTTAAGGACAGCCGTAAGCAGGGCAAGGGCCTGTCCGGCTATCATAAAGCTTCCTCCGATCCTGTGGGAGCGGTGTATTTGCGGCGCAGAAGCTGAGCGCGAACATAGTGAACGCAAAAAAGCCGGATTGTCCCGGCTTTTTTGCGTTTTGCGCGGCAGAAGGCGTCTCAGCCGTGTCCCGGGGAGCGCTCTTTCAGAATGTAGGCGAGGAAATCCTCTTCGCTCAGGGGTTTGCTGAAGTAGTAGCCCTGCAGTTCCGTGCAGCCGGCCTCACGCAGGAATATCATCTGGGCTTCGGTTTCCACGCCTTCCGCCACAATGCCCAGCCCCAGGCTTTTGGCCATGGAAATGATGGAGGAAACCAGCACCGCGTCGCTCACGTCGGTGCAAACATCCTGCACAAAGCTTTTGTCTATCTTCAGCGTGTCGATGGGGAAATTTTTGAGATAGAACAGCGAGGAATGCCCGGTGCCGAAGTCGTCAATGGCCACGCGCAGCCCCATGAGCTTGATCTGGTGCAGCACGTCCAGGGTCAGGTCGATATCGCGCATCATGGCGCTTTCCGTCACTTCCAGCTCCAACTGGTTCACGCTGACCCCGGTTTCCCGCAGCGTCTGGGCGATAAGCTGCGGCAGGGCCGCCTGGATCTGCCGCGCGGAGATGTTGAGGGAGAGCACCAGGTCGTTCAGGCCGCGGGCGGAAAGACGCCGCAGCGCGCTGCAGGATTCCCGCAGCACCCATTCCCCCAGGTCCAGGATAAGGCCGGTATCCTCGGCCACGGGAATGAATTCGGAAGGCAGCACCAGACCCGAGGAGCTGCTCCAGCGGATCAGGGCTTCCATGCCCACGGTTTTGCCGCTGGGGATTTTGATCTTGGGCTGGTACATAAGCACAAAATCATTTTTTTTCAGGGCGGTACGGAGCATTTTGTCCAGCTCCATCCGCCTGGTGATGGCGGAGATCATGGAAGCGGCAAAACGCCCGCTTTTGGTGCCCTGCTCCTTGGTCCGGTACATGGCCAGGTCCGCGTTGCGTATCAGCGTGGCCGCGTCAATGCCGTCTTCCGGGTAAAGGCAGTAACCCACGGTGGGCTGCAAATAGGTTTCATGCCCGTCCACCACAAAGGGCCGCTCGAACACTGTGCGCACGCGGGCGGCGGTGGCGGCGGCCGCCTCGTCGTCCGCGACGCCGAGCGCCACCAGCAGAAATTCGTCCCCGCCGGGCCTGCCCACAAAACCTTGCTCCACAAGCCCGCTGAGCCGTCGTCCGGCCGCGCCCAGCAATGCGTCGCCCACGGTGTGCCCCAAACTGTCGTTGACGACCTTGAAATCGTCCAGGTCCACGTGGAAAATAGCAAAGCGCGTGGCGGGGCCGCCGCCGTGGATCAGGACTTCAATGCGTCTGTGCACCCCCAGGCGGTTCAAAAGCCCGGTCAACTCGTCGTGCATGGCCTGGTGAAGGATTTTTTTCTCTTTGCTCTTGAGCTCGGTAATATCGTGAAAAGTGCCCACCACCCCGGCGATACGGCCGTTGCGGTCCGTAAAGCGGCCTTTGTATACTTCCACATGGCGCTCTGACTGGGCGGAGGGAACGAGCACCTCGCAGCACTTGCAGCTGCCGCGTTCCGGCAGCATCTGCTCCGCTTGGGCCAGCAGCGTGGCTACTTCTTCCGGGAAAAGGTCAAAGGGGGTTTTTCCGGCAAGCTGCTCGCCTTCCGGCAGGGAAACGATTTTGTTGAAAAGCTGGTTGCCGCCTATATACACCCCATCGAGATCCTTATAGAAAACGGGACTGGGGATGCTTTCCAGCAGGGCCTGGAGAAAACGGTTTTTTTCCAGCAACAGATCCTGGTATTCGCGCAGGCTCACATTGGAGCGGCGCAGGTCTTTGGTGCGCTGCTGCACTTCTTTTTCCAGGCGTTCCTGGTAGCGCTCGCGTTCCTGTAAAAATTCCGCCCGTTCCAGGCATTTGGTGATGGCGTGTTCCAGCACGCGCATGTCGGCTATGGGTTTGGTGACGTAATCCCAGGCGCCCTGGCGCAGGGCGGTGACGGCGTCTTCCAGCACGCCCACCCCGGAAATGACAATGGCGGGGGTTTGCGGGGAATTTTCCTGTAAGTGCCTCAGAAACTGGTGCCCGTCCATAATGGGCATCCACAAATCCACCAGAGCGAGGTCAGGGCGCATCTCTTCCAGAATGCGCGCGCCTTCCTGGCCGTCTTTCGCTCCCATGACAAAAAATCCGCTGTCTTCCAGGTATGCGGCAATGTTGCCGCGAATACCGGGATCGTCGTCGATGATCAGAATTCGTGCGGATGCTTTTACCATGCAGGGCTCCAAACCGTGCTGATGGTGCAAAACAAAACTACAACCGCGGCCACGGCCTCCCCTCCATGGCTAGGAGAAACGTATACGCTATTTTTTCAAATAGTTCCATCATAAACTGGGTACATTGAAAGGCAAAAGCAGAGGGCCGGCGTGGATGAAAGTGGGGCATTCAGCGCGTTCCGGAACGTTTTTTCCCTGTGGGACGGGATTTTTTGACTGGGGCCGGGGATGGCTCGGGAACCGTGCCGGGAATAAAGGCGGAAGGCAGCGTATCGCCGCGCAGGGGGCCCAGGATGACTTTGGCCCGCGCGTAATAGGCGGGAAGGTCTTCCAGCAGGGTTTCCGCCTCAAAGAAAACAGGCCAGGGGCCGACGCAGGTCACGTAGCTGTCCGGGCCATCATCCGGTGAACGAAAGACTTTTGTGGCCAGGTTGAGATACAGGGCAGCGTCGCGGGCCCGGCGTTCCGCCTCATCTTTGACGCAGGCGGTGAAAAGCTGGATATAGAAGCGCTGCCTGTTGTCCAGCACCGCGCCGTCCGGCGTGCTGACCACCTCGCACCACACCGGCACAATGCCGCGGGAAACGAAATCCAGCTCTTTGGCGGCCTGCAGGGAAACATCCACCACCCGGCCCCGGCCAAAGGGGCCCCGGTCGCAAATGGCCACCAGCACGTGCTTGTTGTTGCGGAAGTTGTGCACGCGCAGCACGGTACCGAAAGGCAGGGCGCGGTGCGCGGCGGCGTAGTCCAGCCTGTCGAACACCCTGCCGCTGGCCGTGACCCTGCCGTGGGCGCTGCGGCCGTACCAGGAAGCGGTGCCGGAAAAGGGCGCGGGGATTGCCGCGCCTTCGGCGGCGGCGCAGAGAACGGGAAGGGATGGCAGCGCGAAAAGAAGGGCCAGGAAAAAACCGGCCGCGCGGCTGCAAAGCCACCGGCGCTGCGTGCCCGTCGGAGGCGGCGGGTTGGCGCGAAGGAACTGCATGTTGCAAATTCACTTATCCGGCCGAAGCTGTCAAGCCCGGAAAAGTCGCGGAAAAGTGCCGGGAACGCGTCAAAGCAGCGTCAGCTGCTTCGTTTCCGGACGCACGCCGCGAAAGCTTTGGCGGTGAAGGCGGCTGGCCCCCTTTAGCGCCAGGGCGGCCAGGTGGGCCTTGGTGCCGTATCCCTTGTGCCCGGCAAAACCGTAGCCGGGGCAGCGCCTGTCCAGGGCGGCCATGAGCCGGTCGCGGAATTCTTTGGCCAGAATGGAAGCGGCGGAAATGGCGGGCAGCAGCGCATCGCCGTCAATGACGGCCTCCTGCCGGGGCAGGGGGGCGCTGTGCACGGCGTGCCACTGTTCAATTCTGATGGGGTGGTTGCCGTCAACGAGCAGGCAGCAGGAAGCGAGCGGGCAGGGCAGGCGCAGGGTGGCGACGGCCCGGCTCATGGCCCGGAAGGTGGCGTTGAGAATGTTGATGCGGTCGATCTCCCACGGCCAGGAGAGGCCCAGGGACCAGGCCAGGGCGTGGCGGCGTATGGCTTGCTCCAGCACGGCGCGCTGCTTGGGGCTGCACTTTTTGGAGTCTGTCAGGCCCGGGAGCAGCAGCGGGATATCCAGGTCCGGCGGCAGCAGCACGGCCCCGGCCACCACGGGACCGGCAAGGCAGCCCCGGCCCGCTTCGTCCACGCCGATGCGGAATTCAAGGGCGGATTCTTCCGTCGTAAGTGGGGGAGGGGAAGCTGGAGCCATGGGTGGTCCAAAAATAAAAAAGAGGGCCGGTCGTGCCGGCCCTCCGCGAGTCTTACCAGTTCTTTTGGGGCTTGATGCGCGCGGCCTTGCCCTTGAGGTTGCGCAGGAAGTAGAGGCGGGAACGGCGCACGCGGCCGATCGTCACCATTTCAATGCGCTCGATAAAGGGCGAGTGCAGGGGGAAGATACGTTCCACTCCCACGCCGTCGGAAACCTTACGCACCGTGAAGGTGGCGTTGGAAGCGCCGCGGTGGATGCGGATGACGTTGCCCTGGAAAATCTGGACGCGTTCCTTTTCCCCTTCCACGATGCGGAAGTGTACTTTGACGTTGTCGCCGGACTTGAAGTGCGGCAGGTCCACGCGCAGATGGTCGGTTTCAATTTGCTTGATGATATTCATGTCCTGGCTCCCTTGCCGGAGGTGCCCAGCACCATCCGCGCGCAATATTCGTAAGAGGTGGCTTTAATACCAGTCGTGTAAAATTCTGTCCATAACTATGGCGGCCGCCGAACGCACCGAAAGGTGATTGAACGCGCCGTGCCAGCGTATGGGCGGCAAAATCGCGTCGCACTGCTCCAAAAGGTGGGGCGACAAGCCGTGCCCGGTGCCGAAAAGCAGCAGGGCGGGGCGTTCCGCCAGGGCCTTTCGCGCGCCGGAAAAGCTCATGGTTCCGGCTTCGCGGGCACTGGTGGCCAGCAGCAGGGGGCGCTGCCCCGTGCGCTCTTCCACCCGGGCCAGGGCCTCATCCACGCTTTCCGCCGCGCGGACAAGGCGCAGGGACTCCGCCCGGTGCGGGTTGCTCTTGGCGCCCGCGCCTTTCGTCCAGTGGCCGAGAATCTCTTGCAGCAGGCGTCGCTGGTCTTCCAGCGGGGTGACGATATAGTAACCGCCCAAGCCGTAGCTGCACGAACTGCGGGCTATATCGTGAATGTCAAGATTTGTCAAAGAAACAGCCACGGAATTTTTATCTCTGTCCAGCACCGGGTAGTGGACCAGGGCGCAGAAGAGATTGCGGCCCACTTTTTCCCGCTCCATGTCCCGCATGCTGTCCAGGTCTTCCCGCGAGAGCGGGGCTTCGGCCAGCAGTTCCGGCCGCAGGGCGAGGGTGGCGCGCAGCGATTCCTGCCGCCGCCAGGCCGCGATGCGGCCGTGGTCGCCGGAGCGGAGTATTTCCGGCACGGGCAGGTTTTCGTACACTTCCGGCCGGGTGTAGTGGGGGTATTCCAGCAGGCCGTGGGAAAAACTTTCGTCCTCGCCGGATTCCTCGTGGCCCATGAAACCGGGCAGGAGGCGGCAGGAAGCTTCGATAACCGCCAGGGCCGCCGTTTCCCCGCCGTTGAGCACGAAATCCCCCAGGGACACGCATTCGATGGGGAAAAGCTCCTCCAGCCGGGCGTCAAAGCCTTCGTAGCGGCCGCAGAGTATGGTCAGGCGTTCTTCCTGGGCCAGCTCGCGGGCCAGTTCCTGAGTGAGCGGTCTGCCTTTGGGGGCCATCATTAAAATACGGCCCGGCCCTTTCGCGGAGCCAGGCTCTCCCGGCAGAGGCGGTGTGAAAGGAGCGCCGTGCCCCAATTTGCGCAGGGTGCGCACCAGCGGGTCCGGGAGCATGACCATGCCGGGGCCGCCGCCGTAGGGGCGGTCGTCCACGGTATGGTGGCGGTCCAGGGCTTCGTCCCGGGGATTGACCAGGTCCAGGCCGACCAGACCGGCGGCGCGCGCTTTCCCCAAGAGGCCCGCTTCCAGCGGCCCGCTGAAAAATTCCGGGAACAGAGTGACGACGGTGATATGCATGGGGGAAGAGCGGTCTAGAGGTCAAAAAGGCCGGGCGGAGGGGTGATGCGCACCTCGCCCCGGTCCAGGTCGATATCGCGCACGAATTCCGGCACGGCGGGAAAGAGTTTTTCCTCGCCCGCCGGGGTGCGGATGGTCCACAGTTCCTGCCCGGCCGGGGAATTGATGTTCTCCAGGCTGCCCACGGGGCTTTCCGAGCCGTCTTCCTTCACTTCGATGACGCTGAGGCCCAGAAGCGCGTGCAGGTAGACCTCGCCGTCGTCCAGTTCCGGGAGCGCGTCCGCGGGCACCAGAATTTCCGCGCCGCGTAGGCGCTCGGCCGCCGTGCGGTCGGCTATGCCTTCAAAGCGCAGCAGCAGGCGAGCGTTGTCCCTGCGCCAGGACGCGACCTTTTGCCGCGCCGGGGGCGCGGACCCCGCGCGCAGATAGAGTTCGCCCTGCAAAAGACGAGGGGAGTCGGCATGGTACTCCACGCTGACTTCCCCCCGAATTCCGTGGGCCTTGGTAATGAAACCTATGGGCAAAAGCGTCTGGGCGGCCATAGCGTATCCGGCATGGTTTTCCTCCAGCGGCCGCGGGCGGAAAGCCGGGACGCGGGCGGCTTATTCCAGAATTTCCAGAACAGTGCGCTTTTTGGCCTTGCTGGAAGCGGCGGCCAAAATGGTTCGTATGGCACGGGCCGTGCGGCCCTGCTTGCCTATGACCTTGCCCAGGTCTTCTTTTGCCACCCGAAGCTCAAGCACGCTGGTGTGCTCGCCTTCCACCTCGGTAATGACAACGTCTTCCGGTTTATCCACCAGGGATTGCGCAATGTAAGTGACCAGTTCTTTCAGCATGGCGTACCTCTCAGGGCTCTAATTGGCCCGGCCGCCGCCGGGCACCACGTGCCGGTCGCAAAGATATATGCTACTCGGCGAAGCGTATGGCCCCCCCTGGACTGTGCGCCACCAAAGGCGAAGACGCTTATTTACCGCTCTGCTTGATCAGGCTTTTCACCGTATCGGAAGCTTCGGCGCCAAGGTCCAGCCACTTCTTGACCTTCTCGGCGTCGAATTTCACTTCCGCCGGGTTGGTCATGGGGTTGTAGTAGCCGACGAAATCCAGCGGCCGACCGTCGCGGCGGGTGGCGCTGTTAATGGCGACTATGCGGTAAAACGGGCGTTTCTTGGTGCCCATGCGGGTCAGTCTCAGTTTGATGGCCATGTGTACACTCCTGTAATAATAATAACCGGTTTGTTAAAAACTGCAAGGCGGAGAACAATAATGCCGTCCGCATTACCGTTTTTTCTTTTTCCGTTCCGCTTTGCGTTTCTCTTTCTTCTTCTTGAGCGCGGTTTTGGAAAGGCCGCCGGACACGGGCATATCGCCGCCCATGCCGCCGCCCAGTCCGCCAAAACCGCCGAATCCGCCAAAACCGCCCAGGCCGCCCATACCCCCCATTCCGGGGAGACGGGGCATGGCAGGCCCTTTGCCGCCCATGCCTTTTTTCATCATCTCCCGCATGCCCTCAAACTGCTTGAGCAGCTGGTTGACCTGCGCGACGCTGGTGCCGCTGCCTTTGGCGATGCGCTGGCGGCGGCTGGCCCCGATAAGCGCGGGGCGGCGGCGTTCCGCCATGGTCATGGAGTTGATGATGGCTTCCGAGCGGGACATTTCCTTTTCCGGCACCACGGAGTTGCCCAGTTTCTGGCGCAGCCCGCTCATGCCGGGAATAAGCTTGAGCAGCCCGTCCAGGGAACCCAGGGACTGGATGCGGCGCATCTGCACCCGGACATCTTCCAGGTCGAACTCCGCTTTTTCCATTTTCCGGGCCAGTTCCGCCGCCTCTTCCTCCTGGATGGTGGCCTGGGCCTTTTCCATGAGGGTGAGCATGTCGCCCATGCCCAGAATGCGGCCGGCCACCCGTTCCGGGTGAAAGGCTTCCAGGTCGGAAATTTTTTCGCCCACGCCCACGAACTTGACCGAGGCGCCGGTGACGGATTTGATGGACAGCGCGGCCCCGCCCCGGGCGTCGCCGTCCATCTTGGTCAGCACTACGCCGCTCAGAGTGAGCTTTTCATTAAAGGCCTGGGCCACGGTGACCGCGTCCTGGCCGGTCATGGCGTCGGCCACGAACAAAATTTCTTTGGGCCTGGCCCGCTCTTTAATGCTGACCAGTTCCTGCATCAGCGGCTGGTCCACATGCAAACGGCCCGCCGTGTCCAGCAGCACCACGTCGCAGCCCAGGGACTTGGCCTGTTCCAGCGCGTCGGCCGCGATATCCACCGGGTTCATGTCCGTGCGCGAAGGGTAGCAGGGCATGTCCAGCTGGCGGGCCAGGGTGGTCAGCTGGTCAATGGCCGCCGGGCGGTACACGTCCGCCGGGACCAGGTACGGCTTGCGCCCTTCCGAACGCAGCAGGCTGGCGATTTTGGCGGCGGAGGTGGTCTTACCGGAACCCTGCAGGCCCACCATCATCACCGCGTGCGGGCCGGGACCGGAAAGCTCCAGCCCCTTGCTTTCCCCGCCCAGCAGCGCCACCAGCTCTTCGTGGACGATTTTGACCACCTGCTGGGCCGCGCTGAGGTTTTTCTCAACTTCCTGGCCCAGGCAGCGCTGGCGGATAGTCTCGGTAAAGTCCTTGACCACCGAAAAATGCACGTCAGCCTCCAGAAGAGCCAGACGCACTTCGCGCAGGCTGTCCTGGATATTTTTTTCGGTAAGCTGGGCGCGGCCGCTCAGGTTGCGGAACACGCCGCCCAAGCGGTCGGAAAGGCTTTCAAACATTGCTGCCGCCAAAAAAGGTTGCCGGCCGAACAGCCGGAGTCCGGGTACATAATCCGGAGGCGAAGCGTTACGCCACTTTATTGCCTAAGTCAAGGCGCGTACAGAAAAGGCAATTTTGTCGAAGCCAATGAAGAGTGTGAGCAGGGCTCGATGCGGCACGTCCTGTGCCGCCCCCTTCGGGCGTCGCTGCGCTCCGTGCGCAACCGCTTCCTGCGGTTGCGAGATCCCTGCACCCGCCAAGGGGCGCGCCCCTTGGAACCCATTCAGGGTGGATAAAAGGGACAAGCGCGTATCCATCGTTTTGCATACACCTATCGGCCTTTGGGGGTGATTACATAAAAAAGGCGGCGCCGCCATTGTACGGCGCCGCCTTATCAACGAGGTACCTTACATATACCTGTCAAAGTTCTTTGGAAGGGGATAGGGGGTCTGGGGGAAAGGGGGAACCTTTCTTGAAAGAAAGGTTCCCCCTTTCCCCCAGAGCGCGTCACGCGCCTTTCAATGCCCTTTTGAAGCCTTCGGCGGACCTGTGGATGACCGCTTCGTCGATGCAGAAGGCGATGCGGAAGTAGCCGGGGCCCGCGAAACCGGAACCGGGCACGGCCAGGATTTTTTCCCGCAGCAGGGGGCCGTTGACAAAGGCCACGTCGTCGCCGCCCGGCGCTTTGGGGAAGATGTAGAATGCGCCCTTGGGCGTCAGGAACTCGTACCCGGTGTCGCGCAGGACGTTGACGATGGCTTCGCGGCGGCGGGCGTAGACGGAAGCGTCCACCTGCGCGCCCAGGGCGGCGGCCATGAGCTGCTGGCCGATGACCGGCGGGTTTACGAAACCCAGCACCCGGTTGGCCAGGATAAGTCCGGCCATGAGCTGTTCCCGGCCTTTCAGGTTGGAAGAGAGGGCCAGGTAGCCTATGCGCTCGCCGGGCAGCGAAAGGTTCTTGGAAAAGGAGCTGGCCAGGATGGTGTACGGGTACAGCGGCAGCACGGCGGGCACCGTGGCGCCGTCATAGGTCAGGAAGCGGTAGGGCTCGTCGGAGACCAGGTAAATGGGACGGCCGAACTCCTGGCTCTTGCGGGTCAGAAGATCCGCCAGGGCGCGCAGTTCCGCCTCACCATACACTTGCCCCGTGGGGTTGTTGGGCGAGTTGATGATGAGGGCGCGTGTGCGCTTGTTCATGGCCGCTTCCAGCGCGGTCAGGTCCGGCAGAAAGTCCGGCGTGGAGGGCACGGTCTTGAGCGTGCCGCCGTGGTTGCCCACGTAAGCGCCGTACTCCACAAAATAGGGCGCGATGGCCAGCACTTCGTCGCCCATTTCCAGCACGGTGCGGAAAATGACGTTCAGGCCGCCGGCCGCCCCGCAGGTGAGCAGCACGTCGTTACCGGTGAGGGGCAGGCCTTGCTCTTTGGACAGGTGCGCGGCCAACTGCTCGCGCGCCCAGGGGAAACCCGCGTTGGGCATGTAGCCGAAAGCCAGGGGTTCCGTGGCGCAGTCCGCGATTTTGCGCAGGCATTCGCCCACCACGGCCGGGGCGGGCACGTCCGGGTTGCCCAGGCTGAAGTCGCAGACGGCGTCTTCCCCATATTGTTTTTTCAGGGCGGCGCCCGCTTCAAACATGCGGCGTATCCAGGAGCCGCCTTGCAACTGTTCGGCGACGCGGGTGGAAATCAGGTTCATGGCGCTTCTTCCTCTGGTAATTGGGCTTGGGTGATAATCCGCCGCCGCGCGGGGGCGGCCGCGGCTTCTTTGGCTTTGGGCTGCAAACTGGGCGCGGGCAGGGAGTTGTACAGCACCCAGAACGGCGGCGACAGCTCCGTGACCATGGCCGGGTTGACCAGCCGCAGACGGGGCCGGACATAGGCGCACAGCGCGAAAGCCATGCCCCAGTAGGGACCGGGACAGCTCCACTGCACCGGGGCCGCGTCCTGGCGCTCTATTTTGCGCAGCAGGTCCCCGTCCACGGCCAGGCCCAGTTGATCCAGGAAATCCTGCACCAGGGCGGGGTCATGCTCCGGGCCGAGCAGGGGGGCCGGGACAGGCTCCTGGGAGCGCAACGCGGCCAGCGCGGCCAGGGCCAGACCCAGGGGAAGCAGGGAATCCGGCAGGGCGCGGCAGTCCAGAGGCCGCGCAAAGCTTGCCGTCTGGGCGGAACCGTCGGGCAGCGTAGCGCGCGCTGCCGTGCCGGAAAGCTCAAGGCTCAGCCCGGCGCTCTTAAGCAGGGAGGCGGCCTCCGCGGCTCCCGGGCACATGGCGTCCCAAGCGCCGCGCAGCACGGCGCCGCCTCCCGCGAACGCGGGCAGGGCCAGCAGGTACGCGTTAAGCGCCGGGTCCAGCGGCAGGACGGGCTGTTCCGGGACTTTCCGGGGCGCGGGGTCCAGCCGCAGTTCCGCGCCGTGCACGGCCGCTTCCAGGCCGCAGGCCCGGAGCAGGGGCAGCGTTTCCGCCAGAGCCTGGGAAGAGGCGTCGGCAGGCAGCGCGGCAAGGTCGAAACGTATGGGCCGGTCCCAGGTGGCTACCGCGCAGAACAAGGCGGAAAGCGCGTCCAGGGGCAGGTCGGCGGGCAGGGCCACCTGGTCCGGAATGACGCCGGACGCTTCCAAAGCGGCGGGCAGGCCCGTGGACTTGGGCACGCTGTGCGCCAGACGCGCGCCCAACTGCGGCAAAAAGCGGCGCAGGGGCGAGAAATCCGCCATTTTCAGCCCGGCCCCGCCGGTGAAGCGGGTTTTGCCCGTCTGCCCGGCGGCCATGAAAGCCAAAAGGTGGAAAGTCAGGCTGTCTTCCCCGGCGTAAAGCACTTTTTCGCCAAAAACCAAGGGGTCGCCCCCGGCGTTCCGCAACGCCCCGTCCGCCGTCCAGGAAAGATGCGCGCCTGTCTGGTTCAAGGCTTTGACGCAGTCGATGAGCCCATCGCTCAGCAGCACTTGCGTAAGTTGCAGCGGCGCGCCGCTTCCCGCCGCCAGAGCCGCCCATAGCCGGGCGGCGCGCACGGAGGCCGGACCGGGCAGGTCCACGGCCACAGGCTTTCTGGCCGGAGCCAGGTTGAAGCTGGTCCTCTCTTCCGCTTCTTCGCGGGAACTGACTTCCAGTTCCTGGAGCAGGGAAAACAGTTGCCGGGTGAAGCGGGCGTCGCGGCTGAAGCGCAGGGCGTTCTGTTCCCAGGCCAGGCGCACGTCCTTTTCCGCTTTCACCGCCTGGGGCGTGGCCGCGTGCTTGCGGCCCCCGCGGATGCGGGAAACCAGCTTGGCGCGCCGCACCAGCAGTTTCATGATGTCCTGGTCCAGCTCCGTCAGCGCGGCCACCGCGCCGCCCAGCTTGGACGAAAAATCTTGGGGGGGTCTCTCTCTATCCATATATAAATCTCTTTGTTGCCCGCACAGCAGGCTGAAAATGCAACAGACGAACGGTTCTAGCCCGAATCGTCCGGGGCTGCAACATTTTGTCGAAGGCAGTTTTGTCGAAGCCATCCAAGAATGAGAGCAGGGCTCCGCCCTGCACCCGCCAAGGGGCACGCCCCTTGGAACCCATTCAGGGTAATCGAGAGAAGTGGTGCGTATCTGCCGTTCTGCTCACGCCCGCGGTGTTCGCGTACTGGCGGATACTGGCTTGATGGCGGCTGAAGAAGTCAATGCATGGGCCTGAGAGTGCGCGTCAAGCCCGGCACAACCTTTCCTTCATGTCAGCACAACCCGCCCCACAGGACGTGGGGCTGCGGAGCGGCGGGGCGAAAGAAAAACTGGTATCCGCGCACTGAGCCGGCGGTCGCGCCCGCCGGCGGCTTGTGTACCCTGCACAACACCCCGCCGCGAGAGGCCGTGTCCGCCAGGACGGCGGACCGGCCGTCATCCGAAGCGGACGGTTTCCCCCCTCCTCCGGGCGTGGCGTCAGCACTCAGTACGCGCCCTTGCCTCCAAGCACCTCCGGAATAGTCCGGAAGATAATGTGGATATCGAGCCAGACGGACCAGTTGGAGATGTAGTAGCGGTCGAAATGGATGCGTTCGGCGTAGGTGGTGTCGCTGCGGCCGGAAATTTGCCACAGGCCGGTGATGCCGGGACGGACCTGGGTGTAGAGTTCGTATGCCTCGCCGTACTTGGCGATTTCGTTTTCCACGATGGGACGGGGGCCTACCAGGCTCATTTCGCCCTTAAGGACGTTGAGGAGCTGGGGCAGTTCGTCCAGACTGCTCTTGCGCAGGAAATGGCCCATGCGGGTGATGCGCGGGTCGTCCTTGAGCTTTTGGGTTTCTTCCCATTCCCGGCGCAGTTCCGGGTTGGCGGCGAGGTGCTTTTCCAGAAGCTCGGCCGCGTTGACGGCCATGGTGCGGAACTTGTAGGCCATGAAGCGCTTGCCGTTCCGTCCGATGCGCTCGTGGCTGAAGAGGGCCGGGCCCCGGCTGTCCAGGCGTACCAGGAGCGCCAGGAGCAGGAGCAGGGGCAGCAGCACGGTGCAGCCGCAGATGGTCAGGGTAATGTCCAGGACGCGTTTCATGCGCAGGCGGCGCTTGTCCAGCAGGTTTTGACGCAGCATCAGGCCGGGCACGGAACCGATGTACGCGGCCATGTCCCAGGAACGTTCGCCGGGCAGGGCGTCCGGAATGAGCAGGATACGGGAAAAACACTGTTCCGTGACGTTGAGCCACTCTTCCTGCTCCCGCTGGCTGTATCCGGACAGCACCAGCAGGGCGTGGATGTTGGGGTGCCGCTTTGTGAGGGCGCGCAGGGTTTTGCGCGTGTCTTCCTGCAGCGGGGCCGCGCGGATGATCTCAATGGGTTCCGGCAGCAGGCTCTGGTCGGGCGTGGACGCGCCGGGGGGCAGGACGAGGGCCACGGGCGCCATGCCGGAGCGGGCGTTTTTTTGCAGCGCGGCCAAGAGAGCGGTGAGCGAGGACCCCCGGCCGAACACGGCCAGTTGGGAGACCCACTGTTGTTTCGCGGCGCAGCGCGCCCGCAGCAGGGAGCGGGTGAGGGGCACCAGAAAAAGAGCGGCGGCCCAGGCCATGACCAGGGCCACGCGGGAGAAGGACTGGCCTTCCTTGGTCAGGAAGAAGGTCAGGGCCATGACCATGAAACCAGCGCTGGTGGCCATGGAAAGCTTTTTCAGCTCTTCATAGCGGCGCAGAAAGGTGCCGGGGTACAGGCCGCCCGCGGCGTAGAGCAGCGGGAAAATGGCCAGACGGGGGGAGAGGGCCGCGTACTGGGGCCAGTCCACGTAGCCGCCGGTCAGTTCCCGCGCGAACAGGGCCAGGCAGGAAGCGGCCGCCACGGCGGCCAGGTCCGCGAGCAAAAGGACCGGCGTGGGGGTTTCCAGGCGCTGGAACAGGCCCATTACACGCGCTCTTCCTCTTTGGCTTTGCTTTCTTGCGGGTCCATGTTGATGGAGCCTTGCAGCAGGGCGCCTTCTTCCATGATCAGGTTTTTGGTGGTCAGGTTGCCCTGCAGGCAGGCGGTTTTGTGCATGATGGTCTTGCTGCTCACCACCACGTCGCCGTTGATCTGCCCGCTTAAGATGAGCTGGTTCACCTGCACCTGGCCCTGCACCTGCGCGTCCTTACCCAGGATAAGGGTGCCTTCGGAGCGTATTTCGCCGATAAACTGCCCGTCTATGCGCACCGCGCCCAGGAAATTGAGCTTGCCCTGGTACATGGTTCCCGCTCCGAGAAAGGCATTGAATTCGTCTTTAGCCATGGTTCGCTCCTTTACGGCGAATAGTCTCGTGAGGGATGGCTCATGCGCTTTTGAACATGAAGCGGCGCATGGAAACGTTCAGCACCAGGCCCAGCAGACAGAAGTTCACCAGGGTGGCGCTGCCGCCGTAGCTGATAAAGGGCAGGGGAATGCCCACCACCGGCATCAGGCCCATGGTCATGCCCATGTTGATGAGCAATTGCCAGAAAAAGTAAAAAAACACCCCGGCGGCCAGCAGGCTGCCGAACCGGTCTTTGGCGTCCCGCACTGTAGTCAGAATACTGAGAAGAAAGCAACAGAAGAGCGTGAGCAGCAGAATGCAGCCGATAAAGCCCCATTCTTCGCCGAACACGGCAATGGCGAAGTCCGTGTGTTTTTCCGGCAGAAAGCGGAGCTGGTTCTGGGTGCCTTCCAGAAAGCCCTTGCCCCACATCTGGCCGGAACCGATGGCGATGTGCGACTGGATGATGTGATAGCCCGTGCCCAGAGGGTCGTTGGAAGGGTCGATGAAGGTGAGAATGCGTTTGAGCTGGTACGGCTTGAGTATTTTGGGCGCGAAATACCAGATTCCCAGGCAGACGGGGGCCAGGCAGGCGCCCACCGTGTACCAGATATACCCTTTCAAGCCCCGGTAGACGATCATGCCGCCGAGCAGCAGCAACAGGTTGAGGCAGGTGCCCAGGTCCGGCTGCACGAAAATGAGCATGGCTGGAAGGATACCCATGCCCAGAGCGGCAAAAAGCTGGCCCCAGCCCAGGGGTTCCTTGCCCACGGAGAGCATGCGCGCGCCCAAGATCAGCACGCTGATCTTGGCTATTTCGCTGGGCTGCAGGGTAAAGCCGCCCAGGTGCAGCCAGCGGGCCGCGCCCTTGGCGCTTTTGCCCACCACCAGCACAAGGACCAGCAGCACCAGGGTGGTGACGAACAGCGGCAGGCTCAGGCTTTTCAAATGCCGGTAGTCAAAGGTCATGCAGACCAGCATGCAGACAAAACCGATGCAACCCCAGACCAGCTGCTTCTGGTAATAGGAGGAAACTTCCAGCCCTTCCCCCAGGCGGATGCCGCTGGCGGAGTAAAGATTGGCCACCCCGATGAGGAACAGAAGCAGCATCAGGCCGAACAGGCCCCAGTTGGCGTGGGTGATCAGGCGGCGGTCCATGGGGCTCATTGCGCGCCTCGCTGCCGGGGGGCAAGGTTGGCGCTGCGCGTGGCGTTGGCGGTTTCCGCCGGCGCCGCGGTTTTGACCGGAGCCGCGCCGGGAACGGGGCCGAAGAGCGCCTCGTACATTTCCCTGGCCACGGGACCGGCGGCGGAAGAACCGCCCCCGCCGTGTTCCAGCATGACCACCACCACATAGGTTTTGCCGTCTTTGACGCCCCAGGAGGCTATCCAGGCGTGGTCGCGGTGTTCGCGCTTCATCTGGTGGGCTTTCAGGCGCACGTCGCCTATTTTCACCGCCTGGGCCGTGCCGGTTTTGCCGCCGATGACGGCGTCCGGCCGGAACAGCCGTCTGGCCGTGCCGCTGTCCACGGTTTTACGCATGGCGTCCAGAATGAACTGGCGCGCCTGGGGTTTCATGGGCAGCATGCCCTGCTCTTCCGGGGGGCCGTCCGCCAGCAGGGTGGGGCTGAGCAGCCGCCCGCCGTTGAGCAGCGCACCGACAAAGCTGGCGATCTGAATGGGCGTGACCAGAGTGGCGCCCTGGCCTATGGACACGTTGAGCGTCTCGCCCTTTTGCCAGGATTCGCCGCGTTTGCGCCGCCAGGCGCGGTCCGGCACCAGGCCCTTCTGCTCGTTGGGCAAATTGATGCCCGTGGTGGCGCCAAAGCCGCAGGCTCTGGCGTAGGCGGCTATGCGGTCTATGCCCATGCGCTCGCCCATGGTGTAGTAGTAGACGTCGCAGGATTCGGTGATGGAGCGCGCCAGGTCCACCCGGCCGTGGCCGCCCTGCTTCCAGCAGCGGAAGGTGTGGCTGCCCAGCTTGACCGAACCCGAACAGTTCACGGATTCGTGCGGGTTGACGCCTTCGGACAGGATGAGCCCGGCCATCATCAGTTTCCAGACTGAGCCGGGCGGGTAGACGCTCTGGATGCTGCGGTTCACCAGGGGGTGGCGCGGGTCTTCGCGCAGGGCGTTCCAGTCCTTGTGGGAGAGGCGGGTGGTAAAGGTGTTGTTGTCAAAGGCCGGCTGGGTGAGCAGGGCGAGGAGCCTGCCCGTTTCCGGCTCCATGACCACGATGCTGCCGGATTCTTCGCCCAGGGCCTTGGAAGCGGCTTCCTGCAGGTCCATGTCCAGGGACAGGGTGATGTTTTCCCCGCCCTTGGGGGCGTCTTTCAGGTCGCGGGTAAGCTGGCGGCCGCGCGCGTCCACTTCCAGTTCCTGCATGCCCTTGCGGCCGCGCAGGCGCTTTTCCAGGATATATTCCAGGCCCTGCTTGCCCACGATATCGCCCAGTGCCAGTTCACTGTCCGCGTCCAGTTCTTTTTCGTTGGCCTCGGCCACGTAGCCCAGAATGTGGGAATAGAGCGGCCCCTGCGGGTAGTGGCGGCGCTGGCGGGTGACAATGGACAGCCCCGGCCAGTGCAGGAGCTTGATTTCGATGTGCACCAGGGTTTCAAAAGGGATGTCCGAAACCAGCAGCTGCGGCTCGAAGGATTTGACCTTGCCCCTGTCCTGCAAATACTTGGCGCTGAGCAGGTCCAGGGGAATGCCCGTCCACTGGCTGACCTGGGCGAGCGTTGCGGGCACGTCCGGGCAGTCGTCGCGGATAAGGGCCAGGCAGTAAGCGGCCCGGTTTTCCGCCAGCAGTTTGTGCTTGTTGTCCAGAATCAGGCCGCGGGTAGAGTAGATGCGCTCCAGGCGCAGGCGGTTGTCGTGGGCCTGGCGGGCGTAGTCCGCGCCGCGCAGCACCTGCAGGTACCAGAAGCGCAGCACGAAAACCAGAAAGAGCAGCGCGACGCAAAAGTACAGGAAATACAGGCCGGGCCTGGGCGGGTGGTACCCTTCCGGGTCAAACTGCATCTGCATGGCGCATCGCCTTGTTGCGGATCAGGTAGGCCGCCCCCCACAGCGGGGGCACGAGCAGGGCCTGGGCCAGACTTTGTTCCACAAGCCGGGTCAGGGAAAGGGGCAGGTGCTGGAGAGAGCTTAGGGCGTAGAGAATGAGCGCGTGCGCCCCGCCCATGACAGCGGCGAGAATGAGCACGAAAACGAGGCTGCTGGTGACGAAAAAGAGGCGGCCCACCGCAAAGCAGACAATGAGCATGCCGTACCACAGCACTCCGGCGCCAAAAGCCAGGGTGCCGGTGCCTTCCTGCACGGCCAGCGCGGCCAGCATCAGCCAGCCGGTCTGTTGCCAGCGCCGCTCCTGCAGCGAGAGCAAAAGGCCGGGGAGAAAGGCGTCCAGCCCCGGCAGCCGGGCCTGCAGCCAGGTGGCTACCGCCGCGTACATGAGCCACCACAGAATATTCTTGATGAGCATACGCAAGCCCTACCTTGGCGCGGTCCTGCGTTTCGAGAGTTGTGTTTTCTGGCCTTCGCCGGCCGTGGCGTTCTGGCGGGCCTGGCCCACGGTGGCATTGGTAGCGCCAGGGTACGCGCGCACGCGCATGGGCCGCGCGTCCTGCGGCGCGACCAGCAGCAGGGCTTCTTCCACATCTTCAAGGCTTACCACGGGGCTGGCCTGCACTTGCAGGAACAGCGTCTCGTCGCCCGGCTGCACCGAAAGCACCTTGGCCACGGGCAAGCCCTTGGGAAATTCGCTGTCCAGGCCGGAGGTGACCAGGAGTTCCCCTACCTTGAGCCGGGCGTTGGGCGCGACGTAGCGCACTTCCAGCGGCGAACGCGGGCCGGTGCCGGCCAGAACGCCGGGCACGCGGCTCTCCTGGCTGATGACCGCCACCCGGAAACCGGGGTCGGTAAGCAAAAGAGCGGTGGAAGCGTGGGGGGCGGAACGCAGCACTTGTCCTATAACGCCGTGCTGAGTGACGACGGGGGTTCCCGGGGCGGCCCCGGTGGCAAAACCCCGGTCCAGCATGACGCTTTCCAGGGCGGAAACAGGGCCGAAACGTCCGGCCAGCACGCGGGTGCCCAGCGCCGACCAGGCGGGCGGCACCTGAAAGCTGGAAAGTTCGCGCAGACGGGCGAGTTCCGCCAGATCCTCGCGCACGGAGGCAAGGTACTGCTCCGCGCGCTGCAACTCGTCGCGCAGGCGGGCGTTTTCCCCGGCCACGTCCACCAGCGCCAGATATTCGCGCCAGTAGCCGCTGACCGTGTCGTTCAGCCAGACGGCGGGGCGCAAAATATGACGCGTGGCTTCCAGCCCGCTGTTGGCGGCCAGATTGTCCAGAAAGCCGGTGCGGCTGTTCCAAGTGTAAAGTGCGAGATACCCGAAGAGGACGAGGACGACTCCCCCTACAATGCGTCGGACCGTGCGCGCGTTAATCGACGCAGACCTCCTTCAGGATATGGATATTGTCGAGGGCTTTGCCGGTACCGACGGCTACCGTGGAGAGGGGGTCATCCACCACTGTGATGGGCAGCGAGGTTTCTTCGCGCAGGAGCTGGTCCAGGCCCTTGAGCAGCGCGCCGCCGCCGGTGAGCACAATGCCCCGGTCCACAATGTCGGCGGCCAGTTCGGGCGGGGTCTGTTCCAGGGCGATACGCACCGCCTGGACTATGCTGTCCACCTGCTCGGAAATGGCCTTGCGCACTTCTTCAGAGGTGATGATGATATTCTGGGGGATACCGGTGACCAGGTCACGGCCCTTGACTTCCATTTCCTGTTCAGGGTCCATGGGGTAGGCGGAAGCGATGCGGATCTTGATATCCTCGGCGGAAGATTCGCCGATGAGCATGTTATACTTGCGCTTGACGTGGGTCATGATGGCTTCGTCCATCTTGTCTCCGCCCACGCGCACCGACTTGGAATACACGATGCCGGAAAGGGAAATGACCGCCACTTCCGTGGTGCCGCCGCCAATGTCCACCACCATGTTGGAGGTGGGTTCCTGAATGGGCAGATTGGCCCCGATGGCCGCGGCCATGGGTTCCTCGATAAGGTACACTTCCCGCGCGCCCGCGCTCTGGGCGGATTCCTTGACCGCGCGCTTTTCCACCTGGGTAATGCCCGTGGGCACGCAGATCATGATGCGCGGCCGCACCAGGCGGCGGGAATTGTGCACTTTGGAGATGAAGTAGCGGAGCATGGCTTCCGTCACTTCAAAGTCGGCGATAACGCCGTCGCGCATGGGCCGTATGGCCTGGATGTTGCCGGGGGTTCTGCCCAGCATGCGCTTGGCTTCGCTGCCCACGGCCAGCACGACGTTGCTGCCGCGGCTGTCTTTTTTCACGGCCACAACGGAAGGCTCGCGCAGCACAATGCCGCGGCCTTTCATGTACACGCAGGTGTTGGCCGTGCCTAGGTCGATGGCGAGATCGCTGGAAAAAAAGCCGAGCAGGGAATCCAGTATTTTGGACATGAGTGGTGCTTGCCTTGTTGCAAAAAGGACTATGTGCTCAGGAATAATCCTGGTGCTGGTCAACACAATAGCGCCACCCGCCATATGCGGCGTGCCGCGGGCGGATGACGGAGGCGGCAGAAACAGTACCTTGTTATGCCGTTTATGTCGCGTTTTTTCTTCTAGCCTATTACCGCTTTTTTTTCCAATGCTAATTTAGGGCAAATCGCGGCTATCCGCAACGGGCTGATTCATCTGCCTTTTTAGTTCATGCGCTTGCCCGGCGCGGAACGGCCGCGCTTTTTCCGGGAAAGGGCGAGAGGTGTTCACCTCTCGCCCTTTCTAGGAGCCGGACACCCGGCACTACCGTTACCGTTGCTTCCTTTCGGACCTGGCGGGGTTGGCGGCGTCACCGCCGTCCGGCTCCTTAGCGGTTGCCGTGGGAGCCTTGTAGCTTTCGCTGCGGCCCCTGTCAAGGTATGGCGTGGCATGTCCCGCGCATTGCCATGAAGGGCCGGGTAGGCTACTATTTTTCCGCTGTTATCGGCGCTACGCTTTGTACCCTTAACCCAATAAGGATGTTCTATGAGCTATACGATTTCCCCTGAAATCCAGGCCGTTTTTGACAAGCTGCTGGCCAACGAGAAGGTCAAAAAAGCCATGGCCTACCTGGAGGCCGACCACGACAACCGTATCGCGGAACAGAAAGAAATGACGCTGGTGCCCGGCACGCCCTTTACGGAGCACCTGCACCGCGCGCCCATGTACAAGGCCAAACTGGAAAAGTACGGGCTGAAAAATTGCGTCATCGACTCGGAAAGCAACGCCTACGGCCTTATCCAGGGCAGCACCCCCAGGCCCAAAGTGGTGCTGGAAGGCCACCTGGACACCGTGTTTTCCGAGGACACCAAGCTGGAGATCACGGAAAAAGACGGCCGCATTTACTGCCCCGGCATTGCGGACGACACCGCCGCCCTGGCCGTGAACCTTTCCATTCTGCGGGCCATTGTGGACGCGGGCCTGAAACCCGTGGGCACCATTCTGCTGGGCGGCACCAGCGGCGAAGAAGGGGAAGGCAATATCCGGGGCATCCGCACCCTGCTCAAAGAGCACCAGGATATCGACGCCTGCCTGAACATGGAAGCGGCCCTCAACAACCGCGTCACCTATGGGGCCATCGGCTCCACCCGTTTTGAATTCGTGTTTCGCGGTCCCGGCGGGCACAGCTGGGGCGCGTTCGGTCTGCCCAGCCCGCTGCACGCCATGGGCCGGGCCATTGCCAAGATTTCCGAAGTGATCACGCCGGAAGACCCCAAAACCACCTACACCGTGGGCGTGGTTTCCGGCGGCACCTCCATCAACTCCATTGCCAACGAAGGCCGCATGAAGCTGGATATCCGCTCCGTGTCCGCCGAAGCGCTCAAGGAAACGGCCCACAAAATGCTGGCCCTGGTGAACATGGCCGTGGCCGAGGAAAACCTGTTCCGCGCGAAAAGCAGCCAGGTGGTCACGCTGGAAGTGGTGCACCTGGGCGACCGCCCGGCCGGCAACCAGGCCAAGGATTCCATGATCGTGCAGGTGGGCTGCGCCGGCACCGTGGCCGTGGGCGTGGAACCGCACCTGACCGCGCCTTCCAGCACCAACGCCAACGCGCCCATCAGCATGGGCGTGCCCGCGGTGGTGATCGGGGCCGGCGGCAAAACCGGCAATACCCATGCCCTGGACGAGTGGTACGATCCCAAGGACGGCTGGAAGGGCGCGCAAAAGGGCCTGCTCATGCTCTTCGCCCTGGTGGGCCTGGAAGGCGTGACCGAACCCCTGGCTAAAGCCGTGACCCGCAAATAACCTATTCGCGCCCCGCTCTCCGTTTCATGGGGGGGCGGGGCGCTCCACTTCCAGAAAAGGAGGCAGCCATGGCCCGCACCATCGTGCTCGCCGAGTTCAAGCATGAGACCAACTCCTTTTCCACGGCGCTCACCGGTCTGGAGACCTTCCGGGCGCGCAACCTCCTGCTTGGCAAGGATATCGAGCCCCATTTCAAAGGAACGGCAACAGAGGTAGGCGGTTTTCTGGACGGCTGCGCCAAAGAGGGGCTTACGCCCGTCCCGGTTGTGGCGGCCAACGCCATACCCGGCGGCAAGGTCACCCGGGAAGCCTTTAACTACATGCGCGACGCGCTGCTCAGCGGCCTGCGCGAAACCAAGCCGGACGGGGTGCTGCTGGCGCTGCACGGCGCCATGGTGGCGGAAGACGCCCCGGACGGCGAAGGCGAGCTGCTTCTTGCCGTGCGCCAGCTGGTGGGGCCGGATATTCCGGTCATCTGCACGCTGGATTTGCACGGCAACATCACTCAGGCCATGCTGGACAACGCCACCGTGCTGATCGGCTACGACAAAAACCCCCACGTGGACCTGGCCGAGCGGGGGCGGGAGGCGGCGCAGGTCATGGCCGGCTGCCTGGGCGGCGCGCTCAAACCCGTCATGCGGCATAAGCGCGTTCCTTTGCTCTGCCCGGTCTTCAACACCGCGGCCGAGCCCATGCTCTCCCGGTACGAGCGGCTGCACCGCTGGGAAGAAGAGCCCGGCGCCATCTGCGCCAGCCTGTTCCACGGCTTTTTCCGCTCGGACATAGCGGAAGCCAGCATGTCGGTCGTCGCGGTGACCGATAATGACCCGGAACTGGGCCAGCGCATCGTGGACGACATGGCCGAAGAGATCATGCGCAACCGGGAGCAGTTCACCAAAAACATGCCCACCGTGGAGGAAGCGGTGCAACGGGCCATGGCCGCCAAGGAGTTTCCCGTGGTGCTGGCGGATGTTTCCGACAACCCCGGCGGCGGCTCCACGGGCGACGGCACCTATCTGCTGGCGGCGCTGGCAGCGGCCAAGGCCAAAAGCGTGTGCTACGCCGTGATGGTGGACCCGGAAAGCGCGGCGCAGGCCGCCAAAGCCGGGGCCGGGGCGTATATTGACGTCAGCCTGGGCGGCAAGTGCGAACCCGTCAACGGCCCGTCCCTGCAAACGCGGGCAAAGGTGATCAGCATTTCCGACGGCGTTTTTTACAACAAGGGGCCCATGTGGCACGGCGTGAAAATGGAAGCCGGGCTTACGGCCGTGCTGGACCTGGACGGCATAGAGGTGCTGGTCTGCTCCAACCGCCTGCAGCCGACGGACCCGGAACTTTTTCGCGTCAACGGCATTGAGCCGCTGGAGCGCAAGGTCATCGTGGTCAAGTCCGCCCAGCATTTCAAGGCCGGGTATCTGCCCATAGCCAAGGAAATTCTGGAAGTGGACGCGCCGGGCCTGGCCTCGCAGCATCCCCGCAATTTCGCGTTCAAGAATATTCTCCGTCCCGTGTTCCCGCTGGACAAGGAAGGCTGGTAAAAAGCAAGACAGGGAAAGGTTCCGCCATGTCGTCCCGCCGGGCAACCGGCGCCTGAGGCTCGTGTTTCATTAAAAGGAGAAAGCCATGCCCACGGTTACCCCCGCTGTACGCTCTCTGATCGAAACGCTGCTTGCCGACCCCGGCATGCAAAAAGCCCTGGCCTTTCTGGAGGCGGACCAGGCCGACATGCTGGCGGAACTCAAGGAAATGACCCTGCTGCACGGCGCGCCCTTCGCGGAAAGCGAGTTGCGTTCCCCCATGTTCAAGAAGAAGCTGGAAGCGCTGGGTGTCACGGAATGCCGCATCGACGCGGACGACAACGCCTACGGCTTTCTGCCCGGCAGCGGCGACAGCTCGAAGGTGGTGCTGGAAGCGCACCTGGACACGGTGTTCCCCAAGGAAACGCCGCTGGCCATCACGGAAAAGGACGGCGTCTTTTACTGCCCCGGCATCAGCGACGACACGGCGGGCCTGGCGGAACTGCTTTCCATCCTGCGGGCCATCCGCCATGCGGGCCTGAAGCCCGTGCGCACCATTCTGGCGGGCGGCACCAGCGGGGAAGAGGGCGAGGGCAATATCCGGGGCATACGGGCCATGCTGCGCGACAACCCGGACGTGGCCGCCTGCCTGGCCCTGGAGCCGGACGACGCGGGCATGCTGACCAAGGGCGCGGTGGGCTCCAAGCGCTACGAATTCATTTTCACCGGCCCCGGCGGACACAGCTGGCTGGCTTACGGTCTGCCCAGCCCGCTGCACGCCATGTGCCGCGCCGTGGCCAAAATGTCGGACGTGATCACGCCTTCCGAGCCGCGCACCACGTACACCGTGGGGGTCATTTCCGGCGGCACTTCTGTAAACTCCATCGCGCACAGCTCCCGCTGCAAGCTGGACATGCGTTCCGTCAGCACCAAGGCCCTGGCCGAAGTGGAGCGCACCATGCTGCGCCTGGCGCAGGAAGCCGTGGACGAGGAAAACGCCTTCCGCGCGGCCAGCGGCCAGAAGGTGGCCGTGGAAGTGGTGTGCATAGGCGACCGCCCCGCCGGGGAACAGGACGAAAACAGCCCCATCGTTCAGGCCGCCTGGGCCGCCAACGAAGCCCTGGGCAACACGCCCGTGATCACGGAACCGGGCAGCACCAACGCCAACGCGCCTATCAGCCAGGGCATTCCGGCCCTGGTCATCCGCACGGGCGGCAAGAGCGGGGGCATCCACTCCCTGGATGAATGGCACGACCCGCGCGGCATGGATAAGGGCGCGAAAGCGGCCCTGCTGCTCCTGTTCGCCCTGGCCGGACTGCAAGGGGTGACCCAGCCGCTGGCGCTGCGTTAAGGGCTGTCTTTAGAGCAGTTTCGCTTTGATATTGTCGCTTAACGGCGGGCAAAGCCCGCCTACGCCAATCTCACGGCAAGGATTTGAGGACAAATCCTTTTAGAGCAGATAAACATTTTCAATGTTAATCTGCTCTAAAAAGCGTCTTTTGCCCCTTGGCGGCGTCAAATCCCGATTCTGAGCCAGGGCTGTACCGTGAGAGTACCACCCCTGGCTCAGAATCGGTCTTTTCCTTGCCAGGGGACAAAATCTGTCTTTTTTGAGACAGCCCCGAGACTTGAATATGCCGAATAAAAAACGCGCTCCTGTCCGGGAGCGCGTTTTTTTGCGGCGGCCGCTCAGGCCGGGGGCATGATCCCCAGGGCGCGCAGCAGATCCCGGTCCCGCTCAAAGGGGCTGCCCTTGGCCGTGAGGTAATCTCCCACCATAATGGCGTTGGCGCCCGCGAAAAAAACGCTGTTTTCCCACGCGCCCAGAGTGGACCCGCGCCCGCCGCAGATAATCAGATCCCGGGCCGGGTGCATGAGCCGGAACAGCGCGATGACGGCCAGGGCTTCCTGCGGTTCAAGGCCGGGCGCGTTTTCCATGGCTGTGCCGGGAATGGGCGTGAGAAAGTTTACGGGTATGGAATCCACGCCCAGCTCGCGCAGGGTTTCGGACAGCTCCAGCCTTTCGGTCCAGCCTTCTCCCAGGCCGAAAATGCCGCCGGAACAGACGCGCAGCCCGGCCGTTTTGGCCCGCCGCACCGTCTCCACCCGCTTTTCGTAGCCGTGGGTGGTGCAAATGGACGGGTAGCGGCTGCGAGATGTTTCCAGGTTGTGGTGGTAGCTGGTAAACCCGGCCTGGCGCAGCGCTTCGGCCTGGCCTTCCTTGAGCAGCCCCAGGGACGCGCAGAGCTTGATGCCCGCGCGGGCCGTGATGCGCGAAGCCGCCTCGCACAGCGCGTCCAGGTCCCGTCCTGAAGGCCCGGCCCCGCTGGTGACAATGCCCATGTAGGCGACGCCAGCTTCCGCAAGGCGTTCGGCGCGTTCCAGAAGCGCTTCCCCGCCGAGCAGCGGGTACACGGCCGCGCCGGTTTCGTGGTGGCGCGACTGGGCGCAAAAGGCGCAGTCTTCCGTACAGCGGCCGGATTTGGCGTTGATGATGCCGCAGGCGAAAGGCCTGGCCTTGCCCGCCAGGGTGGCGGCTCTGGAGGCTGCTCCGGCGGCGCCTGTCAGGTCCAGGAGCCGGGAAGGCAGGTGGGGCAGCAGCTTTTTCGCGTCAGCCGCGGACAAAGGGGTGCCGGAACAAGCGGAGGCAAGAAGGGAGCGGAAAACTGAAGGCATGGCGAAACAACCTGAAAAAAAGAATGAATGCCGCATTGTATGGCGCGGGGCAAGGCCCTGTCAATGCTGGCTGAAAAAACGAAGCGGCCGCGCCGCTCTTTCCGGAACGGCGCGGCCTGCAAACGTTTTACCTGACAAGTGCGGCACGCGGCCCTATTTCTTCTTACCCTTGGCGTCCTTGAAAATGCTCTTGGGGATCATGCCGTGGATGCCCTTGTTGCCGTCCACGATCTGGGTCACGCGGAAATCCACGGCCAGGCTGCACAGGGCGTAGGCTTCTTCCCTGGTCAGGCCCTTGGTGGTGGAGAGAAAGGTAATGGCGTCGCGCAGCGCCATTTTCATGGCTTCGTCCAGGCTTTGGTGAAAGCCCATGGTGATCCAGTGGGTGGGCGTTTCGGCCATGGGGCGTTCCAGCTTCATGTGCTTCATGTCCTTGCGCACGATGAACTGCAGTTCCACTTCCTCGAAATAGGTTTCAGCGGCGGTAATGCACACTTCGCCGTCGCCTTGCAGGCCGTGGGCGTCGGCGGCCATGAACAGCGCGCCCGGCACGTTCACGGGCACGAACAGCGTGGTGCCCACCACCAGTTCTTTATTGTCCATGTTGCCGGCGAAATAGTCGGGCACGGCGGAAGGCCGCACTTCCCCCGGCTTGGGCGAAATGGCCATGGTGCCCAGGAAAGGCTTGAGCGGCAGCACTATACCGGGCTTGAACTCCACGGTTTTCTTGTCGGCGGAGAAATTCAGGGTTTTGAAGTAGCCGTCTTTAAAGCCTTCCGGCAGGCCGCCGAGCTTCCATTCATCGGGGTAGATATAGGTGACGCCGTAGCTGCCCGGCACAATTTTCTTGATGCGCACTTCCAGCACGTCGCCAGGCTCCGCGCCCTTGATGAAAAAGGGGCCGGTAAAGGCGTACGCGCCGTTTTTGCGTTCGGCCACGGCTTTGCGCAGCGCCGCAAGCTCTTTGACGGTCATGTTCCCTTTGAGCTTGCCTTCAAAAAGCATCACCGTGTTAAAAATGACCGAATCGCCGTTATCAATGGTCAGAACCGGGGGAATGGTGCTTTGCAGCATCCCGTTGTAGGCTTTGTCAGGGGTGATTTTGAAGGTGTGGACCTTGCCCAGGGAAGGCGAGGCCGCGAAAAGAATGAGCGGCACGCAACACAGCAGGCTCAAGAACAGTTTTTTCCCAGTCACAACATACCTCCTGAACGGGTTGGGGGTGTTTGCAGGGCTGGCCCGCCGGAACCCTTGGCCTCATCGGCGGGTTTTCCTGTAGTTTCCCTGGTTCGGCGCACATCCGCGCCGGGTGGCTTCCCTCCTGTTCCTTTTTGTTTTATTTGTACGTACCGGTGTTCGCGGTAAAAATCAAACGTCGTGTGACATGATCCCTTTTGGGACGCCGGTTCCGCCCGCCGGGCGAAAGGATCGTAGATGATAGGTATTTCAAAGCTGTACTGCGGGCAAGTGGAGCCTTCCGACGCCCTGCGTTACGGGCGGCACTCCGGCTCGCTCCCCTCGCACCTGCTGCAATTTTCCAAGGACAAAAAGCCGGTGGTGGTTTGGAACATGACCCGCCGCTGCAACCTTAAATGCGTGCACTGCTACGCCAAGGCCCTGGGCGAAAAGGGCGCGGATCCCATCAGTACGGAGCAGGGCAAGGCCATTATCGATGACCTGGCCGCTTTCGGCGCGCCGGTCATGCTCTTTTCCGGGGGCGAGCCCCTGGTGCGCCAGGACCTGACTGAGCTTGCCGCCCACGCCACGGCCAAAGGCATGCGGGCCGTCATTTCCACCAACGGCACACTGATAACCAAGGAAAAAGCCAGGGAACTCAAAGGGGTCGGCCTTTCCTACGTGGGCATTTCCCTGGACGGCGGA
>JAVBNC010000122.1:0-9209 GCA_031551765.1 Desulfovibrionaceae bacterium
CCCGCCGGCGGCTTCTCCGCCCTGCACACCGGCCCGCCGCGAGAGGCCGGGTCCGCCGGCGGCCCGGCCGTCATTCGAAGCGGGCGTCCGGGGGAAAGGGGGAACCTTTCTTCCAAGAAAGGTTCCCCCTTTCCCCCGGGCGTCGCGTACGCAAACCTCAGGCAAGCCTGTCCACAATGGCGCCGTTGCTGGTGTAGAGGTTCAGAATGCCGCGCTGCACGTCGTAGGTGCTTTGTACCGCGTCGCGGGGACGCACGGCTCCGGCGTTGATGGTATCCAGAAAGTTGCCCACCGTGCCGCCGAAGATATCTTCGCTGATGGTGCGCGCGCCCGTGGTTTCCATGCCGTTCATGCGGTCCAGGGTACGGGCCACGGTGCCCGCGCCAAGGGTTTCGCGGTTCAGCGTCTCATGGTGGGCAAGATCCGCCACGGTCTGGCCCAGGGTGGGCCAGAGGGAGGTATCGCGCAGGGATATGGATGCGGCCATAACAAACGCTCCGGGGTTACACTTTCCTTTATATACACAGTAAGACGGCCGGAGGCAATGAAAAGCCCCGGCCTTCCGATTGTGGCGGAAAGGCCGGGGCGTATGGGGCGGATGTGCGGTTACTTGCCTTGGGCGCGCAGCACTTCTTCCAGAGCCACGGCAAAGGCTTCAAGGTCCCGCTTTTCAACGGTCAGGGGCGGGAGCAGGCGCAGAATCCTCTCCTGGGTGAGGTTGAGGATGAAGCCTTTCTCCAGCAGCGCTTCCCACACGGACTTGCCGGGGAAAGTCAGCACGACGCCCATCAAGAGGCCCATGCCGCGCACTTCCTCTATGGCGCCGGGCACGGCGCGGCCCACGGCGCGGAAGCGGTCCATGGCCCAGGTTCCCACTTCGCCGGCCCGCTGGGCCAGCTTGTCGCGCTCCATAATTTCCAACGTCTTGCAGGCCACGGCGGACAGGAAAGCCCCGGCCCCGAACGTGGTGGCGTGGCTGCCGGTTTCAAAGCCTTTGGCCACTTCGTCCGTGGCCAGCATGGCGCCCATGGGCAGGCCGTTGGCCAGGGCCTTGGCCGAAGTGACGATATCCGGCTCAAAGCCATAGTGCTCGTAAGACCACCACGTGCCGGTACGGCACAGGCCGCACTGCACTTCGTCCGCAATGAACAGCACGCCTTTGGATTTGCAGAAGGCGGCCAGTTCCGTGATGAACTGCTTGGTGGCGGGCCGCACCCCGCCCTCGCCCTGGATCATTTCCAGAATGATGGCGGCGGTTTTGGTGCTGACGGCGGCGCGCACCGCGTCCATGTCCCCCCAGGCGATCTGGGTGAACCCTTCCGGCATGGGCGCGAACCCGTCCTGAAAGCGCTGCTGGCCGGTGGCGGCCACCGTGGCCAGCGTACGGCCGTGGAAACAGCCGTTGAAGCTGATCACCTCATAGGCGTTGGTGCCGCGCACCCGCTGCTGGTAACGGCGGGCCAGCTTGATGGCCGCCTCGTTGGCTTCCGCGCCCGAATTGCAGAAAAAGGCCTTGCCGCAATGGCTGGTGGCCAAAAGGCGCTCGGCCAGGTCCAACTGCTCTTCCTGGTAGAAGAGGTTGCTGACGTGCTGGAGCTTTCGGGCCTGGCGTTCCATAACCTGGGCCAGTTCCTCGTTGCTGTGGCCCAGCGCGTTGACCGCGATGCCCGCCAGAAGGTCCACATACTCCTTGCCGTCAAAGTCCCACAGGCGGCAGCCCTTGCCTTTTTGCACGGCAATGGGGTAGCGGCCGTAGGTACGGCACAGCAGTGCTTCCTCCCGCTGTTTGATTTTCTGCAGTGTTGCGCTCATAGCTGCTTCTCCGGTTGAAAGTTCAAGTGAAGTTGTATACACGAGAACTCAATCAAAGTATATATACGGCAGTGTTGCCTGCTGGCCGGGAATGCGACCCGTTTCCTTCGCCGTTGTCAGATCTGATGTAGCAAGCCCGTGAGTGCGCGCTTTTGTCGCGGTCTCGCGGCAAAGGAAACACCGTGCCGTCCTCCTCCTCTTCTTTTCTCAGCCCTTCGGCGCACCTTGTTCTGGACCAGCTATGGGACGCGGTCTATATCGTTGACAACAATAAAAAAATCCTGGCCTGGAACAGGGCGGCCGTGGAGCTGACCGGGTACACCGTCGAAGAAGTGCTGGGCCGGGAATGCGGCCCGGAAGTGGTGGGGCACATGCACGACAAGGTGCTGCTGTGCGACCTGCTCTGCCCGCTTTGCAAAACCCTGCAGGACGGGGACCTGCGCGAGGCGCAGGTGACCTTTCGCCACAAATTGGGCCATAGAATTCCCATTTACGTACGCGTGCTGCCGTTGCGCGACCCGGCCAGCGGGACCATAGCCGGGGCCATTGAAATTTTCCGAGGTGTGGCCACGGCGGCCAGCGAGGCATTTTCCCACTATGACCAGCTGGAACAGATGGCCTACAAGGACGCGCTGACCGGCATAGCCAACCGCCGCTATGGCGATTTGACCCTCACCCACTGGCTGAGCGCCTTTGCGCGCGACAACTGGAGCTTCGGCGTTCTGCTCATGGACGTGGACCGCTTCAAGGGCATCAACGACACCCACGGGCACCAGGTGGGGGACCTGGTGCTGCGGGCCGTTTCCAGCAGCCTTAAGCACAACCTGCGGCCTTCGGACTTTTTGTGCCGTTGGGGCGGGGACGAGCTGATGGTGCTGCTGCGCGGCGTGTCCCTGGACGCGGTCAGAGAGAAAGCGGGAAAATTGTGCGGGGTGATTGAAAATACCCGCGTGCAGGGGCATCCGCTGTTGCGGCTGAGCGTTTCCATCGGCGGCGCTGTGCCGCTGCCGGGGGAAACGGAGCAGGATCTTTTGATCCGCGTGGACAAAAACCTTTACGCCAGCAAGGAAAACGGCCGTAACCAGGCCACGGTGGAATAAAAAATCGTTCGGGAATGGGTTTCAAAGCCAAGGTGTTTTGTTCCCTGACCAAAAAACACGATGCCGGTCCAGGAAGCGCGCTCTTATGCGCAGTTGGACCGGCATCGCCTTTTTCACGGGCAAAGCGAAAAGCGCTTTTGGCAGCGGCCTAGAGCAGTTGAACATTGAAAATGTTCAACTGCTCTGCAAGGATTTGTCTTCAAATCCTTGCCGCGAGATTGGCGTAGGCGGGCTTTGCCCGCCGTTAAGCGACAATCTCAAAGCGAAACTGCTCTAACTGCCCGTATGCCCGAACCCGCCGCCCCCCCGCTCCGTGGCGCCAAGTTCGCTCACAAAACGGGGTGTGATGCGCACGAAAGGCTGGAACACCAGCTGCGCTATGCGTTCGCCGCGCGTCAGGGCATAAGGCAGCGCGGAGGTGTTCAGAAGATACACGAAAATCTCCCCCCGGTAGTCCGGGTCGATAAGGCCCACGCCCTGGGCCACCACCAGCCCCTTTACCGCGCCAAGGCCGCTGCGGGAATAGACAAAGCCCGCCATGCCGGGAACCAGCGGCTCCACGGCCACGCCGGTGGGCAGCATCATCCGCTCCCCGGCGGCTATGACCAGTTCTTCTTCACGCGCGTCCAGGCAGGCCCGCAGGTCTATGCCCGCGGAATGCGCCGTGGCCGGGGCGAACCCGCCGGAACCGTACAGGCTTTCCGCGTCCCGAAAAAACAAAACATTCACGTCCGCCGCCGCGCAATCGCATACCGGGCTTGCCACAAGGCCCCTCCTGTGCAAGAGTGGAAATTAGGGTTTATCCTGTGTTACGTATACCACAGGGCGGTTTCTACGCTACGGGCAGGGGCAAGTCAAAACCCCTTCCTTTGGTTTTTTTCTTATAATGTCCCGGTACGTTTGAAGAGTTCCAAGGAGGGACACATGCAGTCGTTACAGGTTTTCAGCGTTATACCCAAGCTCCCGGAGTCTCTGGCCCCTCTCTGGAGCCTTGCGCGCAACTACTGGTTCGCCTGGAACTATGAAATCGAAGCGCTTTTTTCCCAGATCGATCCCGCGCTGTGGCAAAAAAGCTATTATAACCCGGTGTGGTTCCTGAACCATCTGCCCCAGAACGTTCTGCACGAACTGGAGCGGGACGAGTTGTTCAAGGAACGGCTGCTCCAGGCGGAGCGCGAACAGAACGCCTACCTGAAAAAGACCCCGGCGCAGCGCTTTCCCGGCGCGCAGGCGGGCAAGCCCGTGGTGGCGTATTTCAGCCTGGAATTCGGGGTCGGCCTGTGCCTGCCCATTTATTCCGGTGGTCTGGGCATTCTGGCCGGGGACCATCTGAAATCGGCCAGCGATTTGAACATCCCCCTGGTGGGCATTGGCCTGGCGTACGGCCAGGGCTATTTCCGCCAGTACATGACCCCGGACGGCTGGCAGCAGGAACGCTACCCGGACTACGATTTCGACCAGATGCCCCTTTCCCCGGCGCTCACCCCGGACGGCAACCACGCCCGCGTGCAGTTGATGATCGGCGACAGGCCGCTGGTGGCGCGTATTCTGCAAGCCAATGTGGGCCGCATCCGCCTGTACCTGCTGGACACGAACCTGCCGGAAAACAGCCCGGAGTTCCGGCTCATCACCGCCCGCCTCTACGGCGGCAACCTGGAAATGCGCATCTGGCAGGAAATCCTGCTCGGCATCGGCGGGGTCAAGGCCTTGAAAGCCCTGGGCCTGGAGCCGCAGATCATTCACATGAACGAAGGCCACTCCGCTTTCGCGGGCCTGGAGCGCATCCGGGTGCTGATGAAGGAGCACAATTTGCCCTTTGAAGCGGCCGTGGAAGTTTCCGCCTCAGGCAGTATTTTCACCACCCACACCCCGGTGCCCGCGGGCAACGACCGCTTCCCGCCGGAACTCATGCAGCAGTATTTTGATTCCTACGCCAAGGACATGGGCCTGGCGTTCAAGGTCTTCATGGCCCTGGGCCGCGAAACCCCGCAGGACGACAGCGAGCCGTTCTGCATGCCGGTGCTGGCCTTGCGGCTCTCACGCTTCAACAACGGGGTTTCCAGGCTGCACGGCCGGGTTTCCCGCAAAATGTGGCACAAAGTCTGGAGCCAGCTGCCGGAAGACGACGTGCCCATCGGTTCCGTGACCAACGGCGTGCACGCGCCTACCTGGGTGGCGCCGCCGCTGGGCTTGCTCTACGACCGCTACCTGGGCACGGACTGGCGCGAAGACCCGGACTGCCAGAAAATCTGGAGCCAGGCCGCCAATATCCCGGACCCCGTGTTCTGGCGGGTGCACGAACACCTGCGGGCCAAGCTGGTGGACTTTGTGCGCGGGCGCCTCAAGACCCAGCTTATCGCCCAGGGCGCGCGTTCCCAGGAAGTGCTGGAAGCGGAAGAAGCGCTCAGCCCGGACGCGCTGACCATAGGGTTCGCCCGGCGTTTCGCCACCTACAAGCGGGCCACCATGCTGCTGCAGGACAAGGAAAGCCTGCTGCGCATCGTCGGCAACAAGGACCGGCCCGTGCAGTTCATTTTCGCGGGCAAGGCCCACCCCCAGGACCAGGGCGGCAAGCAACTGATGAAAGAGCTGATAACCCTTTGCCGTTCCAAAGAATACCGCATGAACATGGTCTTTCTGGAGGACTATGACATGGAGGTGGCCGCGCACCTTATTTCCGGCTGCGACGTATGGCTGAACAACCCTCGCCGTCCCCTGGAAGCCTGCGGCACCAGCGGCATGAAGGCCATGCTCAACGGCGTGCTGCAGTTCAGCACCCTGGACGGCTGGTGGGACGAGGCCTGGAAGCCGGACAACAGCCTGGGCTGGGCCATAGGCAAGGGCGAGGAATACAGCGACCCGGACTACCAGGACTTTGTGGAGCTGCAAACCCTGTACAAGGTGCTGGAACACGACATTATCCCGGAATTTTACGACCGCGGCCGGGGCAGCATGCCCCGGGCCTGGGTGGCCCGCATGAAGCGCGCCCTGGTGGAACTGGGCCCCACCTTTACCTCGCACCGCATGGTCACTGACTATCTGGAAGATGCCTATATCCCGGCGTTCCACAGCCACAGCAACCTGTGCAGCGACAATTTCACCCCGGCACGCGAGCTTTCCGAGTGGCGCATGAACCTGATGACCCGCTGGTCCGACCTGCAGATCAAGGATGTCTCCCTGGCCAAGGGCGACACCGTGTTCGTGGGCGAGCCCCTGACCGTGGAAGCCATGATCCACACGGCGGGCATTCCCCTGGACCACCTGCAGGTAAGCAGCTACGCCGGCGCGGTTTCGCAGGACAACAGCTTCTTGCAGCGCAACCTCGCGCCCATGTATCCGGAAGGGGAAATACGCGACGGCTGGCAAAAATTCTCCGGCAAGCTCACGCCGGGCGAGGCCGGGCGTTTCGGCTTTACCGTGCAGGTGGTGCCGGTGCACCCGCTGCTTTCCAACCAGCATTCGCTGGGCCTGGTGCGCTGGGCTTCGTGAAACAAGCGGATTTTCCGCGTGCGAAACGCCGCCTCCGGCTCCGGCCCGAGGCGGCGTTTTACGTGGCGCGGAAAAGCCCGGCAAAAACTACCGGCTTCACTGGCGCGAAATAATCTGTTTACGGCAATCAGGCATAGGCCTCGATATGTCCGTCTCCGCTCAGAACCGGCAGGCAGTGAGTCTTGCCGGACAGAGCCGTTTTGTTCTTGGGCAGCAGGTTGCGATAGTGTTCCGCCAGCGGCATGTCCACCTGCTGGCCGAACTGGCCCAGCTCATGGATAAGCGCCAGCCTGCGGATGCACTTGACGCTGCCGTGCCCGGCGCCTCGTTCCAGGCAGCGGACCATGGCCTTCACGTCCTGGTCCACAGTGTACGCCAGGGCGCCCAGGTGGTAGCCCGCGTCGCCGTAGCCGCGGTCCAGAGCCTTGCCCAGCCACTCCCGGCCCTCTTCCAGTTCGTCGCGATTCACGCAGTCCAGCCCCAACTTGGTCATGGCCAGCAGCGAACCGCCACGAGCCGCACTGCGCAGCAGCTTTTCCGCCCGCGCACGGTCCTTGGGCACGCCCAGACCCTGGGAGCAGGCCTCGTGCAAACAATACAATGCGTCCGGGGAGCCCATTTTCGCCGCCTGCACGAAATATTGGATCATACGGCTTAAGTCATCCGCCCGGCGGCTGCTCATCCTGGCTTTGCTCCGCGCCAGCCAGACCAGGTTCAGGGCCGCCTTGGCGCTGCCCTGGCCTGGCGCCTTGAGGTACAGTTCTCTGGCGGCGGCGGGGTTATAGGGTGTGTCTTTTCTGCCCAGGTGGTAGTTCAGCCCTTGCCGGAACAGAACTTCCGCCTTCGATCCTCCTAGTGGTACCGTGCTCTCGGATGTCATACCGCCTCCATCCGGATTTCAGACGGAGCCTTGCCGTCTGAAACGGAATGAATTGGGGATACGGACGCCTCCCGTACACGACGGCGCGTGCTTTATGACAAAAGCAACCGCCACCGCCGCCGCGTGGATACCCGAGCGAACTGAAAAGGCGCCACCATGCCGACGACGTATCCCGGCGGCGGATGCCTCTTTCCGCCGCCACGCCACCCGCTGCTCGCACCTGCCGGGTAATCGATCCGTATCCTCTGTCTGCTTCCTTGCGCCGTCGCAGGCACTCCGGCCTGCCGCCGGAAATTCCGGCTCTGCCCATGCACGCTCATGCAACCGGCTGTACCGGTTACAAGTCGCGGTCCTGAGTTTCGACACAAAACTATTTATTTTTATATATATGGTCAATGATATTTGGTTCGCTAAAAATTTTTCTAACTCCCCATCTCTCTCACGTACTGCGACAGGCAATTTAAAAATTGTATCCCCCACCTCCGTCGCATGCCAAATAAAAACTACTTTTTTCTCGCGGTGTTAGTATAACGCGTACGTGTCACACATTTTTTTCTTGACATGAATGAACGTTCATTCTAAAAATGCCCTCAAGCTACATGAGCATACGCTTTCAGTAAAGGAGACTCTCATGCGCGGCAGTATTTTCAGCAGTATTCTTCGCGCCGTGCTCGCCATGGCGGCCATTCCGCTGCTGCTTTCCGGCTGCGGCGGAAACAGCGGGCAGCCCGTGCAACACGGCGCGCCGGAAGTGGGCGTGATCGTCCTGAAAACCGCTCCAGTCACGCTGACCACCGAGCTCAGCGGCCGCACGGCCCCCCTGCTTATCGCCGAAGTCCGGCCCCAGGTGGACGGCATCGTCCTGAAGCGCCTGTTCACGGAAGGCAGCGACGTAAAAGCGGACAGCCCGCTGTACCAGATAGACCCCGATATCTACCAGGCCAGGGTCAACAGCGCCAAGGCCGCCCTGGAAAAGGCCCGCGCCAACGTGGAGACGGCCAAGCCCAGAATGGCCCGCTACAAGCACATGGTGGCCACCAGAGCCGCCGGCCAGCAGGACTACGACGACGCCGTGGCCGCCTACAAGCAAGCGGAAGCGGACGTTTCCATAGCCATTGCCGAACTGGACAACACGCGCATCCAATTGCAGCGCACCAAGGTGCTGGCGCCCATCAGCGGCCGCATAGGCACCTCCAGCGTCACCCAGGGCGCCCTGGTCACCGCGGGACAGGCCCGGCCCCTGGCCGTCATCCAGCAGCTGGACCCCATCTACGTGGACGTCACCCGTTCCAGCGCGGAAATGCTGCGCCTGAAGCGTGAGCTGGCCGAAAGCGGCCTGCGCAAGGCCGGCGAACGCCAGGCCAAGGTGCGCCTGCTCATGGAAGACGGCAGCGTCTACGAGCATGAAGGCGTGCTCCAGTTTTCCGACGTCACCGTCAATCCCAGCACCGGGTCCATCACCCTGCGGGCCATTTTCCCCAACCCGGCCCACGATCTGTTGCCCGGCATGTACGTGCGCACCGTGCTGGAAACCGCCCGCCACGAAAACGCCCTGCTCGTGCCCCAGGAAGGCCTGAACCACGACAGCAGCGGCACGGCTTACGTGCTGGTGGTCAAAAGCGACAACAGCGTGGAACAGCGCCGCGTCGCCACCCTGCGCGCCGTAGGCCACGACTGGGTCATCAGTTCCGGCATCGAGCCCGGAGAACGCGTCATCATCGAAGGCGCCCAGCGCGTCCGCTTCATACCCGGCGCGCCCGCCCCTAAAGTCACGCCCAAAGTGGTTGAAGCCAAGCCGGGTGCGGCTTCATAGGAAGAGAAAGGCAATTTTGTCGAAGCCAATTAAGAATGAGAGCAGGGCTCTGCCCTGCACCCGCCAAGGGCTGGCGCCCCTGGACCCCGTTCAGGGTGACTAAGAAAATGGTGCG
>JAVBNC010000052.1:0-7740 GCA_031551765.1 Desulfovibrionaceae bacterium
CGATCCCACCCTGTTGTTATCGCTGGGTTCGTTGCGGCAGGCCGTGTGCGGCATCGAGCCCTGATTTTACTCTTAGAGGGCTTCGGCAGTTATTCAAGCGTTCGCAGCTTCTCTTTCAGCGCTTCCAGCAGGGGCGTGAGGGCCGCGAACAGACGGCGGGCCTCTTCGCCCTGGCCGGCGTTGCAGGCCAGTTCCAGCTTGTAGGCTTCCTCGCGCACGCCTTCCGCGCCCAGGGTGGCGCAGTTGCTTTTCAGCGAATGGGCCAGGCGGCGCATTTCCTGCCAGTTTTCCGCTTCCATGGCGGCGTTCAGCGCGGCCAGGGTCTGCGGCAACAGTTCCACGAAATACCCGGCTATTTCCAGGTACAGCGCCCTGTCACCCATGCGCTCCACGGCTTCTTCCAGATGCAGCGTGATTTCCGCCACGGGGGCCTCCGCCTATTCTTTCAGGCTTTCCATCAGGACTGCCGTAAGCGGAACAGCCGCGCCGAAATCATAGGATTCCACGGCTTCCCGCACCATGCCCGTCACTTCCTTGTCCAGCAGCTCGGCCTGGGGCGCGAGTTCGGCAAAGACCGAGGCGGCGCGGGCGTCGCTGGCTTCCATCAGGGCCATCAGCTCTTCCAGCTTGCGGGAAAGCGCGGCGCGGTCCAGGGCCTCGGGGCCGGCGGGCGCGGCCGGGGCCGACGCGCCGGGGTTCAGATAGTCCGCAATGGCCGCCAGGGCCACCGTCAGTTCCGCGCGCACGGCTTCCAGGGCCGGGCCGCACACGTCCATGCCCGCCCTGTTCTTGCAGGCCAGTTCCAGCTCGGCGGCGGCGTGCTGCAGGGCGTCCGCGCCCAGGCTGCCCGCCAGACCTTTGACCGTGTGCGCTTCACGCTGCGCGGTTTCCATGTCCCCGGCCTCCAGCGGGGCGGCGATAAAGGTCGCTTCCGGGGTGTAGGCGGCCCGGAAACGTTCCAGCAGCCTGGCGTACAGGGACTTGTTGTTGCCCAGCCGTTTCAGCGCGGACTCCACATCCAGAACCTGGGCGTGCGTCATTGGTTCCATTCCTGCGTTCCTCTCTGTGTCCGTCCGTTCCACGAGCCGCCCGGAAGAAGCCGGGGCGGCCGCCTCGCGGTTTTTGCCCCATTTGGCAATGGCGGCGGCAAGTTGCTCCACTCGAATGGGCTTGGCTATATAGTCCGTCATGCCCGCGGCCAGGCATTTTTCCCGGTCCCCGGCCATGGCGTTGGCCGTCATGGCGATAATGGGCGTGGCGGCGTTGCGCGTTTGCGCGCCCGTCTCGCGCACCAGGCGGGTGGCCTGGTAGCCGTCCATTTCCGGCATCTGGCAGTCCATCAAGACGATATCATATTCTCTTTCGCGCATGGCTTCAACAGCCCGCGCGCCGTTTTCCACAGCATCCACCCTGTGGCCCATGTTTTCCAAAAGGTCAATGGCCACCATCTGGTTGATGGGCGCGTCTTCCGCCAGCAGAATATATTGGGAGGGCACGGCGGAACGCGGCACGGCCAGCGGGGCTTCTTCTTCCGCGGGCACGGGCAGGCCCAGCGCCAGGCGCAAAAGGCGCAGCACGTTTTTAGCCTTGGCCGGCTTGGTAATGATGCCCGCAACCCCTTCGGCGTCAATGGCTTCGGAAGGCATGGGCGCGCCAAAGGGGCTCAAAAGGCCCAGCTTGCTGCCGCCCAAGCCGGAAATGCCCAGGCTGGACGTGCTGAAGTTCTCAAAGCCCAGTTCCGCGCTCTCCATGTCCAGCAGGATCAGGGAATAGGGTTTCCCGGGCGCTTTGGCGCGCAGTTTGGCCAGCGCGTCCGTCTGGCTTTCCGCCTCGTCCACGTTCACGCCCCAGACTTCCAGCATGGCGCGCAGACCCGCGCGGGCGGCGGCGTGGGAATCGAACACCAGCACGGAAGCCCCCGCCACGCCTTCGCTGTCCAGTTCCGTGACTTTGTCCGCTTTGGGCGGGACAAAGGGCAGGGTGAACCAGAAGGTGGAGCCTTCGCCCGGCGTGCTGACCGCGCCTATTTCCCCGCCCATCAGCTCCACCAGCTTTTTGGAGATGGACAGGCCCAGCCCCGTGCCGCCGAAACGCCTGGTGGTGGAGGAATCCGCCTGGGTAAAGGCGTCGAACAGGGTGGCGACGCGTTCCGCCGCGATGCCGATGCCCGAATCCTCCACCGCGAAGCGCAGGAACAGGCCCTGCCCGGAAGCGGCGGCCAGCGCCGAGCAGCGCAAGGTTATCCAGCCTTTGGCCGTGAACTTGACGGCGTTGCCCATCAGGTTCAGCAGCACCTGGCGCAGGCGGCTGGGGTCGCCGTGCAGGAATTCCGGCGCGGACGGGTCCAGAACAAAGGCGATTTTCAGGCCCTTTTCCCTGGCGCGCAGGGACAGCATTTCGCAGGCTTCCTCGGTAACGGCCCGCAGGGAAAAGTCCACCTCTTCCAGGGTCATCTTGCCGGCTTCGATCTTGGAGAAATCCAGGATATCGTCGATAATGGACAAAAGCCCTTCCGCGCTGGTGCGTATGGTTTCCGTGTAGCGGCGCTGCACTTCGCTTTGCGGCGTGTCCAGCAGCAGGGTGGTCAGGCCCAGCACGCCGTTCATGGGCGTGCGGATTTCATGGCTCATGTTGGCCAGGAACTCGCTTTTGGCCCTGCTGGCCTGTTCCGCTTCCTCGCGTTTGCGCTCCAGGGTCACGTCGCTGAAAAAGCCTTCCACAATGCTGAAGTTGGGGTTGTCTTCCCGCACTTCCACCACCCGGCTGCGTTCCCAGATCCAGCGTATCTCCCCGCTTTTGTGGATGATGCGGAAGGTGGTGTCCAGGGGCTTGTCGTCCAGCAGCGTGTCTTCGTTGTCCTCTTTGAGCTTGCCCAGGTCTTCCGGGTGCACGATATCGAAAAAGCAGAGCTTGTTGTTGACGATGTCTTCCGGCGGGTAGCCGGTCATCTCAAGGCAGCCTTCGCTCATGTATTCCATGGTGAAGGTGGGAAAGTCGTTGCGGCAGCGGAACGCCGTGCCGGGCAGGTTGGAAAGCAGCGTCGCCATGCGGCGCTCGCTTTCGTGCAGGCGGCTGCTTTCCAGGGCGATAGCCGTGAAATCCGCCAAGGACGCGCCGAAAGCCTGCTCTTCCAGGGTCCAGTGGCGCGGGTCCCCGGCGTGCTCTATGCACACCACCCCGCACAGGTTCCCGCCCAGGCGTATGGGGCAGTCCAAAAGCGCCCGGATGCCGCCCAGGCTGTAGTCCGAGGCCAGGCCGGGCAGGATGGAGTCGTTTTCCGTGTCCGGTATGACAATGTTGCGCTCGGTGTGCAGCAGGGAAATGTAGACGGGGTAGGTGTCCAGCCCGAAAGGCGGAGCCATGCTGTGGTCGCCCCGGCGGCGGTCGTAAATGCAGTGGTTGGCCAGGTCCGGCCCGCTGATGAGCCAGATGCCCACCCGGGTGGCTTCCAGGGTTTCCGCGGCCACCTTGGTAATGACCTTGCAGGCGGCCAGAAAATCGCCCCCGGCAATGGCCGGGTTGCCGCTGAGGTGGCGCAGGGCCTCGCGCCGCAGCACTTCGGCCTTGGCGCCGTTCACGCCGCCCGACGCGCGAAGCAACAGGCCCACGGCGGGCTTGCCCCGCCAGAGCAGGGGCAAGGCGCGGGCCTGGCCGCTCCAGCCGGAAAGGGCGGCGTCAAAAACGCCTGCCGCCGCCTCCGGGTAAGGCGGGCCGGAAAGAGCGGCCTGACGCACAGAAGCCAGCGGTTCAGCGGAACGGGAGAAAAAGTCGGCAAACTCCGCGTTTCTCGCGCGCGGGTCCTCCAACTCAAGCGCCGAGAGCATGGCGGCGTTGGCGTACAGCAATTCCGGCGCCGCCGCGTCCACGACGGCCATGGGCTCGTCCAGGCTGTCCAGAAGCAAAGGGAAGGAAGAAAGATCCCCCATAGGGCGGCACTCCTTGGCGCGGCGGCGGGCTTTTGCTCACAAGACCCCGTCGTGCGCGGGCAAAGGCTCGAAAAACGCGGGCGGAACCATCCCGTCATGCCGCGGGAAGCGGCCGCCTCGCCGCTGAAAGGATGTATCCTCAAATCTTCGCAGGGCGGTTTAACTTTTCCTGAGTTAATCCGCCCCGATACCACGTGATACGTCACTTGCGCCGCGCTGTCCAGCCGTAAGGCGCCGCGCGGCCCACTCCGGAGCGTTTTACTCTGAAATCGCGCCGAACGGCGGGCAAAGCCCGGCCGCGCCAGCCGTGGGGCAAAATGCTCCGGGAACAGTCTCTAGTTCTGCTCCAAACCAGGCAGCCACAACGTTTTTGGTTTCCTGATCCTGGCCGTCACCCGCTTGTAGGTGGCGGGCAGCACGCCGAAACGATACGGCCACAGCACACAGCGCTCGCGCGCGGCGCAGGCGCGCACTTCGCGCCTGTCGCCCGCGCAGACCAGGCAGTAGCGGCGTATGGCCCGCACGGCACGGCCAAGCAGGGGCGACCAGCTGTCGGATTCCGGCAAGCGGAAGGGGTGCAGCGCGCAGGACAGGTCCGCGCAGGAACGCACGAAAGCCGGGTGTTCCCCCTGGCACTGCAGGCAAAAACGGCGCAATTCCTTCAGGCTGGCCCGGTCGCCGGTGCGGCGTTCCGGCGCGGCCGCTTCAGGCTGTTCCGGGGCGGGGCCTTTCGGCGTGTGCTCCATGCCATTTCCTCCGTTCCTCTTTTTGCCTGTAATCGGGCGAAAATCAAGATATTTCGCGCAAAAGCCGCCGTCTTGCCCCGGAAAAAGAATGGTCCGGGGAACTCTGGCATATTTCAGCCGTTTACGGCATACTCCGCAAATCCATAGTAACCAAAGCGGAGCACCGCCCCGTATGACCCAGGCCCCACAGTCCCCTCCCGAGCCGGAAGAGCGCCGCGCCCCCGCGCCGCCGCCCTGGCACAGCCGCCCCGTGGTCTGGGGCCTTTTGCTGCTGGCCACGGTGGGCTTGGCGGCCATGCTGTTCTTTTCCGGCGGCCTCGCGCCCAAAGAGGCTCCCCTGGCCGGGCCGGACACGCTGCTCTCCGCCCAGAAATCCCGCAACGAAACGCTGGAGCGGGAAGTGGCCCGCCTGAAAGAAGCCCTGAACGCGGACCCCTGCGCCATTCCCGGCCTGCTGGGCCCCGCCCCGGACAAGGCCCCTCTGCCAGGACAGGGGGCAGGACAGGGGGCCGGACAAGGTTCCGGTCAGCCCCTGGTTCTGCCCAAGAACGGCGACGCGCCCCAATCCGCCGCTCCGGGTAACGCCACGCGGCCCGCTCCTCAGGAAACTTCTCCCGCAAGCGCCGTCCCGGCCCCGCGCACCGTGGCGGACCTCTTGGAACGCTCCACCGTGTTCGTGCTGGCCGTGGGCAAGGACAACGCGGGCGTGGGCACGGGCTTTTTCGTGGCTCCCGGCGTTATCGCCACCAACCGCCATGTGGTGGCCCTGCCCGGCGCCAAAGTGCTGGTGACCAACAAGGCCCTGGGCACCATTGTCCCGGCCCGGGTTCTGGCCGTGAGCCGGGAGGAAAACCGGGACTACGCCCTCTTGCGCGTGCCGCCCGCCGCGGCCGCCAAAGCGCCCGTCCTGCGCATGAGCACGGACGCCAAACGCACGGACAAGGTCAGCGCCTGGGGCTTTCCCGGCGCGGTCATCGGCGCGGACCCCAAGTTCAAGGCCCTGCTGGAAGGCGACGCCAAAGCCGCGCCGGAAGTGGTCTATTCCGAAGGGGTCATCAGTACGCTGCTGGACCACAAGCCGCCGCTTATCGTGCACACCGCGCTTATCTCCCAGGGCAACAGCGGCGGCCCGCTGGTCAACGAACGCGGGGAAGTCATAGGCATCAACACCATGATTTCCCTGGACGACAAATCTTACCGGCAGACCGGGTTTTCCCTGTCCGGGGCGGACCTGATGGCCTTCATGCGCGAGCATGGCATACCCCCGACCGTTGCGGCCGGACGCTGAGAGGTAGCGCATGAACGCCGTATTCATAGCCTCCACGCCGCGCGGTTCCCTGGAAGCCCTGGCCTACCAGGGCATTCTGGCCACGGACTGCTACGCGCAGTTGCAGGGCGCGTTGACGCGCCTCTCCGCGCGGCACGCCCTCTTATTCGCCGAGCCGGTGCATGACGAAGCCCGCCAGGTGGTGGACTGGTACACGGAAGCCCCCGGCCCCGTCCGCCCACTCTCCGAATTGCCCCTGGCCGAGCGGGAACAGGCCCGCGCCCGCATCCAGGCCCTGGCCCTGGACATCCAGCGCGAGGCGGAAACCCTGTCCCGCGACCTGGACGGCCAGCGCGCCGCCAGGGGCAACCTGCTGGCCCTGGCCCTGAAATACCCCGGCGCGGAACACATTTACATGGCCGGGGACCAGCCCGTGCTCATCTGCTGGGGTTTCGCGCCCGGCACCCAGGGCGCGCAGCCGGAAGAGCTGGTGCGCCTGGGCCTGGCCGCGCCGCTGGTGCCTGTGCCGCCCGCCGGGGAAACGCCCATCCCGGAAGCCGCCGCCACGGTGCTGCCCATGGCGGAACGCGCCTCGCGTTTCGGCTGGCTGTGGACTCTGCTCAAGTTCCTGCTCCTGCTGCTGTTCCTCTACCTGCTGGCGCTTCTGCTGTTCGGCCCCTCGGGCTGCGCCAGGGCCTTCGTCGTTCCCGCGCCGTTCGGCGGCTGCGCCCGCGCGCCGGAAGCCCCGGCCGTCTCCCCGGACCTGAAGGGCGAATTGGACAAAGAAGCCCAACTGCGGGCCGAGCTGGACAAATTGCGCGCCCAGCTCCTGGACCGCGCCGCCCAATGTGTGCCGCCCAAAGAGACGCCGCCCCCTCCTCCCAAGGAAGAACCGAAACCGGAAGAGCCCCCGGCCCTGGACGCGCTGATCCCCAGAACGGAAGACCCGCCGCCCCCGCCCAAGGTGGAGCCCAAGCCCAAACCGGAGCCCAAGCCCCAACCCAAGCCGGAGCCGAAACCCGAGCCGAAACCGGAACCCAAGCCCCAGCCGCCCAAGGACGGCAAGCTGCACATTCCGGAAAACGCCAGCAAGGACAACGACTACAAGTTTCTGGAAGGCTGCTGGATAGCGGAAACCGGCCTGTTCAACCGCCGCACCGGCAAACCCATTGTGGTGGAATACTGCTTTGACGCCAACGGCCGCGGCACGAGAAGGGTGACCGAACAGGACGGCAGCCGTTGCGCCGGGCCGGTGGAAGCCCGCTTCCACGGCGACCAGCTGTACATGGAAGCGGATTCCGCCTCCTGCCAGCGCGGCGCGGGCTACGTCCCCAACCGCGTCGAATGCCAGGACACCGGCGGCAGCGAAGCCGAGTGCCACGGCCAGGAGTTGGGCGGCGCTAAAAATAAGTGGCGCGCGCGGTTTCATAGGAAATAAAGAGAATGCCTCCGGCGGCCGAAGAGGGTTCCGCCCTCTCTGGACTCACCCGCCAAGGGGCGCGCCCCTTGGAACCCGTTCAGGGTGACTAAGAAAATGGTGCGCATCTGCCGTTCTGTTCGCGCCACGGCGCTCACATACTGGCGGGTGCTGACCCGATAAGACAAAAAACAAGCGCTTGCCGATAATTGTACGGTGCGCTTGCATCAACGAGAAACGCCCCCATTACCCCCGTCAAAGTTCTTTGGAAGGGGATAGGGGGTCCGGGGGAAAGGGGAAACCTTTCTTCCAATAAAGGTTTACCCTTTCCCCCGGGCGTCGCGCCACCGCGCCCTCACCGCAGGAGCCGTGCATGGACATGCC
>JAVBNC010000121.1:0-20910 GCA_031551765.1 Desulfovibrionaceae bacterium
GACACGCCTCCCTTTTCCGTTACCCGTACTTTTTTTTTGTTTTTGTGGGGGGGGGGGCGTGGTGCCTTAAAACACTTCTACCCATCAATGTCTACCCCCCCCCCCCCCCATTTCTCCCCCTAAAACAGCCCGGAACCCGCCTTGACGGCGAAGTCGAAGACAAAGGCGGGCACGATGCCCAGCAGCAGGGTCAGACCGGCCAGGACCATGGCTCCGGCGGAAGCGAAGAGGGAGCCGTCGTGTTCCTGTTCGGGCGCGTCGTCGTGGGTGTAGGCGTGGCGCACCAGGGAGAGGTAGTAGTAGATGGCTATGGCGCTGTTCAGCGCCAGCGCGATGACCAGCCAGTTGTAGCCGTTGTTCCAGGCCGCGCTGATCAGAAACAGCTTGCCCATGAACCCGGCGGTGGGCGGCAGGCCCACCAGGGCGAACGCGCCCACGGCGAGAGCGAAAGCCATGGCCGGGGAACGCTTGTACAGGCCGTTGAGGTCGTTGAGCTGCAGGTTGCGGCCGTCGGCGGCCACGCGGCTGACCACCCAGAAGCAGAGCAGATTCATGACCACGTAGGCCAGGGCGTAGAAGGCGGCGGCCGCCATGCCCTGCGCCGTGCCCGCCACCAGGCCCACCACGATGTAGCCCGCGTGCGCCACGGACGAAAAACCGAGCAGGCGCTTGACGTCTTTCTGGGCCAGGGCGCAGAGGTTGCCGAAGGTCATGGAGATGAGCGAGAGCACGGCCAGCACGTTGGTGATTTCCAGGCCGGGCTTGAGGCAGCTTGCCAGGCGGATGAGAATGATCACCGCGCCCAGCTTGGGCAGCGTGGCCACAAACGCGGCGGTTTCGTTGCTGGAACCCTGGTACACGTCCGGGCACCAGAAGTGGAAGGGAAAGAGCGCCAGCTTGTAGAACATGCCGCAGAGGAACAGGCCCAGGCCCATGACGGCCTCGGGGTTGGCGCTGAAACTCCAGTCGGCCTTCATCAGGCCCGCGATGTAGGTGGTGTGCTGGGACGCGATAATGTGCGAGAGGCCGTAGAGGCTCAGCGCTGTAGCGGCCGCGCCGAACAGGATGTACTTGACGCCCGCTTCCGCGCTTTCTTTTGTTTTGCCGCGCAGGGGAATGAGCACATACAGGCTGTAGGAGGAAAGCTCCAGGGCCAGGTACAGGGTCACCAGTTCCACGGCGGAGGCCAGCAGCATCAGGCCCCAGGCGGACAGGGCCATGAACAGGAAGTAGTCGCTCTTCTGGTCCGTTTCCAGGGTGGGCTGCTTCACGGCGTTGAGCACCACGAAACAGAAGCCGAAAACCACGGCCAGCTTGAAGAACTGCGAGAGCAGGTCCACCTTGTAGCTTTCCGCGAAAAAGACGCCGCTTGCAAACAGACCCAGGGCGGCCACGGCCAGCACGGCCAGGGAAGCCACGGGCAGGACGCAGGCCGTGCACACGGGCGAACGTTCCCCAAGGGCGCTTTGCGCGAACAGGGCCATCACCAGCAGAAACATCGCGCATTCGGGCGCGAGGGAGACAAGGGAAAGGGTCACCGGCGTTCTCCTTCCGTAAGCTGAACCATGAGCTTCATGGCGTCCTGGGCGGCGGCCATGCCTTGGGCCGCGGCGCTGGCGTCAAGAATCGCCACAATGGTGGGGGTTGTGCGGTTGCGGTAGTCGGTCAGAAGCTTGTCCACGGAAGGGTTGACCAGCCGCAGGAACGGGCCCGGCGCAAGGCCGATGGCAATGGTCAGAATGGCGGGGAAGAGCAGGTAGGTCCACTCCCGGCGGTTGAGGTCCCGCCAGGTGGTGGCGCTGGAAGGCCCGCCCCAGGCCATTTTCAGGGAAACGCGGAACATGTAGGCCGCGCCCAAGAGCGCGCCGGGCACAATGGCCATGCCCACCACCGGGTCCACCTGGAAGGCGGCGATAAACACCAGAATTTCGCCCACAAAGCCGTTGGTGCCGGGGAAACCCAGGGAAGCCAGGGCGTACAGGCCCCAGAAACCCATGAACGCGGGCAGGTATTTGCCCAGGCCCAGGTTCTTGCCTATCTCCCGGCTGTGGCTGCGCTCGTAAACCGTGCCGATCATCATAAACAGGGCGCCGGTGACGATGCCGTGGTTGAGCATCTGCAAGAGCGCGCCCTGCACCCCGTGGTAGTTGAAGAGGAAGATGCCCAGGGTGACGAAACCCATGTGCGCCACGGAAGAGTAGGCCACCAGCTTCTTGATGTCGTTTTGCCCCAGCGCCACCGCGCCGCCGTAGAGAATGGAGATCACGGAGACGGCGACCATCAGCGGCGCGAAAAAGGCGCTGCCTTCGGGCGTGAGCGGCAGGCAGAAGCGCAGAAAGCCGTAGGTGCCCATTTTCAGCAGCACGGAGGCCAGAATCACGCTGCCCGCGGAAGGGGCCTGCACGTGGGCGGCCGGGAGCCAGGTGTGGAAGGGGAACATGGGCACTTTGATGGCAAAGGCCAGCGCCATGGCCAGGAAGGCCCAGAACTGGAAGCGGAAGGAAAAGGCCTTCTGCATCAGTTCCGGTATGGCAAAGGTGCCGCCCACCACGCGGAAGGCCACAATGGCGACCAAGAGCAGCGTGGAGCCGGCCAGGGTATACAGGAAGAACTTGATGGAGGCGTAGCGCCGCTCGTCCCCGCCCCAGACCGCGATGAGCAGGTACATGGGAATGAGCATGGCTTCCCAGAACACATAGAACAGCACCAGGTCCATGGAAACGAACACGCCCACGCAGGCTGCCGTCATCAGCAGCAGGCAGATGTGGAATTCCTTGATGCGCGCGCCGATGTAGGTCCAGGAGCAGAGCACGCAGAAGGGCAGCGTGAAGATGGTCAGCCAGACCATCAGGATGCTGACGCCGTCCACGGCCAGGTAGTATTCCAGGCCCCAGGCCTTGACCCAGGCCGCGCGTTCCACGAACTGGAAGCCCGCCTCCGGGTTGAAGGACAACAGGGGAATGGCCGCGACCAGCTCCAGGAGCGAAGCGCCCAGCGTCACCTTGCGTATGGTTTCCTCGTCCTTGAGAAAGCAGAGCAGGACCGAGGCCGCCACCGGCAGGAAGACGAGTATGGTTAAGACAGGTATGGCAGAATACACGAAGCGTCTCCGTCAGGTTGGCGGTTACCCAAAGTACCAGATAAGCGCGAACGCCAGCAGTATCAGTATCACGGCCAGGGCCAGGTAGCTCTGCAGGCTGCCGTTCTGCGCTTTCGCGCCGAAGCGGCCGATGTTCCGCACGCCGTAGGCCGAGCCGTCCACAATGCCGTCAATGACCTTGCGGTCGAACCAGGAGGAGCCGAGGGCAATGCCCATCAGCCCGCGCAGGCCCACGGTGCGGTACACGTTGGTCCAGATGTCGTCCAGCCAGGCCACGGGCTTGGAGATCAGCAGCAGGCCCAGCTTGCCGATCAGGCGGTAGAAGAAGTCGAAGTCCAGGTTCAGCCCGGCGTGCGGGGTGATCACCTTGCGCAGCTTGTAGAAGGCGAAGCCTGAAAAGCCCAGCAGCATGGCGGACTGGAGCACGTTCCACACCGTCCAGGGCACGTAGGGGTGGGCCACGTCAAAGGGCAGGTAGCGGTAGAGCATGGCCGGGTACACGCCCTGGGCCACGCAGAGCACGGCCAGCACGGTCATGCCCGCGTACATGTTCCAGGGGATGGGCTTCAGCGCGCGCTCCGTGTCCGTGGGCTTGCCGCCCCAGAACGCGAAGTAGGGCAGCTTGATGCCCACGGAAATAAAGGTGCCCACGGCCGCTATTTCCAGGCCCAGGGCCACCAGCACCTGGTGGTCTTCCGCCGCGCCCGCTATGGTCATGGTTTTGGAAATGAAGCCGTTGAAAATGGGCATGCCGGAGATGGACAGAACCGCCACCATGTACAGCACCATTACCCAGGGCAGACGCGCGGCCAGGCCGCCCAGCCTGTCCAGCTTGGCCGTGCCCGCCGCGTGCAGCAGGCAGCCCGCGCCCATGAACAGCAGTCCTTTATACAGGATGTGGGCGTAGGCGTGGGCCGTGGCGCCGTTCAGGGTCATGGCCGTCCCTACCCCCACCCCGGCCACCATGTACCCCACCTGGGACACGATGTGGTAGGAAAGAATGCGCCGGGCGTTGTTCTCGATGCACGCGTACAGGACGCCGTACACCGCCATGACCGTGCCCATGATTGCCAGCACTTCCCAGCCCGCGAAACCGCGGCAGAGCACGTACACGGCCGTCTTGGTGGTAAAGGCGCACATGAACACGGAGCCGGTCACCGTGCCGCGCGGGTAGGCGTCCGGCAGCCAGGCGTGCAGGGGCACGACGGCCGCGTTCACGCAGAAACCCGCCAGAATCAGCCAGTTATACAGCGTGCCCACTTCGGGCGCGGCGGAGGTGAACTCCCAGGTGCCGAGCGCTTTGTAGCGGATCAAGAGGCCCGCCAGGAGCAGCAGCCCGCCCGCCGTGTGGTAGAGGAAATAGCGGAAGCCCGCCAGCACGGATTCCCTTTCCCGCGCGCAAAGCACCAGGAAGGTGGACCCTATGCTCATCAGCTCCCAGAAAGCGAAGAGCGTGATGTAGTCCCCGGCGAACACGCAGCCGAAGCCGCCCGCAACATACAGGGAAGCCATGATGTGCTGCAGCTTGTCTTCCACGTGCATGGCGTAGAGCATGCCCGCCAGGGACATGATGGCGAAGACCTGCGCGAAAATGCGGGAGAGTTTGTCCACCCGGCCCAGGTGCAGGGTCTGGCCCAGCCAGTTCAGGGTGCAGTAGTCGCCCATGCCCATGCTGAACACGGACCAGACGGCGATCAGCGGCGGGAGCAGCAGCAGCCAGCGCCACTCCTTGCCCTTCATGAAGGGCAGCACAAAGGCCAGAGCCAGAAACCCGATGGCCGGGTGCACGAAAAAGCTAGAGGTCGCCATAGTAGTCCTCTTTGCGCACGATAAGGGGCTGGATGATGCGCTTCATGACGAAAATCATGACCAGGCCGACGCCCAGGCCGAACACGGCCCAGAAACCGGGGTACTGGTCCAGGCCGAAGTGGGGTTCCACGGGCCGTATGAACACGTTCAACGCCACGAACACAATGAGCGCCGCGAAAAACACCTTGCGCCAGAAGCGGAACAAGGAATTCTGCCATTCCAGGAAGGAACCTAGGTCAAACATGCTTCATCCCTCCTAAAAGTGGCCGAAGACCTGGACGAAGTTCTGGAAAATCTGCGGGTACAGGCCCAGCAGCAGGGATATGGCGCCGGTGATGCACAGCGGTATGACCATGCTTTTGGGCGCTTCCGAATACTGCTCCATATTGGCGTCCGGGTCCGGGGGCAGGAAAAAGGCCCGGTAGAAAATGGGCACGAAGTAGCCCGCGTTGAGCAGCGTCGAGAGCAGCAGCGCGCAGAGCAGCGCGAACTGGTCCGCCTGCAAAGCGCCGTTGACCAGGTACCACTTGGACACGAACCCGCACACCGGCGGCATGCCGATCATGGACAGGGACGCGATGCCGAAAGCCCCGAAGGTCCAGGGCATGCGGCGTCCCAGGCCGTTCATCTGGCTGATCTTCTTGATGTGCGTGGCCACGTAGATGGCCCCGGCGCCGAAGAACAGCGTGATTTTGGAGAAAGCGTGGTGGGCGATATGCATCAGCCCGCCCTGCACCGCCGCCGGGGTCAAAAGCGCCACCCCGATAATGACGTAGGAAAGCTGGCTGACCGTGGAATAGGCCAGCCGGGCCTTGATATCGTCCTTGGTCAGCGCGATGAACGAGGCCGCCACAATGGTCACGGCCGCGAGGTACGCCGTGGGTATGCCCAGGCCCAGGGTATCCATGGTCTGCAGGCCGAAGCCGGAAAGAATGATGCGGCTGACGGAGAACACCCCGGCCTTGACCACCGCCACCGCGTGCAGCAAGGCGGAAACCGGCGTGGGCGCGACCATGGCGGAAGGCAGCCAGTTGTGGAAGGGCATCAGCGCCGCCTTGGCCAGGCCGCAGAGGTACAGCACGTAGGTTATGCGCACCATGTTCGGGCTTTCGCGCACCACATCCGGCGGGAACATGCCGGTGACCACGTCGCCCAGCTTCATGTCCAGGGTGCCGCACAGCACGTAGGTCAGCACCATGGCGGGCAGCAGGAAAAGCTTGGAGGTGCCCATCAGGTACACCAGGTACTTGCGCGCCCCGGCAAAGCCTTCCTCGTCCTGGTGGTGGGCCACCAGGGGGTAGGTGAAGACCGTGATGACTTCATAGAACAGATACAGGGTGAAGACGTTGGCGGCGAAAGCCACGCCCACGGCCCCGAAAATGGCCACCCCGAAACAGAAGTAGTAGCGGGTCTGGGCGTGCTCTTTCAGGCTGCGCATGTAACCCACGTTGTAGCTGGTGGCGAAGCCCCAGAGGAACGTGGCGATAAGCGCGAAAATGATGCCCAGCCCGTCCACCGCGAAACGCGCGGTTATGCCGGGGATAAGGGTGAACAGCGTGAATTCGTAAATAGTCCCGTTAAGCACGCCCGGCACCATGCTGAGTACGCAGACAAAGGTCAGGGCGGCGGCCACAAAGGAAACCCCTTCACGCTGGTTTTCGTCCTTGCGCGCCAGCAGGATGCAGAAGGGCGCGACAAGGGTGACCAGAAGCGGCAGGAGCAGGCGGTAGCTATCCTCAAAGGCGGTCATGCGTCTACTCCTGAAGCGTCGTAAGGTCGGCGGTGCGGGTGTGGCCGAAGCGGCGGTACACAATGACGATAATGGCCAGCACCAGGGTTGCTTCGGCGGCGGCCAGGCCCATGACCAGCAGGGTGGTGGCCTGTCCCATGGCGGCGCTGGCGGCGGTGAGCTGGGCGGAAGCCGCAATGGACAGCCCCGCGCCGTTGAGCATCAGTTCCACAGCTATCAGCATGCCCACCAGGGTGCGGCGGCGGGTCAGGCCGATAAGGCCCGCGCCCAGCAGCACCAGGGCGGTAAGGTGGTAAAGAACGAGAGGGGTGGGCATTACTTTTTCCTCCTATCCCAGGCCAGGAACACGCCCCCGGCCATGGAAACCAGCAGGATCACGGAAATGAGCTCAAAGGGCAGCACGTAATCTTCCATCAGGGTTTTGCCCAGTTCCGCCACGGTCACCAGGGCCGGGTTGCGGCTGGAAGGCGCGGTGTGGAACAGGAGCGGCGGGGCCAGCACGATAAGCGGCAACAGACCGGCCAGCATGGATTTGACGAACTTGAGGCCCGGCGCGGGCGCGGCTTCGTCGCCGTCCGCCTGGGCGCTGGCCAGCATCAGGGCGAAGAAGATCAGCACGCACACGGCGCCCACGTAAATGAGCAACTGCATGAAGGCCAGGAAGGGGCTCTGCAGCAAGAGGTACATGCCCGCCACGCCCAGCAGGGTGGAAATAAGCCCCACCAGGGCGCGCACCAGGCTGGCGCTGAACACGGCCACGCAGGCCCCGGCCAGGATGATGACGAAATAGAGCCCAAAGGCAAGGTATGCCAAAATCTCCATATCAGGCCTCGCTTGCGGGCTGTTGGTTGGCGTCGGCGCTTTTCTTGGCCGCCAGGCGCGCCAATCGCGAAAGGCGCGCCAGAAGATCCTGGTGGAAATCCTCGCGCCTGGTGCCCGCCAGGTACATGTCATTGGAAAACTTGATGGACTTCACCGGGCAGGCTTCCACGCAGCAGCCGCACAAGGAGCAGAGCGTGTAGTCGTAATGCCACAGGGAAGGGTTCTTCGGCGCCGTGGGGCGCTTCACGGTTTCGCCCCTGGCTTCCGCTTCCGCGAAAGCTTTTTCCTCTTCCGCCGAAATTTTGGGCGCCGGGGATTTGCGGATGCTGATGCACTTGCTGGGGCAGGCCATCACGCAAATCATGCAGCTGATGCATTTCGGGGTGTCCGGCTTTTTGGGCAGGCCCACCAGTTCGATGGGACCGCGGAACGATTCGGCGGCTTCCGGTTCCACGGTGGCTCTGGGGTAATGCACGGTGAGCTGCGGGGAACAGAAATATTTCCCGGTGATGAAGAAGCCCACGATGAGGCTCCAGAGGTCGGTAATCTTGCGAAACAGGCAGCGCATGGGGTCTCCCGCCTAGAAGAGTTTCATAATGAACGCGGTCGCCAGGAGGTTCAGAACCCCCAGGGGCAGCAGCCACTTCCAGTTAAGGTTCAGCAGCATGTCGAAACGCACCCGGGGGAAGGTCCAGCGCGCCCACATCATGATCAGCAGCAGGGTGTAGGTCTTGGCCAGGAACCACCAGAACCCGTCCAGGAAGGGGCCTTTCCAGCCGCCCAGGAACAGGGTGGTGCAAATGGCGCACACCAGCACCATGTTGGCGTATTCGGCCAGGAAGAACAGGCCGAAACCCATGCCCGAGTACTCGGTGTGGAAGCCGCCCGTCAGTTCGGATTCGGCTTCCGGCAGGTCGAAAGGCGCGCGGTTGGTTTCCCCGAAGGCGCTGACGTAATAGATAAGGAAGGCCAGCGGCTGGGTGAACACGTTCCATTGCCAGGGAAAGCCGCCCTGCTTGTCCACAATGGCGGTCAGGGACAGGGTGCCGTGCTGCATGGCGATAGCCAGAACCGCGAGCAGCAGGGGAATTTCATAGGCCACGGACTGGGCGACGCCCCGGGCCGCGCCGTACAGGCCGTACTTGTTGTTGGAAGCCCAGCCCGCCAGCAGAATGGCCAGCACGTTCAGCCCGGCGAACGCCAGAATGAGCAGGATGCCCAGGTCCACGTTCCAGGCGGTGAAAAAAGGGCTGAAGGGAATGGGCAGGAACAGCAGCAGCACCGGGAAAAAGGCCAGAATGGGGGCCATCCAGAACAGGATGGGGTCCACGTGGTCCGGTTTCACCAGTTGCTTGCAGATCAGCTTCACCGTGTCCGCGAAAGTCTGGAGTATGCCGTAGGGGCCCACTTCGTAGGGGCCGGGGCGGCGCTGCACAAAGCCCGCCACCTTTCGCTCCACGTACACGAGCGCGATGCCGTTGGCCGCCACAAAGGCAATGACGGCCACCAGGGCAATGACCAGGTGCAGGATGTCGTAAAAATTCATGCCGTCCTACCTGTCTACTTCGGGGATAACCAAGTCGAGACTGCCGAGAATGGCAACCGCGTCAGCCAAAAGGGTGCCTTTCGCGGCTTCCGCGAACAGGCTGAGGTTGGAGAAGCCCGGCGCGCGCAGCTTGATGCGGTACGGGTTCTTGCCGCCGTCGGAAGCGACCCAGACCCCGATTTTGCCGCGCGCCCCTTCCACGGCGAAATACGCTTCGCCTTCGGGGAGCTTGAAATTGAACTTGGGAGCCTTGTCCACGATAACCGGCCCGTCCGGAATGGAGGCCACGGCCTGCTCCAGGATCTTGAGGCTCTCTTCTATTTCCGCCAGGCGCACGTTGTAGCGGGCCATGCAGCAGCCTTCCGCGAACGTGGGGATGGAGTAGTCGAACTTGTGGTACACGGAATAGGGCTCCGCCCGGCGGGTGTCGTGGCCCACGCCGGAACCCCGGCTCATGGGGCCGGTGGCGCCGTAGCGGTTGCACATGTCCCCGTCGATGACGCCGATGCCTTCCAGGCGCTGGCGCAGAATGACGTTGCCCGTGACCAGGTCGTGGTACATGGGCAGGCGCTTGCGCAGATAGGGGATGTACTCTTTCAGCTTTTCGAAGAAGCGCGGGGGGGCGTCGGCGCAGACCCCGCCCAGGCGGAAATAGCTGTAGGTGAGCCGGGAGCCGGAGATCATCTGCAAAAGGTCCAGAATGTGCTCGCGGTCGTCAAAGGCGTACAGGATGGGGGTAAAGGCCCCCAGGTCCAAGAGGTACGCGCCCCACCACACCTGGTGGGAAGCGATGCGGTTCAGTTCCGTGGCGATGACGCGCAGGTATTCGCCGCGTTCCGGCACCTCTATGCCCGCCAGGCGCTCGGCGGCCCCGGCGTAGGCCCAGTTCCAGGCCATGGCATGCAGGTAGTCCACCCGGCCCATGTTGGGCATGTACTGCCCGGCAGCCTTAATCTCGCCCATTTTCTCGTGCATGCGGTGCAGGTAGCCCAGCACGGGCTCCGCGCGCACGATGTATTCGCCGTCCAGTTCCAGCAGCACGCGCAAAACCCCGTGAGTGGAGGGGTGCTGCGGGCCCAGGTTCAGGATGATGGTGTTTTCGCGGGCGCCCTTTTCAAAATTGACGGTGTAAAAATCGCCCTGCATCTGCTCGTGCCGCATCTGTTCGTGGACGTTATGCATCGGAGGCATCCCCTTTCTTGGCAGCGGCCTTGGCGGGTTTCTTCACAGGGGCCTCGGCCTTTTTGTCCGCCTTGGCGGGCGCTTTTTTCTCGGGGGCGCTTTTTTCGGCCTCTTTTGGGGCTTCAGTCTTTTCCGGAGTTTCCGGCTGTTCCGTCTTGGTCAGCGGGGCTTCCGGCTTGACCGCCAGGGGCGCTTCCGCCTTGACGGCCAGGGAGGCTTCGGTTTTTACGGCCACGGGGGCCTCTTTCTTGACCACGGGCGCGCTTTCCGCTTTCACGGCCGGGGGCGCGGCTTCAGCCGGAGCCTGTGCGGGCGCTTCAGCGGGAGCTTCCGCCGGGGGGGCCTCAACCGCCGGAGCGTCCATCAGGGTAAAGCCCTCGGCCTGGAACAGCACTTCCCGCTCCGCCACCTTCAAAAGAACATGCAGCGGCGCGCGGGCGGCTTCATCCTTGCGCAGGGGGTTCACCTCGGCCATGTCGTCCGGCAGGAGCAGGGGCACCAGGTTGGGGTTGCCCGGAAAGTCAAAGCCGTAAAAGTCCGCCGTTTCCCGCTCGTGCCATTCCGCGCCCTGGAAAATGGGGGCGATGGAAGGGAAAACCGGCGCATCGTGCGGGGCCAGCACGCGCAGAGTCACGCGGCCGGGGCTGGTAAAGTGGTCAAAGTGGTACACGGCCACAAAGCCTTCCGCCGTGTCCAGGCCGCTGACGTCCTCCAGGTGGTACCCGGCGTCGTACAGGGCCTTGGCCGCTTTGGTCAGCTCGTCCGCCGCCAGAAAGGCGGAATGGGCGGAGCCGCCCTTGGCGGGGTTCTCTTTGGCCAGATACAGGAGCGTGACGGAGGAAAGAGGAGCGAAACTCATGCGCCGTCACCTCCGGACTTGGGAGCGCCCTTTTTCGCGGCGGCCACGGCGGCCACGGAATCGTCCAGCGCGCCGGTGTCCATTTCCTTGGGCACGGGCCAGTAGCGCTTGCCGCCGATCTTTTTCTGCAGTTCGAACAGGCCTTCCAGCAGGGCTTCCGGCCTGGGGGGACAGCCGGGCACATACACGTCCACGGGGATCAGCGTGTCCACGCCCAGGGCTATGCCGTACTGGTCCTTGAAGGCGAAGGGCCCGCCGGAAATGGCGCAGTTGCCCATGGCTATCACGTAGCGCGGGGCGGGCATCTGCTCGTACAGGCGCACCACGGCCGGGGCCAGCTTGCGGCTGACCGTGCCGGCCACGATCATCAGGTCCGCCTGGCGGGGGGAAGGCCGGAACACTTCCGCGCCGAAGCGGGAAATGTCGAAACGCGCCATGCCCGTGGCCATCATTTCAATGGCGCAGCAGGCCAGGCCGAAGGTCATGGGCCACAGCGACATGGCCCGGCACATATCCAGAATTTTATCCACCGGCCCCAACGGAATAATGGGCCGCTCAACGCGGCCCGTGGTGGGGGCTAAAGGCGGAATCACAGGTCTATCTTGCGCTGCCATGTGAAGACTCCCTTGGCACGGAAATAAATCAGGGCGAGAAGCAGAAAGAACAGGAACACGACGAGCTTGCCGAAAGCGGCCCAGCCTTCCGTCAGGTGGTAGTAGACCGAGACCGGGAAGAGGTAGAGCACGTCCACGTCAAAGGCGATGAACAGCAGCGCGTACATGTAGAAGCTGATGCCGTAGTGGGTCCAGGCGGAACCGTACGGCCGCATGCCGCATTCGTAGGGCATGCCCATGTCGCCGTCCTTGGCCCGGGGCGCGATAAGCGCGGCCAGAATGAGCGGACCCACGGCAAAGAGCGTGCCGCCGAGAAGGAACAAAATGATAGCCAGATGCAGAACATCAAAGACCATGGCAAAACCCCGCGGGGATGGGTGGTGCATGAAAAAACGGCCAAAAGCAAGACCGCCATTCTAGCCGAATCGGCCTTTTTGTCAAATGCTGACGCCGAGTTTGTGCATTTTTACGCCCCGGAAAGCGGACCGGAACGCTGCGGAAAAAGACGGAAAAAGCCGCTGAAAGCGGCTTTGGAAGCGTCTTGCGGAAACCGGGGGCGAAAACGGGATCAGCTTATTTCATTCTGTAGGTGATGCGGCCCCGGGTGAGGTCATAAGGGGAGAGTTCCACCTTGACCTTGTCCCCGGGCAGAATGCGGATATAAAATTTGCGCATTTTACCGGAAATGTGGGCCAGCACTTCGTGCCCGTTTTCCAGTTCCACGCGGAACATGGCGTTGGGCAGGGCTTCCTGCACGGTTCCGTCAACTTCTATGGCGCCTTCTTTGGCCATTATGCCCTCCTGCTGTGCCAATATTGGCGACAAGGAGTTGGGAATCCCACACTTTTTTCCCGCTGTCAACCCGAACGGCGGCAGGGGGACATCATTTTCTGTACGCCAGCGCCAGCAGCACCACCCCGAAAGCGATCATGGGCAGGCAGAGGATCTGGCCCATGGACAGGAAATCCAGGGCCACAAAGCCGAGATGCGCGTCCGGCTCGCGGAAAAATTCCACAATAAAGCGGAACAGGCCGTAGCCCACAAGGAACACCCCGCTTACGGCGCAGCGCGGCCGGGGCTTGGCGGAAAAGGCCCAGAGCAGGCAAAAAAAGACGATGCCTTCCAAAAAGGCCTCGTACAACTGCGAAGGGTGGCGGGGCAGCGGCCCGGCGCCGGGACAGACCATGCCCCAGGGTTCCGTGGTCACGCGGCCCCACAGCTCGCCGTTGATGAAGTTGCCCATGCGCCCGAAAAACAGGCCCGGCGGGACCAGGGGGGCCATAAAGTCCATGACCTGGAACAGGGTCTTGCCCCGGCGGCGCGCGCAGATCCACATGCCGAAAATGACGCCCAGCATGCCGCCGTGAAAGGACATGCCCCCGTGGTTGACCATGAACAGTTCCAGGGGGTTCTTAAGGTAATAGGCCAGGTCGTAAAAAAGGATGTAGCCCAGCCGCCCGCCCAGCACCACGCCGAAAATGCCCCAGGTGAGCAGGTCGTCGAATTCCTGAGGGGTGAAGGCGCCGTTCCTTTTGGCCCGGTGGCGGCCCAGCAGCCAGGCGGCGGCGAAACTGAACAGGTACATGACGCCGTACCAGCGCACGGCCAGGGGGCCTATGGAAAAAGCGATGGGGTCGATGCGGGGGAAGATCATGGGCACGATTCATAGCCTGAGGCGCAGGACTATGCAATCACGAAAAAAAACCGGGAGCGCGAGGCTCCCGGTTTAAAGGCATACAATGAACTATAGTCTTAGAAATGGTACTTGAACAGCACTTGGGCCTTCCAGGCGGGGCTGGTGTCGTGGCCGTCGCCCCAGGTGGCCTCGTTGCGGTTCAGGTAGATGTAGCCCGTCTCCAGGTACACGTCGAGGTTGGTGTACAGTTCGTACTTGCTGAAAAAGTCCACTTCCACGGCGTAGTCTTTTTTGGTCAGGTAAACGTAGTCGTTCATGTCGCCGGAGCGGATCTCGCCGCCGGTGCGCTTGACGTTGTCTTCATGGTTGGTGCCGCGGATGTAGGCGACGCGCACGGTGTGGCTCAGCTTTTCCACAAAGCTCATTTCAGCCAGCTGCAGGCCCACGCCCCAGGTGCCCACGCCGGTGGCGCTGATCACGGAGTCGGTCAGGCAGCCGTTGGAACCGGGAAAGCCCAGCGCCGTGGGCGCGAACCCGGCGTTGTCCACGCCGACGATGGGCATGCGGCCCATTTTGCCGTCTTTCCAGGCGTTCTTGCCGTCGCCGGAAGCGTACCAGCCCAGAAGGCCGGGGGTACCGATGGCGGAATCGGTCTTGTATTCCAGCAGGCCGGCAAGCAGCCAGCCGCGATATTCGTTGGATTCCAGGTCCGGGAAAGTGCGGTTCTGGCCGCGGCCGGTCAGCTGGCCGTAAACGCCGTCCATTTTAAGGGAAATGGGGTCCAGCAGGGACATTTCAAAGGCGGCGCCCCCCCACCAGGCGTTGGAGCTGCGGTTGAAGTTGCCCAGGGCGTCACCGTCGTCCAGGCCGTAGCGATACTGCCAGTAACCGGAATCGCCGCCGATGCGGGCGTACATGGCGTAGGGGGTAATGGCGAAGCCTTCCGGCGTGAGCGGCAGGGTCAGGGCGAACATGTCGGTTTCGTCGACGCGGCGCTTGCCGGCGGGGTCGCCGGCGGTGTCGCCGTCGAAAGGACGGGCCCAGAACCCGGTAATGCCCACGGTGTCGGTAATCTGGTAGTTGCCCACCACGGCGAACACCTGGGTGTCCAGAATGGGGTTGCCGAACGCGGCATAGGGCAGCGCCATGGGCTGCAGGCCCATCTGCAGGGTAAGGCCGGTGTTGGGCACGGCCCAGTTGATGTAGGCGTAGCGGGTTTCAATGTTCACGCCGTCGCCGTCCAGCTGGCCGCCGGAGCTGCGGCCCATGGTGCCGTTGCCGCTGTTGCTGCCCCAGCGCACGGTGCCGATTTCAAAACCCAGCACGCCCTTGAGGGATTCGGAAGCGATAAACTCAAGCTGGGTGCGGATACGGGTATAGAAATTGAAGGGGTCGTCCGGGTTGCCGCCGTGTTTCTTGGTGTAGAACGCGTCGTTCCCGGTGTTTTTGGCGTAGCCGCCGCCAAAGTCCCAGTCGCCGGATGCCTTGAATTCCATTGCCTGGGGCGCGCCGAAAGAGCCCAGCACAAGCAGGGCCGCCGTCAGCAGCGTTGCAAAACGTTTCATGGTTTTTCCTTCCTTCTTGCAAGAGGTGCATAAAAGAGCGCAGGCCCGCATTTGTGGCTTGTGCAGCCGTTCCTGTAGCGTACTTGATAAAGATTTTCAATAGAGAAGATGAGATTTCTTTTCGGCCGGGGTTCTCGCCTCTTCCGCCGGATTCCGCTATACTCGGCGGCGTGTGATTTTCCTTTAGAGCAGTTTCGCTTTGAGATTGTCGCTTAACGGCGGGCAAAGCCCGCCTACGCCAATTTCGCGACAAGGATTTGACGACAAATCCTTGCAGAGCAAATGAACATTTTCAATGTTAATCTGCTCTAGCCCCGCGCGCCACAGGACGGAAGCTTCATGGACAAACCGGCAGCCGCAAGCATACCCACAGCGCCCGGCGTGTACCTGTACAAGGACAGCCAGGGCCGCATCATTTACGCGGGCAAGGCCAAGAACCTGCGCAAACGGGTGCTCTCCTATTTTCGCGACGGCGCGGGCCTATCCGCCCTGTCCGCGAAGACGCGGGCCATGATAGCCCTGGCCGCGAGCGTGGAAACCCTGGCCACGGACACGGAAAAAGAGGCCTTTCTGCTGGAAGCCAGCCTCATCAAAAAGCACCGGCCCCGCTACAACATCCTGCTGCGCGACGACAAAGACTACGTGCTGTTCCGCCTGGACACGGCCGGGCATTTCCCGCGCCTGGAAGTGGTGCGCCGGGTGCGGCCGGGCAAGGAAAAAGGCTCCGTGCTGCTGTTCGGCCCTTTTTCCTCCGCAGGTTCCGCCAGGGAAACCTGGAAAGCCATTCACCAGGCCTTTCCCCTGCGCCGCTGCAAGGACAAGTCTTTCGCCAACCGCGCCCGGCCCTGCCTGTACCACCATATGGGCCAGTGCCTCGCGCCTTGTGTGCTGGACGTGGACAAGGCCGTGTACGCGGAACTGGTGCGCCAGGTGGCGCTTTTGCTCGGCGGCCGCTCGCGGGAACTGGTGGAAACCCTGAAAGCCGACATGCTGCGCGCCGCCGACGCCCTGGATTTCGAGCGCGCGGCGCTTTTGCGCGACCGCATCGCCGCGGTGGAGCGCACCGTGGAACGCCAGTCCGTGGTGCTGCCCACCAGCGAGGACCTGGACGTGCTGGGCCTGGCCGCCGGGCAGGAAGGCCTGGCGCTCGGCATGCTTTTCGTGCGCCAGGGCGCGCTTTTGGACAAGCGCACCTTTTTCTGGCCGGGCCTGGACCTGGACGACGGGCCGGAGCTTTTGGAAAGCGTGCTTATCCAATTTTACCAGTCCGGTTCCCCGGTGCCGCAGCGGGTCATCGCGCCCTGGCTCACCCGCGAGGCGGTGCGGGGCCTGGCGGAAGAAGGCGGCTCGCTGACAGCGGAAGAGCGGGACGAGGCGGAACAGGGCCTGGCCGTGCTGGCCACGGTGCTTTCGGAACTGCGGGGCGGGCCCGTGCGCCTCACCGGCCCGCGCACTCCGGAGGAAAACGCCCTGGTCTCCCTGGCCGCGGCCAATGCCGGGGAAAGCCTGCGCCGCCCCGGCCCGGACATTCCGGCGCTTTTGGCGGCGCATTTCGGCCTGGACCGGCCCGTGGCGCGCATAGAGGCCGTGGACGTTTCCCATACCGGCGGCGGCGCGGCCAGGGTGGGTATGGTGGTGTTCGAAGGCGGCCAGCCCCTGCGCGACGCCTACCGTACCTATAAGGTGGAAGCCGGGGGCGACGACTACGCCTCCCTGGCGGAATGGGCGGGGCGCCGGGCCGCTTCCGGCCCGCCCTGGCCGGACCTGGTGCTGGTGGATGGAGGCAGGGGCCAGGTAAGCGCCGTGGCCAGAACCTTTGCGGAAGCGGGCGCGGCCGGGAACTTCGCCCTGGCGGGCATAGCCAAAGCCAGGGACGAACTGGGCCGGGCGGACCGCACGGCCGGGGCGGAAGACCGGATTTTCATTCCGGGCCGCAGCAACCCCCTGGCCATACGGCCCGGCTCCGCCGAGTTTTTCTTTCTGCAATACGTGCGGGACACGGTGCACGATTACGCCCTGGGCCGTCACCGGGGCGCGCGCAAAAGCCAGGCCCTGGCCGGGGAGCTGTTGCGCGTGCCCGGGGTGGGACCCAAAACGGCCCGCCTGCTCTGGGACCGCTTCGGGTCCCTGGCGGCCATGGCCGCCGCTTCGGAAGAAGAACTGGCCGGCATAGCCGGGCTGGGAAAAAACCGGGCCGCCGTTCTGCGCGGGCATCTCGCCCGTCTGCATAGTCCCAAATAACGTATTTTACGGTAATTTGATTCCGGCCTGGAAACCGTTTCAGGTTTTTTACAGTTCGCCGCCACAATGGTTTTTTGGGGAAAAAGCTATTGTGGCGGCGTTTTTTTCTAACAACGGAAAAACATATCGGTTTGTCGACAAAAAATATTTAAAAAACTCTTGCTAAAGTGGGAATATTTGCTATCCTATATTTTAACAATTCAAAGTACCAAGCATTCATTGAGAATTTTGTAGGGCTTGCGATACAGTGCCCGGAAACTTTTGTAACAAGACGATCTATTGTTCAAAAAAAGCGAGGAGATGTACTAAGCGGCTTTTATTAGAAAAAAATACACAACAGAATAGGATGGGTATGTCTGATGGAAAAGAAAAGAACCTGTAACTGCAAGAACAGACTCTGTTGAGTTCGTCTAAAAGTTGCTTCCCTGTAATTTGCACAGGAGGTGCCCAGATGCGTTCTGACCTGGTAAAAATCGTGCACTCGGTCGTTTTGGACAGCCATATCCCGGCGAAAGCCCTGGCGAAGGAGGTGGGTAAGCCTTACTCCACCCTGCTCCGCGAAATTAATCCCTATGACGCGGGAGCGAAACTGGGTGTTGAAACCTTGCTGCTTATCATGCGTTGCACGGGCAATACAAAGCCGCTGGAATTCATGGCGGAACAGCTCGGGTACGAACTGGTTCCCAAAAGAGCGCGGGCAAGCGGCCCCCGCCCCGTTGTGGGACAGCAGCGCGCGAGCCGGGCTTCACTATAGGAACGGTTCAAGAGGCTGCGATGTTGTCGCAACGGTTCCGTTTACTCCGGCAGGGGTAGCGGAACCGTTTATGTTTGCGCTTCCATCCAGATCAGGGCCGCCTGTCTGCCCGTGTCCCCCCGGCGGTGGGAAAAGAAAGCCCGCGGCGGCGAATAGGTGCACAGGTCCAGGCTGAAAATATTGCGCTCGGCCAGACCGGCCCGCGCAAGCTGCCATCGGGTCAGGCCCCAGAGATCCACCAGCCGCGTTTCCGGGTTGAACCAGGGCCGGAAGCGCTCCGGCCATTCCCGTTCGAAATGGACGAATTCCGCCCAGCCCAGGCTTGGGCCGCGCACCGCCATCAGCTCTTGCGGCCGGATGTTGCGCGAAGCGCAGAACGCGGCCACCCCGCTCTGGGGGAAATCCAGCGCGTTGCCCCGCCAGCCAACGTGCAGGGCAGCGATGTGCCCGTCCCTATGCGCCAGGAGCAGGGGCTGGCAATCCGCCGTTTTGACCGCCAGGGCCAGGCCGGGCCGGGACGTGGCCTGGCCGTCCGCCTGGCGGGAAGCGTCGTTGGCCATGCTTTGGTCCGTGGGGCTGGCTTCCGGGTCCGGGAGCAGGCGGTCGCCGTGCACCTGGTGCAGTTCGGACCAGGCCTTGAGGCCCAAGTCCCGCAGCAGGGCGGCGCGGCGCGTTACGGCTTCCGTGTCCTTTTCGTCGCGCAGGGCCAGGCAGCCGGTGCGCCGGGTGGTAAAGGCGCAGCGCACGCGCGGCAGGCCGGGAAACGCAAAAAACAGGCAGGTTTCCGCGAGATTGCTTGCGGATGCGGGCGTTGTCAGCTCAGCCACAGCAGTTCCTTTTCCGTGCACACCCCGTGCACGGGCAGGTCCCAGGCTTCCACGGGCAGCGCGTCCAGGAGCTGGAAAGAATAGACCAGGCCCAGGCGTTTCGCGCCGCGCATGGCGGGCCGGGCCAGGAGCCTGTCGTAATAGCCGCCGCCCATGCCCAGGCGGAAGCCCTTGAGGTCGTAAGCCAGGGCCGGGACGACGAGCAGGTCCGGCAGCCAGCCGCCTTGCGGTTCCGGGGGGCAGGCGGCCGGGTCCGGCTCCATGATGCCGAACATGCCGGGCAGCAGCGTTGTTTCGTCCGCGCAGGGCAAGAGCCGCATGGTGCCTTTTTCTTCAGGCACGGTGCGGGGCAAGAGCAGCTGTTTGCCTTCCGCCAGGGCGGCCGTCCGCAGCGTCCGGGTATCCAGTTCCCCGCGCACGGCGTGGTACAGGGCCACGGAACGGGCCGCGCGCCAGGCCGGGTCGGCCAGCACCAGGGCCTGGGCCGCCTCCGAGCGCTCGCGGGCCTCTTCCGGCGGCAGGGCTTTGCGCCGGGCGAGCAGGGACTTGCGCAAGGCCGTCTTGCGCGGGTTTTCAACGGGAAGTTGGGTCATGGGCCATCCTGCGGCATGGTTTGCGGTGCCACACCATTACCGGTATACACAAAGAAGCACAAGCAGCCGAAAGGAGTTACACCATGATCGGCCTCCACTGGATCGCGTTCGGCGACATTCACGACGACCTTTCGCCCCTGGCCGCCGTTCCGGGACTGGAAGAGGCCGCCGGGGTCATTATTACCGGCGACATGACCGTGGGCGGCGGGGTCAAGCAGGCGGCCCGCGTGCTGGAAGCCGTCGCCGCCCGCAACAGCGTCCTGTTCGCCCAGATCGGCAACATGGACCGGCCGGAAGTGACGGACTGGCTGGCGGAAAAAGGCTGGAACATCCACGCGGACGCGCGGGAGCTGGCGCCGGGCGTGGCCATCATGGGCCTGGGCGCGTCGCCCTTCACGCCTTTCGGCACGCCCAGCGAGTACCCGGAATCCCGTCTGGCCGCCTGGCTGGAGACAACGCACCGCAACGCGCCGCCCCACGAGCAGCTGATACTGGTCAGCCACACCCCGCCCCTGGGCACGGCCTGCGACAGGCTGCACAGCGGGGTTTCCGTGGGCAGCAAGGCGGTGCGGGAGTTCATAGAGGACGTGCAGCCCGCCATATGCCTTTGCGGCCACATCCACGAATCCCGGGCCGTGGACCGTCTGGGCAAGACCCTGCTCATCAACCCCGGCAGTTTCGTTTCCGGCGGCTACGCCGTGCTGTCCCTGACGCCGCAAGGCCTCGCGGCGGAACTGCGCGTGGTCTGAAGCGCCTTTCTTCCACTCCGGGGCCGGTAAGATGCGTGACCGGCAAAGCCGCAGGCGCGGCCTGTGCGGGATCACGCCCGGCCCCTGCGCTCCATAGGCCCTGGCGGGCCTGGCCCCCTCCGGGGGTATAAGGAAAGCCACAGCCAAAGGTTGAAAGGAGCGTTTACGCGCCGGCTTGCCTTGGGTATATCTCCCGAACGGGAACTCCCTAATTTCACTGAACAGCACACCACCATACTTCCGCCGCGCAAAGGAGCAACGGGCATGGACAGAGCGATACGCAGAAAAGACCGCGCCATCAGCGAAGAAGAGGCCAGAAACCTGCTGGAAAAGGGCGAATACGGCATTTTGTCCACGGTCGGCAAAGAAGGGCGGCCCTACGGCATCCCGCTCTCCTACGTCATGATGGACGGGGCCCTGTATTTCCACTGCGCCCTGATGGGCCGGAAAGTGGAGAACCTCGAGTTCTGTCCCCAGGTTTCCTTTTGCGTGGTGGGCCCCACCCGGCCGGTGTACGCGGGTTCCTTCAGCACTTACTACGAATGCGCTCTGGCCCAGGGCACGGCGCGCAAGGTGGAGGACGCGGAGGAGAAGCGGCGCAGCCTTATGCTGCTGGCGGAAAAATACCTGTCCGAGCACATGGACAAAGCGCCCGGCGATATCGAGAAGTCCTTCAAACGCACGGCGGTCTATGCCATCGACATAGAACGCCTTACCGGCAAGGCCAAGCGGCCCTCCGCGTAAGAACGCTGTCGAAGCCATCCAAGAGTGAGAGCAGGGCGCAATGCGGCACACGACCGGCCGCAATTCGCCCAGCGTAGACTCGTAGAATGGGTAGACAACAATGCGGTTCGGCCGGACGG